>JBKHEO010000180.1:0-2555 GCA_046540755.1 Halomonas sp. | reverse complement strand
ACCGCCAGCCAGGCCCCCAGCATGCTGCCCGCCGCCAGCAGCAGGCCATAGCCCCAGCGCACCTGGTCGTTGGCCAGGAAGAGAGCCAGGGCCGGCAGGGTATAGACCAGGATGATCAGCACCTTGAAGACATTCACCTGGGCCAGGTCGATCCTGAGCATGCGATAGAGCACCACGATGAACAGGATCCCCACCCCGACCTGAATGAAGCCGCCATAGAGGCCGATGGCGAACATCGCCAGGTAGACCGCCGGGGTCAGCCGCTCGGCGGTCAGTGGCCGAGTGTCCAGGCGTGGCTGGGGCAGCAGCATCAGCAGCGCCGCACCCGCCATCACCGCGATCAGGATCGCCTCGAAGAGGGCGTCGCCGGTGCGCATGGCCAGCCAGGCGCCGATCAGCGAGCCAGCCACCGCCGGCACCGAGAGGCGCAGCGACAGCGCCAGGTGGCGCGCCCCGGCACGGAAGAAGTGATAGACCGCCGAGACGCTCTGCAGGACGATGGAGACCCGATTGGTACCGTTGGCCTCCTGGGCGGGCAGGCCCAGGAACATCAGCAGCGGCAGGGTGAGCATGGAGCCGCCGGCGGAGAGCACGTTGATGAAGCCGGCCAGCGTGCCGATCAGCAGCAGGGCCAGCGCCTCGATCAGGGTCATGGGAGCGTCCTTTGCGATTCGCGCAGCACAGCTTAGCGACCTCGGCCGCGTGGGGAAACTCCTCGCCGACCTGTGGCATGATGCCGGAGAGGCCACGCGCCCTGTTCACGACCCGGGAGAGCACCATGGACCACTTCGAGCCCGATTCCCGCCTGGTGGAAGACAGCTATCCGATCACCGAACTGCCGCTGTGCCAGCTGCGCCTGATGAACGACACTCGCTTCCCCTGGCTGCTGCTGATCCCGCGCAAGCTCGGTGTCAGCGAGCTCTTCGAGCTCGACGAGGCGGAGCAGCAGCAGCTGTGGCGGGAGGCGGGGCGCCTCGGCTGCGCCTTCAAGGCGCTGCTTGCGGCCGACAAGCTCAACGTGGCGAGCCTGGGCAACAGGGTGCCCCAGCTACATATGCACCTGGTGCTGCGTCGCGAGGGCGACGACGCCTGGCCGGGGCCGGTGTGGGGCCACGGCGAGGCCATTCCCTACGACCTCGACGCCCTGGCCGCCATGCGCGACCGAGTGCTGGCCATGGTGGAGGGGCTCGACCTGAGCCCGGCGCCGGCGAAGGCCAGTTGAGGGCCGCCGGCCGGCCCGCGGTCAGTCGCCGGCCGACACCCTTGCGGTGATCTGTGCCGCCAGCGCCTCCAGGGTGCTCGGCGGTAGTGCCCGGTCATGGCGGCTGGCGGCTAGGCGCAGCCGGCTGTCCTCCCCCTCGCCTTCGACCTCGACCCGCACCCGATAGCCGGGCCAGCGCGAGAACACCGCCTCCAGCCGTCCCAGGGAGGCATCGGCATGGCGCACCACGTAGCCGCCCGCCACCAGCGCCTCGGCGGCGGCCTCCAGCGCTTCGGCGGGTGGCGCGGCGACGGTCAGCTCGGCGGGCGGCGGCTCGGCCCGCGGGGTGGCGCAGCCGGCGAGCAGGAGCGACAGCAGCAGCGCGATCGGCAGGCGGCTCATGACGTGCCTCCCGCCTGCATGGCGCGACGCAGGTCGCGGCAGAAGGCCTCGGTGCTGGCGCTGCGCGCCTCCACCAGTTCGCCGCGCCAGTCGATGATCTGCAGGTCGCGGCTGACCCGCACCTCGTCACCGCTGACCAGCAGCGAGACCCGCTCCAGTTCGGTGGCGTCACGGGTCAGGCTGCCCACCCCGCCGAAGCCGATCATCACCCCGGCACCGACGCCGCCACGCCCGCCGCCCAGGCCGACGCCGCCGAACACCCCGCTACGCTCCCAGTCGTCGTAGCGATCCCCGTAGCCAGGCAGGATGCGGGTGCGTTCGGCGCTCACCAGCGCAGGTGCCGTGGCGGTGTGGCGGATCAGGAAGCCGTCGGCCTCCAGGGCATCGACGGCGCGGCGCAGGACCTCGCCGTGCTCCCCGCCGCCGGCGGACCAGCGGCAGGCCGCCGCGGGCGGCGGATCCGCCATGGGCAGGGTGTCGGGAAGGGTCTGGCAGCCGGCGAGGGCCAGCAGGAGCAGCAGCGGCCAGGATCGCATGGGGTCACTCCGGGAAGGGGCTGGTTCCAGTGTAGGCGCCGCGCCCGGGCAGGGGGAAGCCGGCATGCCTCGAGAGTGCCCGGCGCGGCGGCTTGACGCAGGGTCACTTGAAATCGGCCTGGCGTGCCAAGATGTCATGCAACACGGCTATGATCCCCATGGCCAGGTTTTGCTGGCCGTCAGGCGGCGGTGCGGCGACCATGAACCCACAGCGACCCAGGAGACGACCCATGAGCGACACCAACCGTATCGGCCTGCACGAGGCCAGCGCCAGCCAGCTGGCCGAGAAGCTCAACGAGCTATTGGCCAACTACCAGATCTTCTACATGAACGTGCGCGGCTACCACTGGAACGTGAAGGGCCCGCAGTTCTTCCAGCTGCACGAGAAGTTCGAGGAGCTCTACACCGACCTGCTG
>JBKHEO010000179.1:0-2560 GCA_046540755.1 Halomonas sp. | reverse complement strand
GACCATGACTGAGCGCACGCCACGCCGATCCCTGGCGGTGTTCATCGGCTTGATGGTGCTGGTGGGGCTCAACCTGCGCCCCGCCCTCTCCTCGCTGGCACCGCTGCTGACCCGCATCCAGCAGGACACCGGGCTGTCGGCACTTTCCATCGGCGCCCTGACCACCCTGCCGGTACTCTGCCTGGGACTCTTCGCCCCCCTCGCTCCCTGGCTCGCCAGGCGCCTGGGCCCGGAGCGGGCGCTGGCGGCGGGGCTGGTGCTGCTGGCCGCCGGCCTGGCGCTGCGCGGCGTGCCGCTGCTGGCCCTCCTCTTCCTGGGCACCCTGATGGTGGGCGCGGCCATCGGTGTGGCCGGCACCCTGTTGCCGGCACTGGTCAAGCGCGAACTGCCCGCCGGCGCCGACCTGATGACCGGGGTCTACACCATGGCGCTCTGCCTGGGCGGCGCCCTGGGTGCCGGGCTCTCCATTCCCCTCGCCGAGTGGCTGAACGGCTGGTCCCTGGGACTGGCCAGCTGGTCGACGCTGGCGCTGGCGGCACTGGTCGCCTGGCTGGCCCTGGCGCCGCGCCGCGAGGAGGCCGGCCTCTCCAGCGGCGAAGGCTCCATGGCCGCGGTGCTGGGACAGCCCCTGGCCTGGCAGGTGATGCTGTTCATGGGGCTGCAGTCGTCGCTGGCCTACATCGTCTTCGGGTGGCTGCCCACCCTGTTGGTGCAGCGCGGCTACGGCGAGGCCGAAGCAGGCTGGATGATGGGCGCCTCGGTGATGGTGCAGCTGCCTGCCGCCCTGGCCGCACCCTGGCTGGCCCGCCTGGGCCGCGACCAGCGCCCCGCCCTGCTCTGTGTGCTGGCACTGGCCGCCAGCGGCTTCCTGCTGCTGCTCCAGGCGCCTCCCTCGCTGCGCTGGCTCGGCGTGGTGCTGCTAGGCCTGGGGCAAGGGGGCTGCTTCAGCCTGGCGCTGACCCTGATCGTGCTGCGCAGCGGCAACTCGCGCCTGGCCGGCAAGCTCTCCGGCCTGGCCCAGGGCGGCGGCTACACCCTGGCCGCCATGGGTCCGCTCGGGGTCGGGGTCATGCTCCAGTTCGGACTGGGACTCGCGGCGGTCAGCGGCGTGCTGGTGGCGATCTGCGCCCTCGCCGCCACCTTCGGCGTGCTCGCCGGTCGCAACCGCCGCCTGGAAGTCGACGACGGTGGCCATGTGGTCACCCGCTGAGCAAGGAGGAGAGTGTCATGGCCGATCCCGACCGTCCGCTGCTGGTGATCTACTCCGGGGGGACCCTCGGCATGGTGGAGACCGGGCGCGGCCTCGCCCCGGGCGGGGAGATCGCGCCTCGCCTCGACCGCGCCCTCGCGGCCCTGCCCCCGGCGACCGGCGCGGGGCTGCCGGCCTACGAGGTGATCGCCGTCGATGCCCCCATCGATTCCAGCGCCGCCACCCCGAGCGACTGGTCGCGCCTGGCCGGGATCGTCGCCGCGCGCCATCGCGACCACGCCGGCTTCGTGGTGCTCCACGGCACCGACACCCTGGCCTGGAGCGCCGCCAGCCTCGCCTACCAGCTGCAGGGCATCGACCGGCCGGTGCTGCTGACCGGGGCCATGCAGCCCCTGGAGGCCCCGGGCAGCGATGCCGCCGACAACGTGGCGCTGGCACTGCGCTTCGCCGCCAACCCGGCGCTCCAGGAGGTCGCCATCGCCTTCGGTGGCCGGCTGCTGCGCGGGGTGCGCGCCCGCAAGTGGCACACCCGGAGCGCCGATGCCTTCGCGAGCCCCCACTATCCCCCGCTCGGCGAGCGCGTCGGCGACGACGCGGTGCTCTTCCCCGGTCGCGGCCTGGCGCGCCAGCAGCGCGGGGCGCCACGCTTCGAGCTTCCCGACTATGCGCCCCTCGATGACGGCGGCGTGGCGCGCATCGCGCTGTGGCCCGGGATCGCCGCACGTCAACTGGCGGCCTGGCTTGCCGACCCCGCCCTCAAGGGCGCCCTGCTGGAGGTCTGGGGCGGCGGCAACCTGCCGGAGAATCCCGACCTGCTGGGGGTGCTGGCTCGCGCCTGCGGCGAGGGCAAGCTGCTGGCGGCGATCAGCCAGTGCCCCCGGGGTCCCCTCACTCCCGGCGACTACGCCGCCGGCCAGGGTCTCGCCGCGGCTGGGGTGCTCTCCGGGGACGCCATGACCCCGGAGGCGGCACTGACCAAGCTGGTCCACCTGCTCGCCCAGCCGCTTCCCGACGCCGAGCGGCGCCGGCGTTTCCTGACCCCGCTGGTGGGCGAGCGGCCCTGAGCCGAAGCGTTGACGCCCATCAAGCACGGACGGCGGCGAATGGCTATGGTGGTAGGGGCATTCCCCGCGGCCGCCGTGCGCGCCGCCCCACCCACGCAAGGAGCGCCACCATGGAACACCCCGACCACCCCTTCACCGAACTCTTCGAGCAGCTGGGACTCGCCTCCGACCCCGAGTCGATCAAGCGCTTCATCGATCGCCATGCCCCGATCCCCGAGGAGATCGCCCTGCCCGATGCGCCCTGCTGGAACGAGGGTCAGGCGGAATTCCTGCGCGAGGCGATCGA
>JBKHEO010000178.1:0-2619 GCA_046540755.1 Halomonas sp. | reverse complement strand
GACGCTGCGCCGGGAGATCTCAAGGTGCAGGCATGATGTCGAACCGCTGCCGGAAGGCCTCCACCGAGAGCGGCTGGCGCTCGGCGTCGAGGATCCGTCCCCCGATCCGCTGTGCCGCCATCACGACGTCGATGAAGGTGTCGGGGTGGCGTGCGACGCTGCGCTTGTTGAGGAACTTGATCAGCACGGAGATGCCGTCGACCTCGGCGTCCGCCTGCTGATGCAGCGGTGGCAGGCGCCCGGGCGAGCTGGAGTGGGCGATGGTCAGCTGGTAGCGGGCGCTGCTGGAGGTGATGTAGTAAACGCCGAGCTCGGCATCGTAGAAGGCGTTGCGGGCCTCGAGGAGCTCGGCCAGGCGGCGGCTGGTCTCGGCGGAAGGGGCGTCGAAGACCACGAACCAGCACTGCTCGAGCGATCGGCAGGCCTCCCTGAGCCTTTCCTGGTGGCGGGCCTCGGCCTCCCGGGCGTCTTCGCCTGTCGCTGAGGGTTCCGGTGCCGGCGTTGGCGGTGCCGGCTGTTCCGGCGGCGCCGCCTCCTGACGCCGCAGCTTGACCAAGAGTATCGCCGCGACGGCTGCCAGGGCGATCGATACGCCCAGCAGGGCCCAGATCCACCCACTCATCTCCTGCATGTCCACACCTCTTCTCTCTCGCTCCTGATGCCAATCGGCGCTTCGGCTCTCCTTGTTCGGCCGCGCCATCGGTTGTATTTGATAGTCAATCGGCCGGCGGGCGGTTTGTCTTGAATCGCGCGGGGGTTGAGCGGCCCATGCCGCGTCCGTATGGTGGCGGCTTCCCGGCCCTAGTCCCGCGACGCCCAGCAAGGAACCACGCCAGCATGATCGACGAGCACCGCGGACGCGGGCGACACGACAACCTGATGCAGCCCGTGCCCCCGAGTGACGACGCCAATGGCTGGATGATCAGCTACGTGGACGTGATGACGCTGCTGGTGGTGCTGCTGGTCCTGGTGATCGCCCTGGGGCGCATCACCATGACGCCCGATCCGAGGGGCCGGGAGCACGGCGAGCCTGAAGCGGTGGTGGACGAGCCTCGTCTCGGCATCCCGTTGCCCCCCACCCTGCGCGATGTCAGCCCCCCTCCGCGGGATGGCTCGCCCGGGTCCGTGCGCGTCGCGACGAAGGCGGTGATGCCGTCGACGGTCTCGGCGGCGCTCGGCGTGGCCGGACGGCCTTCGTCCGTGCCGCCGCCTCCCTTCCTGCTGGCGCGGCCGACTCCCGAGGAGACACCTCCGCACGAGACGCCGCCCGCCATCCTGCTGCCCAGCGGCCTGGACCTCTCCGAACCGCTGGCCGACACCCTGCTGATTCTTGCCGACAACCCGCCGGAAGGCGTTCGGGAGGTGGACGAGGAGGCGGTGGCCGGGGCGCGTTTCGTCGCCGAGGCGATGCGCCAGGCCCCCTATCTGGCGGATCTGGAAGGCATGGAGGTGTCGCGCATCCCCGCGGGGGTGCGGCTGCGCATGCAGGACCGCCTGCTGTTCGAGTCCGCCGAGGCGGAGCTGACCGCGGAGGGCCGGGCCCTGGTGGCGGGCCGGCTTCGCGAGCTGGTCGAACGGCATCCCGGCGAGGTGTCGGTGGAGGGCCATTCTGACAGCCGGCCCATCAATACCGAGCGCTTCCCCTCCAACTGGGCGCTCTCCAGCGCCCGGGCGATCGCCATCGTCGAGGCGCTGGTGGCCGCCGGGGTGGAGCCGGCGCGCCTGCGGGCGGTGGGGCTGGCGGACAGCCGCCCCCTGGCGGACAACGACAGCGAGACCGGCCGGGCCACGAACCGACGGGTCGAGGTCACCATCCAGGCGCGCTGACCCCCGTCAGCCAGGGCGCAGGAGGCGCCGCAGGTCCTCGTCCAGTTCGAGGCTGAGCCGGGCGGTCGCCAGGATCGAGGCGTCATCCAGGGTGACGACCCGCAGCGTGACATAGAGCCGCTGCTCGCCCCGGGCATAGGTGCCCACCAGGAGGGCGTCGGCGCGGTCCAGTCCCGAGCGCTGGAGGACCCGCTGTCGGGGCGACGACATGCCTTCGGCGAAGCCCAGCACGCCGGGCCCCTCCAGCAGGATCTCGCGCGTGGCGATGCCCTCCTCGGCGAGCGAGGCCAGGGTCGCCTCGGCGGCGAGGCGGCCGAAGGTGCTGGTGGCGTCGGGCGTCTCCAGGTCGATCAGGCCGGCGGCGACGACCGGGCCCGCATCATCGAGGTCAGGAAAGGTCTCCACCATCGCCTCGGCGGCGCGCTCGAAGCTCTCCTCCAGCGTGGGGGAGGGCGGGGCATTGTAGAGCGCGCCGGCATGGTTGGTGCAGCCGGCCAGGCCGAGCAGCAGCGCCAGGCAGCAGAGGGTGAGGGTGTCACGCAGGCGGGGCATGGTGGTGGGTCTCCCGTCGAGTCGAGGCCGGATGCCCAAGGGCTCTCGGCCGGCGGCCACCGAACTTGAGCCCTTGCTTTCCACGTTAATTAGCATAAGCCTGTTGGCCTCGGTTCGACATGAGGAAGTAGAGGGTTCCGCCATGCCCAGTATCGATGTCGTGATCGAGCTGACCCCCGAAGCCTGCCTGGCCCACTACGAGGGCCGGGTCGGCCAGGTGCATACCCGCAGCCTCGACGG
>JBKHEO010000177.1:0-2652 GCA_046540755.1 Halomonas sp. | reverse complement strand
TGGTGGCGCCCACCAGGGTGAAGGGCGGCAGGTCGAGCTTGATGGAGCGCGCCGCGGGCCCCTCGCCGATGACGATATCGAGCTGGAAGTCCTCCATGGCCGGGTAGAGGATCTCCTCGACCACCGGCGAGAGGCGATGGATCTCGTCGATGAAGAGCACGTCGCCGGGCTCGAGGTTGGTGAGCATGGCGGCGAGGTCCCCGGCGCGTTCCAGCACCGGCCCGGAGGTGGACTTGAGGCCGACGCTCATCTCCTCGGCGATGATGTTGGCGAGGGTCGTCTTGCCGAGCCCCGGCGGGCCGAACACCAGGGTGTGGTCGAGGCTCTCGCCGCGACCGCGGGCGGCGCCGATGAAGATCTCGAGCTGCTCGCGTACCCGCGGCTGGCCGATGTAGTCGGCGAGCCGTTTGGGGCGGATGGCGCGATCCACGGGTTCCTCGCCCTCGCGGGCATCGGCGGCGATCAGGCGGTCGTTCTCCAGCATCGCTCTACCCCGCCATCCGGCGGCTCAGCGCCGCCTTGATCATCGCCTCGGTACTGCCCGCCTCCTCGAGCCCGGCGAGCATGCGTGCCGCCTCGGCGGGCTTGTAGCCGAGGCTCACCAGGGCCGCCTCGGCGTCGGCCAGCGGGTCCTGTCGGGGCGCCGCCGCGCCGCCCGCCTCCAGTCCGGCCAGCGCCGGCTCCGGAGACTCCCAGTGGGGGAAACGGTCGCGCATCTCGATGATCAGGCGCTCGGCGGTCTTCTTGCCGACGCCGGGGAGACGAGTCAGTGCCTTGACGTCATCCTCCATCACGCAGCGCTGGAAGGCGGCCTCGTCCATGCCGGAGAGGATCGCCAGGGCCAGCTTGGGGCCCACGCCGTTGACCTTGATCAGGGCGCGGAACAGCGCCCGCTCCTGCTCGCGGGCGAAGCCGTAGAGCAGGTGCGCGTCCTCGCGAACCGTCAGGTGGGTATGCAGGGAGACCGCCTCGCCGACGGCGGGCAGGGCCACCAGGGTGGTCATGGAGGCCTCGAGCTCGTAGCCGACGCCGGCCACGTCCACCACCAGCCAGGGGGGCTGTTTCTCGAGTAGCGTGCCTCGCAGGCGTCCGATCATGGGAGGTCCGTGTCCTTGCCTTGCAGGGGCGGCAGGCACCGCCGATGCCGCCACTATACTGGTCGGCCGCGGGACTGGCCAGTGTGGAGGAACGCCGTTCGAGAACCTCCAGGCGTCGCCATGACACGACGCCTCAGGGGCGAAAGTCACGCCAGGTGCTTCCCTTGCGACGGCTCTGGTGGCCACCGAAGCTGCCGCTGGTGAGCAGGCCGCGTCGGGCGTGGGCATGGGTCAGGGCGATGGCCAGGGCATCGGCGGCGTCGGCCTGGGGCGACGCCGAGAGCCCCAGGATGGCCGTGACCATGTGCTGCACCTGGGCCTTGTCGGCGCGCCCGGAGCCGGTCACCGCCTGCTTGATCTGCCGGGGGCCGTACTCGCTCACCGGCAGGCCGTGGTTGGCCGCGCAGACGATGGCGGTACCGCGGGCCTGGCCCAGCTTCAGGGCCGAGTCGGCATTCCTCGACATCACCACCTGCTCGATGGCGAACTCCGCGGGACCATGCACGGCGATCAGCTCGCTGATGCCGGCATAGACCTGGGCCAGCTTCTGGGCCAGCTCCTCGGCGCGGATGCGGATGCAACCGCTGGCCACATAGCGAGGCGTGGCCGAGGCAAGGTCCAGCACGCCGTAGCCGGTGATCCGCGAACCGGGGTCGATGCCGAGGATCAGCATCCCGCCGTCCTAGTCGATGGCGTCGAGCACGGCATCGTCGAACTCCGCGTTGGTGGTGACGCTCTGGACGTCGTCCAGATCCTCGAGCATGTCGATCAGGCGGATCACCTTGCGGGCGAGCTCCTCGTCGGCGATGGGCGTGGTGGTCTCGGGGAAGAGTCCCAGTTCGCTGCGTTCGGGTTCGATGCCCGCCGCGACCAGGGCCTCCTTGACCTCATGGTAGGCGTCGGGGGCGGTGATGACCTCCAGGGTACCGTCGTCGAGGGTGACGATATCCTCGGGCTCCGCCTCCAGGGTGGCCTCGATCACCGCCTCCTCGCTGACGCCCTCGGGCAGTGCCAGGCGCCCCTGATGGTGGAACATGAAGGCCACCGAGCCGCTGGTCCCGAGATTGCCGCCGCACTTGTTGAAGGCATGTCGCACCTCGGAGACAGTCCGGTTGCGGTTATCGGTGAGGCACTCCACCATCACCGCCACGCCTTCCGGGCCGTAGCCCTCGTAGACGCACTCCTCCATGGCATCGTCGTCGGCATTGCCGGCGCCGCGGTCGATGGCGCGCTGCACGGTGTCCTTGGGCATGTTCTGGCCCAGCGCCTTGTCCACGGCGGTGCGCAGGCGCGGGTTGTCCGCCGTATCCGGACCGCCCTGGCGCGCGGCCACGGTCAGCTCACGGATCAGCTTGTTGAAGATCTTGCCGCGCTTGGCGTCCTGGGCCGCCTTGCGGTGCTTGATATTGGACCATTTGCTATGGCCGGCCATGCTACCTCCGTTTATCCGTAAACGCTGCCTGGTGGGGCTGCCACCATGACGAGGGGCGCCGGGGGCAAGCCGAAGAGGAGGTCCTATGCCAGGGATGGCATCGGTAGCGCCCAGGGATGGGTT
>JBKHEO010000176.1:0-2683 GCA_046540755.1 Halomonas sp. | reverse complement strand
TCGGCCTCGGCTTCCTCCTGGCGGCGACGCTCGGCCTCTTGCTCCTCCTGACGCTGGCGTTCGGCCTCTTCCCGCTCCTGGCGGCGGCGTTCGGCCTCCGCCTCGGCCTGCTCGGCGCGCCTGGCGGCCTCGGCTTCCGCGGTTTCGGCCGCGACGCGGGTGGCCTCCTCCACCTCGCGCTCGGCCTCCTGTCGCGCCTGCTCCTCGGCCTCCTGATCAGCTTGGCGAGCCTGCTCCTCGGCTTCCTGATCGGCCTCCTGGCGAGTCTGCTCCTCGGCCTGCCGTGCACCGGCGCGCTGGCGGGCCTCCCCGGCACGCTGGGCCTGGTCGGTGACGGTCTCGGTGCTGACCAGGGTCGCCTGCACGATAGAGTCGCTCTCCGGCGGTGTCTCCCGGGCGGGCAGGCTGATCACGCTGACCAGCAGCACCAGGACGTGCAGGCCCACCGCCAGCAGTGTCGGCAGCCCGTAGCCAACCCGGACGTGTCGTCTGGCCATGGCGGCGCTACTCCTCCCCGCTCGGCGGCTCGGAGATCAGGCCGACGTTGGCCACCCCGGCATTCTGCAGCGTGCCCATCAGGCTCACCACCTGGCCGTAGGAGACGTTGCGATCGCCGCGGACCATCACCGGCGTGTCGGGGTTGCGTTCGCGCAGGATGATCACCCGCTCGGCCAGCTCGTCGAGGCCGAGCTCCAGCGGGTCGTCGCCGCCGATCTCCAGGTGGAAGCGGCCGTCGCGATCCACCGAGACGATCACCGGGTCGCTCTGCTCCTCGACGTCGATGGGCTCAGAGGTCACCTGGGGCAGGTCGACCTGGACCCCCTGGGTTAGCATGGGGGCGGTGATCATGAAGATCACCAGCAGCACCAGCATCACGTCGATGAAGGGCACCACGTTGATCTCGCCCATGGGCTTGCGCCCGCCTCCGCGATGAAAGGGACCGTGCATGGCGAATCTCCTTCAGGCGCTGCCGGCGTCGCTGCGGCCCTGCAGGTTGCGGTGCAGGATGGAGTGGAACTCCTCGGCGAAGTCCTCGTACTTGCCGAGCAGTCGGCCGGACTCCGAGGAGAGGCGGTTGTAGAAGATCACCGCCGGGATGGCGGCGAACAGGCCCATGGCGGTGGCGATCAACGCCTCGGCGATCCAGGGCGCCACAGTCGACAGCGTCGCCTGCTGGGCCATGGAGAGCGACTGGAAGGAGCCCATGATGCCCCAGACGGTGCCGAACAGCCCGATGTAGGGGCTGGCCGAGGCGACGGTGGCCAGGAACACCAGGTGCAGGTTGAGGCGCTCCTCCTCGCGGGACCAGGCCACCCGCATGCTGCGCTGGACGCCGTCGAGGATCGCCTGGGGGCTGCGGGTCTTGGTCATCAGGCGATTGAACTCGCGGAAGCCGGCGCGGAAGATGTGCTCGGCGCCCTGGGTCTCCTGCTCCGGCGGCACCTCGCGGTAGAGCTCGTTGAGGTCGACCCCGGACCAGAAGCGGTCCTCGAAGCGGCGGTGGACCTTGCGGGCCCGGCGCATCACGAAGGTGCGCTGGAAGATCACGACCCAGGAGAGGATCGAGCCGATCACCAGCAGCAGCATCACCAGCTGCACCACGGTGCTGGCGTTCATGATCAGGTGCGGAATGGACATGGCGTCGTTCACGGGCATCCTCGTCAGGCTTGCGATTGGGCAGTAGGGGTGGTCAGCCGCTCGGCGAGCGCCGCCGGCCAGGCGCGGGGCCGCAGCCGCTCGGCATCCAGGCAGGCGATGTCGACCCTGGCGTCGCACAGGGGTTCCCCGCGGCGGGTCACCACCTGGCCGAACTGCAGCCGGGCGCGACCCTGTGACAGGACCTCGGCGCTCACCTCGAGCGCGTCGTCCAGCCGGGCGGGCTTGGCATAGCGACACTCCAGCCGGTGCACCACCAGCTGGATGCCCTGCTCGAACAGCTCGCGCTGGGTGATCCCCCGCGCGCGCAGCCATTCGCTGCGGGCCCGCTCCATGTACTTGAGATAGTTGACGTAGTAGACGATGCCGCCGGCATCGGTATCCTCGATGTAGACCCGCACCGGGAGGCGGAACCCGCTCATGGACGCGTCTCCCCCGCCGCATCCTCGGCGGCGGCCGACGGCGCCAGGCCGAAGTGCTGCCAGGCCTGGCGGGTCACCACCCGGCCGCGGGCGGTACGCATCATCAGCCCCTGCTGGATCAGGTAGGGCTCGATGACGTCCTCGATGGTGTCGCGCTCCTCGCCGATGGCGGCGGCCAGGGAGTCGACCCCCACCGGGCCGCCGTCGAACTTCTCGATCATCGCCAGCAGCAGCCGCCGGTCCATATGGTCCAGGCCGTGCTGGTCGACGTGCAGCATGTCCAGGGCGCGGTCGGCGATGGCGGCGTCGATGCGCCCCGAGCCGCGCACCTCGGCGTAGTCGCGCACCCGCCGCAGCAGGCGGTTGGCGATGCGCGGGGTACCCCGGGAGCGGCGTGCGACCTCCAGAGACCCCGCCGGGTCGGCCTCGACCCCCATCAGCCGCGCGGAGCGGGCGACGATCTCGGTAAGCTCCTCGATGGCGTAGAACTCCAGGCGCTGGACGATCCCGAAGCGGTCGCGCAGCGGCGAGGTGAGCAGGCCGGCGCGGGTGGTGGCGCCCACCAGGGTGAAGGGCGGCAGGTCGAGCTTGATGGAGCGCGCCGC
>JBKHEO010000175.1:0-2767 GCA_046540755.1 Halomonas sp. | reverse complement strand
CTCGGCGTTGTGGTAGACGTTCTGCACATCGTCGCAGTCGTTGAGGGCGTCGATGAGCTTCTCGAACAGGGCCAGGTCGTCGCCTTCCAGCGGGGTGGTGGTCTGGGGCACGAACTGGATCTCGTCGACCTCGAACTCCAGCTCACCGAAGGCGTCGAGCAGCGCCTGCTTGGCCTTGGCGTACTCGGTGTGGGGGGCGAAGACGGTGATGCGGCCGTCCTCGTTCTCGATGTCGGTGACGTCGACGTCGGCCTCCATCAGCGCCTCCAGCACCGCCTCCTCGTCGTCACCCGCGAAGGCCAGGATGGCGCAGTGGTCGAACAGGTGGCTGACGCTGCCGGGGGTGCCCAGCTTGCTCTTGGCCCGGTTGAAGCAGGTGCGCACCTCACCGACGGTGCGGTTGGGGTTGTCGGTGAGGCAGTCGACGATGACCATGCAGCTGCCCGGGCCGAAGCCCTCGTAGCGGGCCGGGGAATAGTCCTCGCCGCCCACGCCGCTGGCCTTGTCCAGCGCCTTGTCGATGACGTGGCTGGGCACCTGGTCCTTCTTGGCGCGCTCGATCAGCCCGCGCAGTGCCAGGTTGCCTTGGGGGTCGGTGCCGCCCTGCTTGGCGACCACGTAGATCTCGCGGCCGTACTTGCTGTAGACCTTGGTCTTGGCGGCGGCCGTCTTGGCCATGGATTCCTTGCGGTTCTGGAAGGCCCTGCCCATGTCATCATCCTGTCGAGTTCAATATGAGGCTGGATTCTACGAGACCGCGGGGAGCGCGAACAGGGCCAATCGCCGGCGTGCATGACGCCCGTCACGACGACTACTGCCTGAGTCGGCCCAACACCGCGGAGGTCGCCATGGACCACCACGCCCTCGCGGGCAGCGAACGGCCCTTCCCGCCCAAGGAGTTCGCCGCCCGCCTGGCCCGTGCGCGCGGCCATGGCCGCGGCGGGCCTCGACGCCCTGCTGCCCTCCTCGGATGCCGCCCATTTCCACCTGCGCGCGCGGAGGGAGATGGATGGCTACGAGGGGGATCGTCGGGTGCATTCGCACAATATCGAGCGCTCGTTCAAGCGGGAGTGTCTGTAACCCCTTGACGCCTTTCGGGCGGTGAAGGGGGCGACCTTGGGGGCCGGCGGCGGGACGCCCATCAGCGAGGCCATAGCCGCGCCACCACGGCCAGGGCCACGGCCAATGGGGGCAGCCAGGCGAGCGGGGCCTGCAGGGCCAGGAGCGTGAGCCCGCTGATCAGGCACCACAGGGCGGGGACGACCATCAGTAGCCAGCCGCGTCGCGCCGGCTGGAGCATGGCCGCGATCCCCAGGGTGGCAATGGCGAGCGGGTCGGGGGTGAGGCCGATCACCTCGGCGCCGGCTAGACCTCGGCTGAACAGCGCCGCCGTGAGGGGGTGCAGGATCACGGCGTAGGCCATGAGTGCAATGCCCAGCGCGCGCGGCAGGTGCCAGCGTGCCGGCAGCTTGAGTCCACCACGCCAGAGGCCGAGCGCGACCAGCAGCAGCGCCTGCAGCCCGAACAGCGGTACGACATAGCGGATCCCCCAGTTGATGGGCGCGTAGCGCTGCCACAGGAAGGCCCAGGCGACGAAGGTCCAGGCCAGTGCCAGCAGCACGACGATCGGTCGGGCGCCGACGGCGCCGGGGCGCAGCAGCAGCGCCAGGATGGCGCCGCCCAGCGCCAGGGCGAGCAGCTGGCCGGGCCACCACGCCTGGTTGTGGAGCACGAACAGGCGTTCGTAGACCTGTGGCGAGAACATCAGGAAATCGCCCAGGCGGTAGCTTGCCCATTCCCCCATCGCCGCTGCCCCTACAACGAGCGCACGTGGTCGGCCATGCGCCGGCGCAGCTCGGCGTCCGGCAGGGGGGCGCGGGCCGCGGCCAGGTTCTCGCGCACGTGCTCGACCCGGGTGGTGGCGGGAATGGCGCAGGTCACGTCAGGGTGGGAGATGATGAACTTGAGGATGAACTGCGCCCAGGTCGTGGCGTCGATCTCCCCCGCCCAGTCGGGCAGCGGCTTGCCCTCGAGGCGTCGGATCAGGCGCTTCTGCTGGAAGGGGCGGTTGGCGATCACGCCGATGCCCTTCTCCCGTGCCAGGGGCAGCAGGCGCTGCTCCGCCTCGCGGTCGACGATATTGTAGGTGAGCTGCACGAAGTCGAGGGGCGCCTCGCGCATGATGTGTTCGACTCCCTCGTGACGGCGGCCGTGGGAGGTGGTGATGCCCACCCGGCGCGCCTCGCCGGCCTCCCTCATGGCCAGCAGGGTCTCGAGGTGCGCCTCCCAGGCCACCAGGTTGTGGACCTGCAGCAGCTCGAAGCGCGGCACGCCCCAGTCGCGCCGCGATGCCTCGATCTGGTCGGGGCCCTCTTCGGGGCTCGAGGTCCAGACCTTGTCGGCGGCGTAGACCCGGTCGACGGCATCGAGCCGCTCCAGGCCGTGGCCGATGGTCGCCTGGGAGGAGCCGTACATCGGCGAGGAGTCGATCAGCCGGCCCCCCGCCGCGAAGAAGGCCTTCATGACCGCGGTGCACGCCTCCAGGAGCGCCGGGTCGTCGCCGACGTTGAAGGTGATCCAGCTGCCCAGCCCTACCCGCGGCAGCGACTCGCCGGTACCGGGCACCTCCCGCGTCAGAATTCGCGATGACTCGGCCAGGGTGGGCGTCGCGGGCAGGGCCGCGGCGGCGGCCGTCCCCAGCAGGCCTTGCAGGACGCGGCGGCGGGTCAGGGTACGGGGGTGTCGTTCCATCCGTCTCTCCGGCATC
>JBKHEO010000174.1:0-2767 GCA_046540755.1 Halomonas sp. | reverse complement strand
CCGAATTAGACCTTGGTCTTGTGCGACCAAGGTTGTATAATGCGCTGCAGCACATTCCCGCAAGGAGGACGCGGCGCATGACACCTCCCCCGATCGACACCCTCGGCATGCAGCGCAGCCTGCGCCAGTGCCTCTCCCACATGGCCGCCCTGCTCTACCGCCAGGGGCACGTCCTCGAGACCGTAACCGTGCCCCACCGCGGCCTCGACCCCGCGACCCTCGAGCGCCTGGAGGCAGGCTCCCGCGAGTGGTCAACCTGCCAGCGCATCCTCGAGTCCAGCGAGGCGGCCACCTTCAACGAGCAGCGGCGCTTCGTGCTCACCGGCCTCGGCCGTGAGCTACTTTTCGACATGTTCGGCGAGGGCGCGGCGGACTGCCGCTGATCGCCCGACCACGGCGCCCGCCTGAGGCCCGCCGACGCCGATTGCGTCGGCGGGCCTCCTTGGTTATGTTGGGGAGACTTGTCGGGGAGCCCTGACTCGCGCCTGGCGCGCTGGACGAGGGCTGAGATCGGTACGGCCGAACCCGTTGAACCTGATCAGGTTGATGCCTGCGGAGGGAACAAGATCGTGCATTGCTGCCCGCCCCAGTCCCGCATCCCGCCTGGTCACCACGCCACCCGCTGGATGCCCGTTCTATGAGCCCATACCCCCAACAGTGCATTGCCGTGGCCGGCGCCGGCCTGCTCGGCCGCCTGGTCGCCTGGCAGCTGCTGCGCGACGGACACGCCGTCACCCTCTACGAGGCGGGCGACCTGGACACGCCCCCCGCCGCCGCCTGGACCGCCGCCGGCATGGTCGCCCCCCTGGCCGAGACCGTGGTCAGCGAGCGCTGCGTCTATGACATGGGGCGCGTGGCGCTGGCCCGCTGGCCCGAGTGGCTGGCCGACCTGCAGGCCCCGGAACTCTGGCACCCCCACGGCAGCCTGGTCGTGGCCCACGCCCAGGACGAGGGCGAGCTGACCCAGTTTCGCCGCGAGCTCGACGACGCCCTGGGGGCGCCGGCACGCTACCGGGCGCTGTCCGGCACCGAACTGCACGCCTTGGAGCCCGACCTGGCCGAGGGTTTCCGCCACGGTCTCTTCCTCGAGGAGGAGGCTCACCTGGACAATCGCGAGCTGCTCGCCCGGCTACTGTCGGCGATCCGCGAGCTGGGCGGTGAGTGCCACGCCCACACGCCGGTCGAGACCCGGCCCGGCGAGGTCGAGAGCGCCGCCGGCCGACGCGCCTTCGACCGGGTGATCGACTGCCGCGGCCACGGCGCCAGGCCGCGCCTCCCCACCCTGCGTGGCGTGCGCGGCGAGACCCTGCAGGTACACACCGAGGAGGTGAGGCTGTCGCGCCCGGTACGCCTGATGCACCCGCGCTACCAGCTCTACGTGGTACCCAAGCCCGGCGGACGCTTCGTGGTCGGCGCCACCTCCATCGAGAGCGAGGACCGCTCGCCCATCTCGCTGCAATCATCGCTGGAGCTCGCCAGCGTGCTCTACACCCTGTCGCCGGCCTTCGCCGAGGCGCGAGTGATCGAGCAGGGCGTCAACCTGCGCCCGGCCTTTCGCGACAACCTGCCCCACGTCACCCACCGCGACGGCCTGACCACCGCCAACGGCCTCTTCCGCCACGGCTACCTGCTGGCCCCGGCGGTGGTGGATCACCTGCTGGCCGAGATCCGCGGCGAGGGCGACCGCCCCTTCGCCGCGGTGCTGGCCGACGCCGCGCCCGAGGAGAGAGACTCTTGAGGAGAGCGCCATGAACGAGATCACCCTGAGCCTCAACGGCGAGACCGCGCGCCTGCCCGAGGGCACCACCCTGGACCAGGCCCTGGAGCGCTGGGGCTACGGCGGCCGGCGCGTCGCCGTGGCCATCAACGATACCTTCGCCCCGCGCTCGAGCTGGCCGGAGCGCACCCTGAACGACGGCGACCGCATCGATATCGTGGCCCCGGTAGGAGGCGGCTGATGGACGACGACCGGATGCAACACGACGACGCCCTGGTGCTCTATGGCGAGGCCTTCGCCAGCCGCTTCATGCTCGGCACCGCCCTCTACCCTTCGCCCGCGGTGATGCAGGAGGCGATTGCGGCGGCCGGCTGCGACATGGTCACTCTGGGGCTGCGCCGCCAGAACCCCGCCGGCGGCGCCGGCGACGGCGACGCCTTCTGGCAGATCCTGCGCGAGAGCGGCTGCCGGCTGCTGCCCAACACCGCCGGCTGCCGCTCCGCCCGGGAGGCGATCACCCTGGCCGAGATGTCCCGGGAGCTGTTCGACACCCCCTGGATCAAGCTCGAGGTGATCGGCGACGACTACAACCTGCAGCCCGACCCCTTCGGCTTGCTGGAGGCCGCCCGGGAGCTGATCGACCAGGGATTCAAGGTGCTGCCCTACTGCACCGACGACCTGGTGCTCTGCCAGCGGCTGCGCGAGGCCGGTTGCCAGGCGCTGATGCCATGGGGCGCCCCCATCGGCACCGGCCGTGGCCTGATGAACCGCTATGCCCTGGCTACCCTGCGCAGCCGACTCGAGGTGCCACTGATCATCGACGCCGGCCTCGGCGCCCCCTCCCAGGCCGCCGAGGCCATGGAGATGGGCTTCGACGGCGTGCTGCTCAACACCGCCGTGGCCAAGGCGCGACGCCCGGCGGCGATGGCCTCGGCCTTCGCCCGCGCCATCGAGGCGGGGCGCGAGGCCCATCGCGCCGGGCTGATGGAGCAGCGCCAGACGGCGAGCCCCAGCACCCCGACCCTGGGCCAGCCCTTCTGGCACACCAAG
>JBKHEO010000173.1:0-2776 GCA_046540755.1 Halomonas sp. | reverse complement strand
ACCTACGACCAATTGGTTAAAAGCCAACTGCTCTACCAACTGAGCTAACGACCCGTCCGAACGGGGGCAGATAATACTGATCGCCCCTGCCGGTGGCAAGGGCTTTTTTGCCTTTGGTCGCAGCCGCGGATCAGCGGCGACCCTTCGGCTTGCGCATCGCCTGGACCGGCTTGCGCTTGTGCTTGTCGCGGCTCCAGCGATTCTTCTCGTCCGGGGTCAGGTCGGGCACCTTGCGCGGCGGCAGGCCGGCCAGCTCGGCCAGGTCATCGATCTCCTCCTGGGAGAGCTCCACCCACTCGCCGGCCTTGGCCCGCTTGTCGAGGAAGATGTTGCCGTAGCGCACCCGCTTGAGGCGGCTGACGGTCAGCCCCTGGGACTCCCACAGGCGACGCACCTCGCGGTTGCGCCCCTCCATGATAACCACGTGGAACCAGGTGTTGATGCCCTCGCCGCCGAACTCCTGGACATCGGTGAAGCGCGCCGGGCCGTCGTCGAGCATCACCCCCTCGACCATGGCCACCACCTGCTCCTTGGTCACCTCGCCCATCACCCGCACGGCGTACTCGCGCTCCACCTGGGTGGAGGGGTGCATCAGGCGGTTGGCGAGCTCGCCGTCGGTGGTGAAGAGCAGCAGGCCGCTGGTGTTGATATCGAGGCGGCCGATGGCGATCCAGCGCTCGCCCTTGAGCCGCGGCAGCCGGTCGAAGACGGTGCGCCGCCCCTCGGGGTCCTTGCGGGTGCAGAGCTCCCCCTCGGGCTTGTTGTACATGATCACCCGCCGCGGCACCTCCTCGGCGCCGCGCAGGGTGACCGGGCGGTTGTCGAAGAGCACCTTGTCGCGGGTCTCGACGCGGTCGCCCAGGGTCGCCACCTGGCCGTTGACCTTGACCCGGCCATCGGCGATGGCGGTCTCCATCTCGCGGCGCGAGCCGAGCCCGGCCCGGGCCAGGACCTTCTGCAGTTTTTCGCTGGTGTTGCTCATGAATCGTCGTTCTCACTGGATGTGGATTCCGCCCCCGGGGCAGCGTCATCGTCGACGCGGCCCCGGGCGCGTTCGGACAGGCGGGCTTCGAGGTCGGCGAAGCTCAGCCCGGCCCGCTCGGACGCCGTCCCGGCGTTCTCGTCGTCGGCCCTCCCGGCCGTCGTCTCGGATGAGGCGGCCGGGGCCGCCTCGCCCGTTGTCTCGTCGTCGTCCCCTCCCGGCTCCTCGAACGGCGCGTCGGCCTGGGCCAGGATCTCGACCTGGGCCGGCGGCGGCTCCGGCTCGTCTTCCGGCGCCTCGAAGGCCTTGAGCTCGTGCATCGGCGGCAGCTCGTCGAGGGTCTTGAGGCCGAAGTCGTCGAGGAAGCTTCGCGTGGTGGCGTAGACCGCCGGACGCCCCGGCACGTCGCGATGGCCCACCACGCGGATCCAGCCGCGCTCCAGCAGGGTGCGCATGATCGAGCCGCTTACCGTCACGCCGCGCACCTCCTCGATGTCGCCCCGGGTCACCGGCTGACGGTAGGCGATCAGCGCCAGGGTCTCCAGCAGCGCCCGGGAGTAGCGCTGGGGACGCTCGTCCCATAGCCGCGACACCCAGGGCGAGAGCCGCGGGCGGATACGCAGCTGGTAGCCGGAGGCGGTCTCGATCAGCTCCATGGCACCGCGCTCGTGGCGCACGCCGAGGCGCTCCAGGGCCTCGCGCAGGGCGCGGCGCGGCGGGCGCTCGTGGTCGTCGAAGAGCGCCTCGAGGCGCTCCAGGGCCAGCGGCTCGCCGGCGGCCAGCAGCGCGGCCTCGAGGATCTCGTCCAGGGCCTCGGGGAACTCCATGGCCGTCATGGTGCCTCCTCCCCCGCCTCCTCGAAGGCGCTCTCGCCCTCGGCGGCCAGGTCGTCCAGCTCGCCGCCCACTTCCATTCCTCCCTCGCCGTCGCCCAGGCTCGACCGGGCGCGCACATGGATCGGCGAGAGGGGCGCGTTCTGGACGATCTCGATCATCGCCTCCTTGGCGAGCTCGAGGAGCGCCATGAAGGTCACCACCACCCCGGCGCGTCCCTCCTCCAGGGTGAAGAGCGCCTCGAAGGGGGTGAAGCGCCCGCCCTCGAGGCGCGCCATGATCGCCAGCATGCGCTCCCGGGTCGAGAGCCCCTCGCGGCTGATCTGGTGGGTCTGGTTGAGCTCGGCACGGCGCAGGATCCCGGCCAGGGCGCCCAGCAGCTCGTCGAGCCCCACCTCGGGATGGATCACCCGGCTCTCCAGCGGCGGCAGCGCCGCCTGGGCGGGGAACCAGTCGCGCCCCAGGCGCGGCAGCTCGGCCAGCGACTCGGCGGCGTGCTTGAGCCGCTCGTACTCCTGGAGGCGGCGGATCAGCTCGGCGCGGGGATCTTCCTCCTCGTCGTCGCCGCCCTCCTTCGGCGGGCGCGGCAGCAGGGTGCGCGACTTGATCTCGGCGAGCATCGCCGCCATCAGCAGGTACTCGCCGGCCAGCTCGATCTCCATCGCCTTCATCAGCTCCACGTACTCGATGTACTGGTGGGTGATGGCGGCGACGTCGATGGCCAGGATGTCGAGGTTCTGGCGGCGGATCAGGTAGAGCAGCAGGTCCAGCGGCCCCTCGAAGGCCTCGAGGAAGACCCGCAGCGCCTCCGGGGGGATGTAGAGATCCTCCGGCAGCTCGGTGATCGGCTCGTCGAACAGCCGCCCAAGCACCGCGGCCTGCTTGGCCGCGGCGGTGGTCTGCTCGGGACTGGCGGTGTCGGGGGTGGCGCTCACGCGGCGTGCCTCTCCGGGGACGCAGG
>JBKHEO010000172.1:0-2953 GCA_046540755.1 Halomonas sp. | reverse complement strand
GGGTCCTGGCCGCCCAGCGGTCGGGCCGCCTGCTCGGCCAGGGCCTCCTCCAGGGTGGCGGCGTCCAGCTCGGGGGCATCGTGCAGCCGATAGAGGTGTAAGTGCTTGAACCACATGAAGCATTTTTCCCGCAGAAAAGGGGGCGCCATTATCACCGAAGGGGCGCGGGGGTGCCAGTCCCAAACTTGCGGGCCGAAAGGCAGGGGCCCCTGGGCGCCCCGCGGGTGGTCGAATAGCGCCTGCCTTTGCCTCGCCCGGGGTGCTATGATGTGACGCTGTTATGGCGCCCCGGGCAACGCCACGGCGGGCGGCCAACCTCCTGCAGTGCAAAGGATTCGACGACCCATGGGTGACATCGCCAGAGAGATTCTGCCAGTCAACATCGAGGACGAGCTCAAGCAGTCGTACCTCGATTACGCGATGAGTGTGATCATCGGCCGGGCGCTGCCGGATGTGCGCGATGGCCTCAAGCCGGTGCACCGGCGCGTGCTGTTCGCCATGCACGAGCTCGGCAATGACTGGAACAAGCCCTACAAGAAGTCCGCCCGCGTGGTGGGCGATGTCATCGGTAAGTACCACCCCCATGGTGACAGTGCCGTCTACGACACCATCGTGCGCATGGCCCAGGACTTCTCCATGCGCCACGTGCTGGTTGATGGCCAGGGCAACTTCGGCTCCATCGACGGCGACAGCGCCGCGGCCATGCGCTACACCGAGGTGCGCATGGCGCGCTTGGCCCACGAGCTGCTGGCCGACCTCGACAAGGAGACCGTCGACTGGGTCGACAACTACGACGGCACCGAGCGCATCCCCGACGTCCTGCCCACCAAGGTACCCAACCTGCTGGTCAACGGCTCCTCGGGCATCGCCGTGGGCATGGCCACCAACATCCCGCCCCACAACATGGTGGAGGTGATCGACGCCTGCCTGGCGCTGATCGACGACTACACCCTCTCCGTCGACGACCTGATGGAGTACATCCCCGGACCGGACTTCCCCACCGGGGGCATCATCAACGGCCGCGCCGGCATCCTCGAGGCCTACCGCACCGGCCGCGGGCGCATCTACGTGCGCGCCTGCCACACCATCGAGCATGACGACAAGAGTGGCCGCGACCACATCATCGTCACCGAGCTGCCCTACCAGGTGAACAAGGCGCGGCTGATCGAGAAGATCGCCGAGCTGGTCAAGGAGAAGCGCATCGAGGGCATCGCCGAGCTTCGTGACGAGTCCGACAAGGACGGCCTGCGGGTGGTGATCGAGGTCAAGCGGGGCGAGTCCGGCGAGGTGGTGGTCAACAACCTCTTCGCCCAGACCCAGCTGCAGAGCGTCTTCGGTATCAACATGGTGGCCATCGAGGACGGCCAGCCGAAGATCATGAACCTCAAGGAGGTGCTCGAGGCCTTCATCCGCCACCGCCGCGAGGTGGTCACCCGGCGTACCCTCTATGAGCTGCGCAAGGCGCGGGAGCGGGGCCATATCCTCGAGGGCCTCACCGTCGCCATCTCCAACATCGACGAGGTGATCGAGCTGATCAAGGCCTCGCCCAACGCCGCCGAGGCCAAGCAGAAGCTGCTCGCGCGCAACTGGTCGCCGGGGCAGGTCACCGGCATGCTGGAGCGCGCCGGGGCCACCTCCTGCAAGCCGGAGGAGCTCGAGGAGGGCTTCGGCCTCAACCCCTCGGCCACCGAGTATCGGCTGTCGCCGGCCCAGGCCCAGGCGATCCTCGAGCTGCGCCTGCACCGCCTTACCGGCCTGGAGACCGAGAAGCTCCTCGACGAGTACCTGGGCATCCTCGAGAAGATCGCCGAGCTCATGGCGATCCTGGCCTCCGCCGAGCGCCTGCTGGAGGTGATCCGCGAGGAGCTCGCCGCGGTGCGCGACCAGTTCGGCAACCCGCGCAAGACCGAGATCCAGGCCAGCCACCTCGACCTCTCCATCGAGGACCTGATCGCCGAGGAGGACATGGTGGTCACCGTGTCCCGCTCCGGCTACGCCAAGACCCAGCCGCTCTCCGACTACCAGGCCCAGCGCCGCGGCGGGCGCGGCAAGTCGGCCACCGCCATGAAGGACGAGGACGTCATCGAGCACCTGCTGGTGGCCTCCACCCACGACACCGTGCTGCTCTTCTCCAATCGCGGCAAGGTCTACTGGCTCAAGGTCTACGAGATGCCGGCGGCCAGCCGTGGCTCGCGGGGCAAGCCGCTGGTCAACATGTTGCCGCTGGACGAGGGCGAGGCGATCAACGCCATCCTGCCGGTGCGCGACTACGACCCGGAGAGCTACATCTTCTTCGCCACCGCCCGCGGCACTGTGAAGCGCGTAAGCCTCGAGCAGTTCTCGCGGCCGCGCAGCGTGGGCCTGATCGCCATCGACCTGGAGGAAGGCGACCGCCTGATCGGCGCGGCCATCACCTCGGGCAGCGACCACGTCATGCTGCTCTCCTCCAACGGCAAGGCGATTCGCTTCGAGGAGGGCAAGGTGCGTGCCATGGGCCGCACCGCCCGCGGGGTGCGTGGCATGCGCCTGCTCGATGACGCCGAGGTGATCAGCCTGATCATCCCCCAGAGCCAGCAGATCGACGCCGAGGCCGACGTCGAGGAGGAGAGCGAGGCAGGCACCGCCTTGGAGCACGCCAACGGCGGCCAGATCTACATCCTCACCGCCTCCGAGAACGGCTACGGCAAGCGCACCCGCCTCGAGGAGTTCCCGCTGCGCGGCCGCGGCGGCCAGGGCGTGATCGCCATGCAGACCAGCGAGCGCAACGGCTCGCTGGTGGCCGCCATGCAGGTCTACTCCAGCGACGAGATGATGCTGATCACCGACCGCGGCACCCTGGTGCGCACCCGGGTCGAGGAGGTCTCGATCACCTCGCGCAACACCCAGGGCGTGATGCTGATCCGCCTGGGCAACGACGAGAAGCTGGTCAAGACGGTGCGCATCGACGAGCCGG
>JBKHEO010000171.1:0-2988 GCA_046540755.1 Halomonas sp. | reverse complement strand
GCCGCCTGGCTTGCCGGCCAGGGGTTCCAGGACGTCTACAGCCTCGACGGCGGCTTCACCGAGTGGCGGCTGTGCCACCCCGACCGGGTGGAGGCCTGAGCATGGCCCGCGATGCCGCCGTCGAGGGGCTCGCCGTCTACCGGGTGGGCGGGGCGGTGCGTGACGCCCGCCTGGGCTGGCCGGTCACCGACACCGACTGGGTGGTGGTGGGCGCCACCCCCGAGGCGCTGCGGCGCCGGGGCTTCAAGCCGGTGGGACGCGACTTCCCGGTCTTCCTCCACCCCGAGACCCACGAGGAGTACGCCCTGGCGCGCACCGAGCGCAAGGCGGGACACGGCTATACCGGTTTCGTGGTCCACGCCAGCCCCGAGGTGACCCTGGAGGAGGACCTGGCGCGCCGTGACCTCACCATCAACGCCATGGCCGAGACCCCGGAGGGAGAGCTGGTGGATCCCTACGGTGGCCTGGCCGACCTGGAGGCGCGGGTGCTGCGCCATGTCTCGCCCGCCTTCGTCGAGGACCCGCTACGGGTACTGCGCACCGCGCGCTTCCTGGCCCGCTACGCGGGGCTCGGCTTCACCATCGCCGAGGAGACCCGGGGACTGATGCGCCAGCTGGTGGCGAGCGGCGAGCTCGGCCACCTGGTACCCGAGCGGGTCTGGGCCGAGACCGAGCGGGCCCTGGCCGAGCCCTGGCCCGAGGTCTACTTCCAGGCGCTCCACGACTGCGGCGCCCTGGCGGTGCTGATGCCGTCGCTGGCGGCGGATGGCGAGGCGCTGGACGAGGCACTGGGCCGGTTGCATCGCCTGCCCGAGGAGGGGGAGGGCGAGGCGCTGGCGCGCTGGCGATGGGCGCGGCTGGTGGAGCACCTGGACGACGCGTCCCGGCGTGAACTGGCGGCGCGTCTGCGCCAGCCCAATGCCTTCCTGGCCCTGGCGCAGCAGGTCGCCAGGACCCGGGAGCTGGTCGCGGCGGCGGGCCACCAGACCCTCGACGGGACGCGGATCCTGGCCTGGCTGGATGGCATCGACGCCTGGCGGCGCAGCGAGCGGGTGGCGCCGTTGATCAGCCTGGTGAGCCTGGAGGACCCGGCGCTGGCCGCGGCGCTGGCGCTGGCCTGGCGGCTGGCGGCCCAGGTGCTGCCGGCGACGCTGATGGAGGAGGGCTTCAAGGGGCGCGAACTGGGGGAGGAGCTCGCCCGGCGGCGCTGCCAGGCGATCGATGCGGCCCTGGGGTAGCCGCCGGGCCTCGCGGGGGCGTCAGTCGGGGCGGGAGATTTCGCGCCCGGCCCAGGCGAAGGCCACCGCCCAGAGGCGCTGGTCGCCCGGGTCGAAGGCCCGCCACAGCTTGGCGTAGGTCTCGCCGCTCTCGGGGTGTCGCGCCTCGGGCAGCAGCTCGGCCAGGGGCTGGAGCACGAAGGCGTGCCGGGTGATCTCGTCCCGGGGCAGCAGGACGCCATCGTGCTCGCCGGTGAGCTCGCCCACGGTGAGCAGGTCGACGTCCAGGGTGCGCGGGCTGTACTTGGGGCTGCCGGCGCGGCGCCCGTTGGCGAACTCCAGGCGCTTGCACCAGGCCTGCAGCTCGCCCACCGAGGCGGCGCTGTCGAAGGCCGCCACCAGGTTGTAGAAGTTGCGCCCGTCCTCGAAGCCCACCGGCTCGCTCTCGAACACCCGGGAGACCGCGAGGTCCTGGAAGTCGGCCGCCAGGGCGTCCAGGCAGGCGCGCACATGGCGCTCGCGCTCGATGTTGCTGCCGATGCTCACCGTGACCCGCACCATCATGCCGTCTCCGGTCGCCGGCCGCGCTCGATCCGCACCCCCACCGCGGCGGCGGCCGCCACGGCACCGGGCTTGCGCACGGTCAGCCGCAGCCAGGCGATGCCGAAGTCGTCGCGCAGCGTCTCCGCCAGGCGTTCGGCGAAGGTCTCCACCAAGGCGAAGTCATGCTCGGCGGCGAAGGCCTGGATGCGCTCGCCGATGGCGGCATAGTCCAGCGTCAGGGCGATATCGTCGCCGGCCGCCGCCGGGCGGATATCGGTGGCGAGCGCCAGGTCGAGCACCAGGCGCTGGGTGATGGTGCGCTCCCAGTCGTAGACCCCGATCACGGTGTCGACGACGAGGGACTCGATCAGCACTAGGTCCATGGTGGCTTCCGGCGGATGCAGGGGAATGGGGCGGGATTGTACGCGAGCCGTGATGCGCCGAACACCTTGGCGGCGGGACAGTTAGGGGCGGGGCTGTCAGAATGGCCGGGTTCCCGTCGCAGGAGGGTCGGCCGTGGAGGCGCCACCGATCACGCTGTTGCCGCTGACGCTGCTGGGCTACCTCAGCGGCAGCTGGCTGGGCGCGCTCACCGTCTGCCGTCTGGCCGGCGTGGGGGACCCGCGCCGGGCTGGCTCCTGCAATCCCGGCTTCTCCAACGTGCTGCGCCTGCACGGGCGACGCCTGGCTCTGGCGACCCTGCTGGTGGACGCCGCCAAGGGCGTGCCGGCGCTGCTGCTGGCGAAGCTGGCGGGGCTGCCGCCCTGGGCCCAGGGGCTGGTGGGCCTGGCCGTTCTGCTCGGCCACAGCTACCCGGCCTGGCACCGCTTCCGCGGCGGCAAGGCGGTGGCCAGCGCCTTCGGCGTGATGCTGGTGCTGACCCCCGGGGTGGCGCTGGTGTGCGCCGCGCTCTGGTCGCTGCTCGCCTGGCGGGTGCGCACCGCCGCGGTGGCCTCGCTGGCCAGCGCCGCCATGGCACCACTGGCCAGCCTGTGGCTGGCGCCGGACTTCGTGGTTGTGGTGATCGCCTTCACCCTGCTGGTGCTGGGGCGCCACGTGCTCAATATCCGGCGGCTCGGTCGCGGCGACGAACCACACCTATAAGCTTGGAGAGCGCGGCTTCGCCGCTGGAAGAGCGTCGCTTCGCTCCTGGAAGCTGGAAGAAAAACCTCGACCTCGAATAAGCGGCATCATGCTGTCCCCAGCTCCCAGCTCCCAGCTCCCAGCT
>JBKHEO010000170.1:0-2991 GCA_046540755.1 Halomonas sp. | reverse complement strand
CCTGACCCTGGAGCGGGGCCAGACGCCCAACAAGGGCGCCGAGGTGCTCGACCACCTGATCGCCACCGACAACCCCGGCGGCTTTGACCCCGGTTCGCGCCTGCACTGGGCCGCGGACCTCAACCTTCCCCTGATGCGTGACGTCGAACAGGCGGAGGTACTGCTGTGGCTGGGCGACGGGGTCTTCGATATGCGCAACCAGAGGACGCTGCGGGCCCTGGTGAAGGTACTGCGTGCCGCCGATGTCGACTTCGCCGTACTCGGCAACGAGGAGCGCGACAGCGGCGACGTGGCGCGGCGCCTGGGCGACGAGGCGACCTTCCAGTCGCTGGCCAAGCGCAATATCGCCACCCTGGCGCAGTATCGCTTCCAGCGCATCGTCACCTGCGACCCTCACAGCTTCCATGTGCTGGGCAACGAGTACGGCGAGCTGGGCGGAACGTACGAGGTGCGCCACCACAGCACCTATATCGCCGAACTGTTCGAGGCGGGGCGTCTGCATTTCGCGCCCTGGAAGGGCGGCACGGTCACCTATCACGACCCCTGCTACCTGGGCCGTTACAACGGCGAGTTCGAGGCACCGCGCAACGTATTGAAGGCGCTGGGTATCGAGGTCAAGGAGATGGAGCGCTCCGGCTTCCGCTCGCGCTGCTGCGGCGGTGGCGGCGGGGCACCGATCACCGACGTCCCTGGCGAGCGGCGGATTCCCGATATGCGTATGAACGATGTGCGCGAAACAGGCGCCGAGCTGGTGGCGGTGGGGTGCCCGCAGTGTACCGCCATGCTCGAGGGTGTGGTGGATGCCGGCGCCGAGGTCCGCGATATCGCCGAGCTGGTCGCCGACGCCCTGGGGGAGGCGCCCCAGGCGGGGGCCATCGGCGGTGCCACGCAGCAGGCGCGGCCCCAGGCCGTGGAGGTGATGTGATGAGCGAGATCCAGCGTCGCGACCCCCGCCAGGAGTGGATCGCCCGTAACCGCCTGCATCCCGAGCATCGGGATGTCCTGGCAGCATTAGGGGAAAGAGGGGGGCAGGGAACTGCCTCGGTAGAGTGGATGGGGCCCAATGGGGTGATTCGCAAGAATCCCCACGCCATCGGCTTTATCGGCCCCAATGGCATCAGGCGCATCGATCGCAGCGGCGCCCAGCAGGGCGGCCAGGCCGCGGGCGGTGCTCGCCAAGCGGCCCAGGATAGCCGCCGCAACGTCACCATCGAGGCCCCGGCCTTCCTGGTGGCGGTGGTGCCGGACATGTCCGGCGGGCGCCTCTCGAGTCACGACCGCGACCTGCTGGGGCTGGCCCGGCAACTGGCCGATGCCGATGGCGAGCGGCCAGGAGCGGTACTGGCGGTAGTCTTCGGCGCCCACAAGGAGGAGGGGTTCGGCGAGGCCGGCATCGACCGCCTGCTGCACCTCGACGATGACGCCTACGCCGGCTTCGCCCCCGAGGCGCGGCTGGCGGCGCTCTCCGCCGTGGAGCGGGAGCTGGCGCCGCGCCACTGGCTGCTCCCGGATTCCCCCCTGGGTGGCGCCGACCTGGGGCGGCGGCTGGCGGCCCGCCTCGGCGAACGGCCCGCCGCCGGCGTCTGGCAGATCGAGGCCGACGGCGAGGCGCCGCTGGGCTGGCGCTGTACCGGGCGCGGTGGCGCGGGTAGCACCGACATCCAGCGCGCCCTGCCGTGCGTGGCGCTGGCGCTGGCCGAATGCGCCGAGCCGGTCACCGAGACCCGTCATGCGGCACGGTCGCTGGCCCTGTCGCAGGCGCTGCCGCCCCTGCTGGGGCGTATCGAGGACCTGGGCCAGGTGGCCGTCGACCCCGCCGGGGTGGCCCTCTCCGAAGCCGAGTTCATCCTCTCCGCCGGCAATGGCGTCAAGGACTGGGAGGGCTTCCACCATGCCGCCAGGGTGCTGCGCGCCACCGAGGGCGCCTCGCGCGTGGCGGTGGACGACGGCTTCATGCCGCGCGATCGGCAGGTGGGGGCCACCGGGACCTGGGTCACCGCGCGGGTCTACGTGGCGGTGGGCATCAGCGGTGCCATCCAGCACCTGCAGGGCATCCAGAGCTGCGACAAGGTGGTGGCGATCAACCTCGACCCCGGGTGCGACATGATCAAGCGCGCCGACCTGGCGGTGATCGGGGATTCGGCGAGCATCCTGGCGGCGCTGGTCGAGTTGGTGGAACGACAGCAGGGGGAGATGAGCGATGCAGCCTGAAGCTCAACGCACGGTGGCCCAAGACAACGCGGTCGTCGATGTGACGGTGCTGGTCTCCGTCGGTCGCCATCCGGTGACCGGTCGCGCACGGCGTGCCGACCAGGACGCCCGCGGCGTGGAGCTGGCGCTGTCGCTCGACGCCGCGCGCATCACCCTGCTGCACGCGGGAAGGCTCGACGAGCGGAGCGAGAGCGCCCTGCGCGGCTACCTGGGCATGGGCCTGCCGGCCCTGACCCTGGTCGAGCAGCCGCCGGGTGGCGACGTGCTGCCCGCCCTGGCCGACACCCTGAGCGATGCCGAGCCGCAGCTGGTGATCGCCGGCGAGCGTGCCGAGCAGGGCGAGGGTTCCGGCATGCTGCCCTACCTGCTCGCCGACTGCCTGGGCTGGCCACTGGTCAATGGCCTGGCCTCAGTGGAGAAGGTCGAGAACGGCGTCGCCACGCTGCTCCAGGCCCTGCCCCGCGGCCAGCGCCGGCGGCTAGAGGTGCGCCTGCCCGCCATCGTGACCGTCGACGCCGCCGCCCCGGCGGCACGCCAGAGCGCCTTCGGCCCCGCCCGGCGCGCAGAGATCGAGACCCAAAACGCCGCGGTGGTGTGGGACGAACCCCAGGAAGAGTGGAGCGTGGTGCCGGCACGCAAGCGTCCCAAGCGGCTCAAGATCGTCAAGGCGGCCTCGGCCCGGGATCGCTTCAAGGCCGCCGCGGCCAAGGCCGAGGGTGGCGGCGGCCAGGTGCTGACCGATGTCACGCCGGCGCAGGGCGCCGAGGCGATCTACAAGCT
>JBKHEO010000169.1:0-2994 GCA_046540755.1 Halomonas sp. | reverse complement strand
GCCGCCACCGCCTCGGTATCGGCAGGCGACGGGGCAGGAGCCGCCGCCCTGCCGGCATCGCCCGCGGTCTCATGTCCCTCGAGATAGCGCAGTACATCCTCCTTCAGCACTCGCCCCTGCTTGCCGCTGCCCGGCACCTGCTCCAGGGACAGTCCATGCTCGCGCAGCAGCCGGCGCACCGCCGGCGCTGCCGGGATACGGCCGTAAGGGCCGCGCCCCGGCACCGGGGGCGCCTCCTCATCCATCGCCTCGCGGCCTTCCGCCGGACGCTCGACGGACGCCTGGCCCCCGGTCGTGGGAGTGGCGGCCGCCGTTGCCTCGCCGCCCGCATCGTCCGGCACATAGGCGAACAGCGGCGCATGCACCCGGGCAATCTCGCCCTGGGCGACATGCAGACGGTGCACCACCCCCGCCTCGGGGGCGGTGATCTCCACCAGCGCCTTGTCGGTCATCACGTCGACCAGCGGCTGGTCCTCCTCGATTCGCTCGCCCTCCTTGATGCGCCACTCCACGACCTCGCACTCGACGATGCCCTCGCCGATATCGGGAAGGATAAAATCCTTGGGTGACGCCGCCCGCGGGGCGCTTGCGGGCACCGGCTCGGACGCTGTCGATGCCGAGTCCGCAGGGGGTGCCGACGCCTCCCGCGCCGCCTTGACCGGCCGCTCCTCGACTTCGGGTTCCCCCTCGGCCTCGTAGGCGAATAGCGGCGCATGCACGCGAGCCGTGTCGCCCTGCGTCACGTAGAGGCGGGTGACACGCCCCGGCTCGGGCGCGGTGATCTCCACCAGCGCCTTGTCGGTCATCACCTCGACCACCGGCTGGTCCTCCTCGATCACGTCGCCTTCGGCGACATGCCACTCCACTACCTCGCACTCCACGATACCTTCGCCGATATCGGGCAGCATGAAATCGCTCATCTCGTCGTCTCCTCGACTGGTCGCTTCCGATATCGGATCAGAAGGCCACGCTGGCCCTGATCGCTTCGAACACCTTGAGGTGATCCGGCAGGTACTCCTTCTCCAGGGTCAGCGGGAAGGGCGTATCCAGGCCGGTCACCCGGGCGATGGGCGACTCCAGGTAGAGGAAGCAGCGCTCCTGCACGGTGGCGGCGATCTCGCCGGCGAAGCCGCCGGTCAGCGGCGCCTCGTGGGTGATCACCAGGCGGCCGGTCTTGAGCACCGACTCCACCACGCTCTCCTCGTCCCAGGGCAGGATGGAGCGCAGGTCGATCACCTCGCAGGAGATGCCCTCCTTCTCGGCGAGCTCCACGGCGCGGTCGATCACCTCCATCTGCGCGCCCCAGCCGAGCACGGTGACGTCGGTACCCTCGCGGGTCACCTCCGCCTCGCCGATGGGCAGTTGATAGTCCTCCTCGGGCACCTCGCCGGTGGAGGCGCGGTAGAGCCGCTTGGGCTCGAAGAAGAGCACCGGGTCGGGGTCGCGGATGGCCGCCAGCAGCAGCCCCTTGGCCTGGTAGGGATTGCGCGGCACGGCGATCTTGAGCCCTGGCGTATGCGCGAAGTAGGCCTCCGGCGACTGGGAGTGGTAGAGCCCGCCGGAGATGCCGCCGCCGTAGGGCGCGCGGATGGTCAGGCCGCCGACATTGAACAGGTCGCCGGAGCGATAGCGGAACTTGGCGGTCTCGTTGACGATCTGGTCGAAGGCCGGAAAGATGTAGTCGGCGAACTGGATCTCCGCCACCGGAACCGACCCCTGGGCGGCCAGGCCGTTGGCGAAGCCCAGGATGCCCTGCTCCACCAGCGGGGTGTTGAAGCAGCGCGCCCGGCCGTACTTCTCCTGCAGGTGGCTGGTAGCGCGGAAGACCCCCCCGAAGAAGCCCACGTCCTCGCCGAAGCAGACGACCTTGTCATCCTCGGCCATGGCGGTGTCCAGGGCGTTGTTGATCGCCTGCAGCATGTTCATGGTCGGCATCTCACTCCCCTCCCTGGCTGGCATCGTCACGCGCCTTCACGTCCGGGTCCAGGGAGCGCGCCCCCTTGGGATAGGCCTCCGGGTACTGGCGAATGTGGGTCTTGAGCCGGTCGAGCTGGCGTTGCAGCGCCGGGGTGACATCGGCATAGACATCACTGACCAGGCTGTCCAGCGGTGGTGGCGGACGCTTCTCGGCGCGCTTCATGGTCTCGAGCACTTCGCGGCGCAGCGACTCCTGCAACGCCTTCTCCTCATCATCGTTCCACCACCCCTGGGCGCTCAGCCAGTGCTGCATGCGCAGGATGGGATCCTTCTCGCGCCACGCCTCCTCTTCCTTCCGGGAGCGGTAGCCCGAAGGGTCATCCGAGGAGGAGTGGGCCGCCAGGCGGTAGGTCATGGCCTCGATCAGCACCGGCTTGTTCTGCTCCACGGCGATACGGCGTGCCTCGCGGGTCGCAGAAAGCACCGCCAGGATGTCGTTGCCGTCGACGCGGATCACGTGCATGCGGTAGCCGAAGGCCCGAGGGGCCACGCCATCGGCGGCGAACTGCTCGATGGAGGGCGTGGAGATCGCGTAGCCGTTGTTGCGGCAGAAGAAGATCACCGGCACCTCGTGCACCGCCGCCATGTTCAGGGCGGCATGGAAGTCGCCCTCGGAGGCGGCGCCCTCGCCGAAGAAGCACAGGGTGCAGTGTCCCTCACCGGCCAGCTTCTGCCCATAGGCATAGCCCGCTGCCTGGGGAATCTGGGTGGCCAGCGGCGAGGAGATGGTCATGTAGTGGAGCTTACGCGAGCCGTAGTGGATCGGCATCTGACGGCCCTTGCCGTAGTCGAGCTCGTTGCCGAACAGCTGGTTCATGAACTCGTCATAGCTGAAGCCACGGTAGACCAGGGCACCCTGCTCGCGGTACTGGGCCATGATCATGTCGCCATCGTCGAGCGCCGCCGCCGCGCCCACTACCGCGGCCTCCTCGCCGGTACACTGCATGTAGAAGGAGAGGCGCCCCTGGCGCTGGGCCGCCATCATGCGCTCGTCGAGCACCCGGGTGGCCACCATGG
>JBKHEO010000168.1:0-3056 GCA_046540755.1 Halomonas sp. | reverse complement strand
TCAGGACCACGCTGTCGCTGTGCCGGCGGGCGGCGTGCCAGGCGCTCAGGCCGGCACTGCCGGCACCGATGATGGCGATATCGACCTCGCGTTGCTGCATGGGGGCTTCTCCTCTGCCGTCTCTCGGGGAACATCGTTCCCGTGACTATCGCACAGATGGGGGCGCCTGGCCGGAGACAACGGCGGCGTCTTGACGCAGGACAAGTGGCGGGGATCAGGCGGCCAGGCGCAGGCCGAAGCCGATCAGCAGCGAGCCGAAGGTCCAGCGCTGCAGCCGGGCCCGCAGGGGGTTGCCGGCGAACCAGCGCTGCAGGGCGGCACCCAGCAGCGCATAGCCGGCATCGAACAGCAGGCCGATGCCCACCAGCACGGTGCCCAGAATGGCGAACGGCAGCAGCACGGGCCCGCCGTCGGCCGGCACGAACTGCGGCAGCAGCACCGAGCAGAACAGCAGCGACTTGGGGTTGAGCAGGTTGGTCAGCAGGCCCCGGCGCCAGGCCACGCGGTGGCTCGCCACGCCGGGCAGCGTCTCGCCGGGGGCCGCCGGGACTGCCTCGCCGGGCATGCACAGCAGCTGCAGGCCGATCCAGGCCAGGTAGGCGGCGCCGGCGTAGCGCACGGCATCGAAGGTCCAGGGCGCGGTGGCGAACAGCGTGGCCAGCCCCAGGGCCGCCAGGGCCACGTGCAGCCCGCGCGCCACGGCGAGGCCCGCCGCGGTGGCCAGCGCCCGGGTGCGTCCCTGCAGGCAGCCGGTCTGCAGCACCAGCAGCATGTCCGGGCCGGGCAGGAGGTAGACCGCCACCAGGGCACCGATGAACAGCCACAGTTCCATGGGCTCGCCTCCCGTCGCCGTGAATCCTTCGCCTGACACACCGCCAGTCTAGCCTCGCCGGTGCCGGTAGGTCCTTGCGAAGTCAGCCAATAAAATGACTAGGATTGGCATAAGATGCCAATTCAGAGTGCAAGAGGAGGTGGAAATGCCAAACTATCGGCTGGATGCCATCGATCGCCGCATCCTGGCGGCGTTGCAGCGCGACGCCCGCCTCACCAACGTGCAGCTGGCCGAGGAGGTGAGCCTGTCGCCCTCGCCCTGCCTGCGACGGGTCCGCCAGCTGGAGGCGGCGGGGCTGATCCGTGGCTATCACGCCGAGCTGGACCGCGGCGGTGTGGGCCTGGGCCTCACGGTGTTCGTCGGCATCAAGGTGGAACGGCATCACCAGGCCCAGGCCGACGCCTTCCGCGAGGCGATCGTCGCCCTGCCGGAGGTGGTCTCCGCCCATCTGGTGTCGGGGGAGTCGGACTTCCTGCTGCAGGTGGTGGTGGCGGACCTGGCGGCCTACGAGCGCTTCCTTACCGGGACCCTGCTGCGGCTGCCCGGGGTCACCGACATTCGCAGCAACTTCGCCATCCAGACTGTCAAGGCCCAGGGGCCACTGCCCCTGGCAGGGCTGGACGTCACGCCGGCGCCTGGGGCCGGGGCGAGTCGCTCACCCTGACCGCGTTGCGCCCGGCCTGCTTGGCTCGATAGAGGGCGGCATCGGCGCGCTCCAGAGCCTGCGGCGGCGCTTCATCATCCTGCAGGCCGGCCACGCCGATGCTGGTGGTGACCGGCACCCGCTGGTGGTCGTGATCGGAAAAGGGGTGCTCTTCCACGGCCAGGCGGATGCGCTCGGCTGCGCGGCGCGCCCGCCCCACGTCGGCATCCACCAGCAGCACCACGAACTCCTCGCCGCCGAAGCGTGCCACGCAGTCCTCGGGACGCGTCTGGGCCGTCAGCACCCGGGCAAACTCCTCCAGAATCATGTCGCCCACCGAGTGACCCCGGGTGTCGTTGATGCGCTTGAAGTGGTCGATATCCAGCATCATCACGGCGCACTCGGCCGACCGGCCCGTGGCGCGCTCGCGATGCCGCCAGGCCTGGAGCTTCTCCAGGTGCAGGGTCAGGGCGCCGCGGTTGAGCAGGCCGGTGAGCGGGTCATGGGTGGCCTGGCGATAGACCCGCATCAGCAGGCCGAGCTGGAAGTGGTTGGCCGCCAGCGAGACCGCCAGAAGGCTGGCCAGCAGCCATAGCCCCTCGAGCCCCGCCGGGGTCAGCCAGCTGCCGTCGACCCGCTGGGCCAGGGCCAGCAGCCACAGCAGGGACACGCCGGCCGCCAGCGACTCGGTCAGGGTGAAGGGGAAGACGCTCAGCGTCGCCACCAGCAGGAAGGGGATGAAGGCGTAGCCCGCCAGCCGCTCGACGTCACCCTCGGGGACCACCAGGAGCACCAGGGCATAGAAGGCCGCCGGCAACGCCAGCAGCAGGCCGGCGCTCAGGCGGATGCGACCGATCCGTTCGCGGCTGCGCTTGGCCAGCAGCAGCACCCCGACGAGCCCCGCCAGCAGCAGGCCGCGTCCGCCCAGGGTGATCCCCCACAGCTCGCGGGGCAGCATCACGACATCCACCAGCGCCCACAGCGGGGTGAGCAGCAGGAAGATCAGCCCCACCGCCAGCACGCGGTGGCGCAGGTAGTGGGCGTGGGAGTAGGCGAAGTCCAGGGAGTGGTGGCGATTGCTCAGGGTGTCGCGCAGCGAGGTGAGGCTGGCGCGCAGCTCCCCGCCGGCGCGCGGGGTGGCGAAGGGGGGCGACGGGGTGGGGCGAAGGCGCTGTTCCGGGGCGGGAGCGTCAGCGTCCTCCGGGGAGTGCGGGCGGCGGGGTCTCGGCATGGGCACGGCAACGTGTCGGGCCCCGGCGCGCCCGGGGCGGTGGATGAGGCGCTGCGTCCATCTTAGCAGAGGTGCCGTCGGAGTCCCTGTCGCGGCGCCTCCCTCCGCTTTCTGTTATCCTGCGGGCCTCGATTTCCCCGCTTCACTGGCGCCTTGCGCCGCCGGTCGCCATCGCCCCGCGGCGTGCCCTCTCCTCAGCAGGATCTGCCCTTGCCCGACGCCTCTCCCGACGCCGCCTTCGCCTCGCTGCCGCTGGCACCGGCGCTGCTCGATAACCTCGACTCCCTGGGCTTTTCCGCCATGACGCCGATCCAGGCCGAGAGCCTGCCGCCGATCCTGGCCGGCCGCGA
>JBKHEO010000167.1:0-3119 GCA_046540755.1 Halomonas sp. | reverse complement strand
GATCATGTCCAGGGCTCCTACGAGGTGGCGTTGGGCAGCTTTACTGCCGTGAGGCGCCAGGCATAGCGCCCTGGGCCTCCATCAATGTTATGTTTTATTCAACACTTGCCTGGTCCATGCTGGGGCAAGCCATCCACCGCGAGGAGCCTTGACCATGCCGATGTTGTCGCCCGCCGCTGGTACCCAGTCTCATGAGGACGCTGTCGTTGCGGCCGCCGCCGGGACAGCGGTCAACCATCACCACTGGATGCCCTTCAGCTCGAACCGCGACTTCCACGCCAACCCGCGAGTGATCGCCGGTGCCGAGGGGCGTTACTTCATCGATGACCGCGGGCGGCGACTGTTCGATTCGCTGTCAGGGCTATGGACCTGTGGGGCCGGCCACAACCGGGTGGAGATACAGCAGGCGGTCGCGCATCAGCTGGGCAGTCTCGACTATGCGCCCGGCTTCCAGGTGGCTCACCCGCTGGGCTTCGCCCTGGCCGAGCGGATCGCCAGCCTGACGCCGAAGGGCCTGGACCATGTCTTCTTCACCGATTCCGGCTCGGAGTCGGCGGACACCGCCGTCAAGATGGCCAGGGCCTACTGGCGCCTCAGGGGACGCCCCGAGAAGACTCGCCTGATCGGCCGCGCCAAGGGGTATCACGGGGTCAACGTGGGGGGCACCAGCCTCGGCGGCATCGGTGCTAACCGCAAGCACTACGGGCAGTTGATGGACGTCGGCCACCTGCCGCACACCCTTCAGCCGGCACTGGCCTTCACCCGGGGGCAGGCCGAGAGTGGTGCCGAGCTGGCCGATGCGCTGCTGGATCACATTGCCCTGCACGACGCCTCCAATATCGCCGCGGTGATCGTCGAGCCCATGTCCGGCTCCGCCGGGGTGATCGTGCCGCCCAGAGGGTATCTCGAACGGCTGCGCGAGATCTGTACCGCGCATGACATCCTGCTGATCTTCGACGAGGTGATCACCGCCTTCGGGCGCAGCGGGGCGCGCACCGGGGCCGAGGCCTTCGGCGTCGTGCCGGACATGATGACCGTCGCCAAGCAGCTCACCAACGGCGCGGTGCCCATGGGGGCGGTGGTTGCCTCCCGCGAGATCTTCGATACCTTCATGCATGCCGGTGGGCCCGAGCATGCCATCGAGTTTCCCCATGGCTATACCTACAGCGCTCACCCGGTGGCCTGCGCCGCCGGCCTGGCCGCCCTGGAGCTGTTCGAGCGCGAGGACTTTCCGGCTCAGGTCCGTTCCATCGCGCCGGCCTTCGAGGCGAAGCTGCACGCCCTCAGGGGGCGCCCGCACGTGGTCGACATCCGCAACTACGGCCTGGCCGGGGCGATCCAGCTGGCCCCCCGCGATGGCGACCCGACCATCCGCCCCCGCGACGCTCACCTGGCGCTCTGGGAGGCGGGCTTCTACGTCCGCTTCGGCGGCGACACCCTGCAGTTCGGCCCACCCTTCGCCAGCACCGAGGCGGAGCTGGAGCGGCTGTTCGATGCGGTGGCGGGCACGCTGGATGCGCTTGCCTGAATATTTGCAAATTTTCGAGACGATCATCTATATAGAAAGATAAATCCAGATTCTTGCCATTTTTTATTGGGTAAATAGAGAATATCTTTCTATCTTCCTCGCGTTATGATCCGCCATGGCCCCCCGCCGGGTCAGGTTCGACCCGGCGGCGGCAAAGCGTCTATCGTTGATTCAGGCCTCGCCACACGGCGGGGCCTGCGTGCATGGCAGAGGAGGGGAGCGTGATGTCTCGTGAGATCGTGGTGTTGGGGGCCGGCATGGTCGGGGTATCGGTGGCCTGGCACCTGGTGCGCCGGGGCCATGCGGTGACGCTGGTGGATCGCCGCGAGCCCGGCCGCGAGACCTCCTTCGGCAATGCCGGGATCATCCAGCGCGAGTCGGTGCGACCCTACCCCTTCCCGCGCGACCTCGGGACCCTGCTGAGGGTGCTGCCCAACCGCGAGGTGGACATCCGCTATCGCCCGAGCGGCATGATCGGCGCCGCAAGCCCCCTGCTGCAGTACTGGCGCAACTCCGGCGGTTCGCGCTACGCACGGATCGTGCCTGAGTACGCCTCCCTGATCATGCGATGCCTGGAGACCCATGGCCCCATGATCGAGGCCGCCGGTGCCGAGTCGCTGGTGCGTCGAGACGGCTGGCTGGAACTCTATCATGGCGAGTCGGCCCTCCAGGATCGCCTGGCGGAGGCGCGCGACAATCGCGAGCGTTTCGGCGTCGAGTTCGAGGAACTGGATGCCGCCGGCCTCTACGCCAAGGAGCCGCACCTGAAGAAGGGGCTCGCCGGCGCCATCCATTGGACCCAGCCCTGGACGGTGGCGGACCCGGGTGCCCTGGTGCAGGCCTATGCCGAACACTTCCAGCGGCAGGGGGGGCGCTTCCTGCAGGCCGAGGTCAAGGAGGTGGAGAAGGCCGGCGCGCGCTGGAAGGTCACCGCTGACGGTGAAACGCTCGAGGCACAGCAAGTGGTGGTGGCCATGGGCCCCTGGAGCGGCCAGCTGATGGCACGACTGGGCCACCCGGTACCGCTCTTCGTCAAGCGTGGCTACCACATGCACTACTCAAGCGCCGACGAGAGCGCGCACCTCAACCACTGGATCATGGATGCCGAGACCGGTTTCCTGCTGGAGCCCATGCGCGCCGGTATTCGCCTGACCACCGGCGCCGAGCTGGCCGACCTGGAGGCGCCGCCCCGGTTCAAGCAGCTCAAGGCGGCGGAAGAGGCCGCGCGGAAGCTCTTCCCCCTGGGCGAGCGTCGCGACCCGGAGCCCTGGAAGGGGGCGCGTCCCTGCCTGCCGGACATGAAACCGATCATCGGCCCGGCCCCCGGACAGGAGGGGCTGTGGCTGGCCTTCGGCCACGGCCATCAGGGCTTTACCCTGGGGCCGGTGACGGGGCTGCTGCTGAGCCAGATGATGGCGGGGGAGACACCGGAGGTGGACATGGCGCCGTTCAGCGCGACGCGTTTCTGATCCCGGCGTTTGGCTGTTGCGCCGGCCTGGGACGGAGGCTCAGTCGCCATTGCCCCGCTGCTTGACCTTGTGGGCGCAGAGCTTGATCAGCAGGGTGACGATGAACACCAGCCATCCGGCGG
>JBKHEO010000166.1:0-3145 GCA_046540755.1 Halomonas sp. | reverse complement strand
AGGCCCATCGGGCGCATGGCCGGCAATGACTACGCCCGCTGCAGCGACCTCTTCGCGGTGGAGCGCCCGGCTTCGGGCAGCGCCATGAGCCAACAGCAGCGCGGTTGAGGAATGCCCCTCGTTCTTCTAGCCGGGTAGACCCAGCCGGTCGGCCAGCTCATGGAAGTCGTTGGCCACCAGGTCGACGCAGGGGTCGATGGTGAGGTCGGGGGTGGCATCGGGGCCGTGCTCGAGGGGACGTCTGACGAAGGCGGTGCGAAACCCCTCGCGGTGGGCGGCCTGGAGGTCGTCCTGGTGGGCGGCAACCATCAGGATCCGTTCCGGCGGCTGATCCAGCAGGCGAGCGGCCATGCGGTAGACCTCGGGGTCGCGCTTGTAGTGGCCGGCGAGCTCCGCGGAGAGCACGCAGTCCCAGGGCAGGCCGGCGCGCTTCGCCATGTTCACCAGCAGCGAGACGTTGCCGTTGGAGAGGGTGGCCAGCACGTAGCGCTCGCGCAGGCGGGCCAGCCCGCCCACGCTGTCCGGCCAGGGATCCAGGCGGTGCCACACCCGGTTGAAGCGCTCGCGCTCGGCCTCGCCCAGGGCGCCGGCGATGCCGAACTCCTCCAGCAGGCGATCCAGCGTCATGCGGTGCAGGTCGTCGAGGCGCGTCCAGGGCAGCTCGCCGTGGCGCACCCGGTCCATGGCCGGGGCATAGCCGCCGCGCCAGGCGTCGGCGAAGGCCGCCCAGTCCACCGCCAGTCCCAGGCGGCTGCCCAGCGCCTCGCCCTCGCGGATGACGCTGCTGCGCCAGTCCACCACGGTGCCGAAGACATCGAAGGTCAGGGCCCTGACATCGGCCAGGGCGGCGGGCGGCGGTGGCATGTCGTGTTCTCCTGGGGAAACCGGTATCGAGTCTAGCCGAAGGCGGTCACTCGTGGCGCGCCAGGGCCTCCTCGAGCAGCGCCAGGCGATCCTGGCCCCAGAAGGGCTCCTCCCCGAGCTGGTACCAGGGCGCCCCGAAGCATCCTGCCAGCAGGGCGGCGCGGCAGGCCTCGTCGAGCCGGGCCTGGGCCTCGGGCGTATCGGCCTCGGCCAGCAGGGCGGCCCCGTCCAGCCCGCACGCCTCGGCGACCTCGCGCAGCGTGGCGGGGTCGGCGATGTCGCGCTCCTCCACCCAGCAGGCCTGCATCAGGGCCAGCGAGAGCCCGGCGATGTCGTGGCCGCGGGCCTTGGCCGAGAGCGCCAGCCGCGCCGCGGGGCGGTCGTCGGTGGGGAAGTGCTTCGGCTCCACATTGAGCGGCAGGCCCAGGCGTTGCGGCCAGCGTTTGAGCTCCGCCATGCGGTAGGCCTGGCGGGCCGGGGCTCGCTTGGCCAGCGGCAGCCCGCCGGTGCGCGGGAAGATCGCCCCGAGGGTGATCGGCACGTAGTCGATGTCGGCCCCGTGGCGGGCGGCGACCTCGCCGAGCCGCGCGTGGCCCAGGTAGCTCCACGGCGAGACGTGGGTGTAGTAGTAGGTGATCCGGGGTGCCATGCGGCCCTCCTGGTCAGCGATAGGTGGCGTCGTACTGCTGGCGCAACGTGTTCTTCTGCACCTTGCCCATGGTGTTGCGGGGCAGGCTGTCGGCGAAGAACACCCGCTTGGGCTGCTTGTAGCGGGCCAGGCGGCCCTGCAGGTGGGCGAGCACCTCGGCCTCGTTGAGCGCGCCCTCGCGCTCCGGCACCACCACGGCGGTGACCGCCTCGCCGAGGTCGGGGTGGGGCAGGCCGATCACCGCGGACTCCACCACGCCGTCGAGCTCGTCGATCACCTGCTCCACCTCCTTGGGGTAGACGTTGTAGCCGCCGGAGATCACCAGGTCCTTGTCGCGACCGACGATCTGCACGTAGCCGTGCTCGTCGATGCGGGCCAGGTCGCCGGTGATGAAGAAGCCGTCCTCGAGAAGCTCCTCGCGGGTCTTCTCGGGCATGCGCCAGTAGCCGATGAAGACGTTGGGCCCGCGCACCTGGAGCATGCCGATCTCGCCGGCCGGCACCACCTGGCCGGTCTCGCGGTCGGTGATGCGGATCTCCACCCCGGGCAGCGGCAGGCCCACGGTGCCGGCGCGGCGCTCGCCGTCGTAGGGGTTGGAGATGTTCATGTTGGTCTCGGTCATGCCGTAGCGCTCGAGGATGGCGTGGCCGGTCCTCTCCTCGAAGGCCTGGTGGGTCTCGGCGGTGAGCGGCGCCGAGCCGGAGACGAACAGGCGCATGTTGGCGGTGACCTCGGGGGTGAGGCGCTCGTCGGCCACCAGCCGGGTATAGAAGGTGGGCACGCCCATCATCACCGTGCCGCGGGGCAGCTCCTCGAAGATCACGTCGGCGTCGAACTTCGGCAGGAAGAGCATGCTGGAGCCGGCCATCAGGGTGACGTTGCAGGCCACGAAGAGGCCGTGGGTGTGGAAGATCGGCAGGGCGTGGATCAGTCGGTCCTGCTCGGTGAAGCGCCACGCCTCGGCCAGGGTGGCGGCGTTGGAGCCCAGGTTGCGATGGGTGAGCATGGCGCCCTTGGAGCGCCCGGTGGTGCCCGAGGTGTAGAGGATGGCGGCGAGGTCGTCCTGCTCGCGGGGCTCCACCGCCTCGCGCGGGGCGGCAGCGGCGGCGGCCTCCATCAGGCTGCCGTCGGCATCGGTGCCCAGCGTGGCCACCGCGCCGCCGCCGGTCTCGGCGGCGAGCTCGCGCGCCTCCTGCTCGGCGGCGGGGCGGCAGACGAACAGCGCCGGCTCGGCGTCGGAGAGGAAGTAGCGGATCTCCTCGCCCGTGTAGCCGGTATTGAGGGGCAGGTAGACCGCGCCGACGCGCAGGGTGGCCAGGTAGAGCAGGATCGCCTCGGGGCTCTTGTCGACCTGCACCGCCACCCGGTCGCCGGGGGACACGCCGAGCCCGACCAGGGCCCCGGCCAGCCTGGCGCTCTCGGCCAGGGCATCGGCGTGGGAGTAGCGGCGTCCCTCGCGGGTGGTGATGAAGTCGGCGTCGCCGCGCTCACACATGCGTCGGGCGAAGGTGGCGAAAAGGTTGTGGCTCATCCGGGGCTGTCGCTCCTTGTGGTGGGTAGGGACAGAGGTTACAGCAGCATCGGCACTTCGCCCGCCTCGAAGGCGAGCAGCCAGCGCTTGCGGCCGATGCC
>JBKHEO010000165.1:0-3224 GCA_046540755.1 Halomonas sp. | reverse complement strand
CGTCCTCAGGCGTCCTCAGGCGTCCAGCATCTCGCGGATCGGCTGGGGGTCGTGACCGGCAGCGTGGGCCGCTTCCAGCAGCGCCGGGATGTCGCAGCCCGGCTCGCGGGCACGCGACTGGGCCCAGAGATGCACGGCGCGCTTGCCGGTCTTGCAGAAGGCCAGGATCGGCGTCGGCAGCGTCTCCAAGGCCTCGCCGAAGGCGGCGATGTCGGCCGCCGAGTAGTCGCCCGGGGTCACCGGGATGCAGCGCCACTCGAGGCCGAGCTCGGCGGCGCGCTCCCTGAGCGGACGGTCGTCGGGATGGTCCTCGGCCTCGCCGGGGCGGCGGTTGCAGACCACCGCGCGGAAGCCGCGGCGGGCGACCTCGTCAAGGTCGGCCGGGTTGACGGCATCGGTGATGGCGAAGCCGGGTTCGAGTTCATGAATCTGCATGGGCGCTCACTCCTGGGGAAGGGAAGCTCAGAACTTGTTGATCGGCACCTTGAGGTAGACCTGGCCGTTGTCCTCGGCGGGCGGCATATGGCCGGCGCGCATGTTGACCTGCACCGAGGGGATGATCAGCCGGGGCATGCCGAGGGTGGCGTCACGCTCGGTGCGCATCTTCACAAACTCCTCCTCGCCGATTCCCTCGTGGACATGCACGTTGTGGGCGCGCTGCTCGGCCACGGTGGTCTCGTGCTGGTACGCCTCGCGCCCCGGGGCCTTGTAGTCATGGCACAGGAAGAGGCGCGTCTCGCCGGGCAGCGCCAGCACCTTCTGGATGGAGCGGTAGAGGGTGCGGGCGTCGCCGCCGGGAAAGTCGCAGCGGGCGGTGCCGTAGTCGGGCATGAAGAGGGTGTCGCCGACGAAGGCGGCGTCGCCGATCACGTAGGTCAGGCAGGCCGGCGTATGCCCGGGGGTGTGCAGCACCCGCCCCTCGAGGTTGCCGATGGTGAAGGTGTCGCCCTCTTCGAAGAGGCGGTCGAACTGGCTGCCGTCGCGGGCGAACTCGGTGCCGGCGTTGAAGGCCTTGCCGAAGACGTCCTGCACCACGGCGATGTTGGCGCCGATCCCGGTCTTGCCGCCCAGCGTCTCGTGCAGGTAGGGGGCGGCGGAGAGGTGGTCGGCATGCACATGGGTCTCCAGGATCCACTCCACCTCGAGGCCGTTATCGCGCACGAAGGCGATGATCTCGTCGGCGGAGCGCACGTCGGTGCGGCCGGCGGCGTAGTCGAAGTCGAGCACCGAATCGAGGATCGCGCAGGCTCGGCTCGAGGGATCCTGCACCACGTAGCTGAAGGTGTTGGTGGGCTCGTCGAAGAAATGGGTCACGACTGGCTTGGACATGGGGAACAACCTCCGTCGGATATCACGTGCCGGGATGCCGATAGCGTAGCTCAATACGTGTTCTAAGCATAGTTTGATTGGCTATATATAGCCCGGCCTGGCGCCCCGGAACACCATGAGTCCCTGGATACCGGGACCCGTCAGCGGTGAGTGGGGAGCCTACTCCCATGCCGCCCCCTCCAGGGCGTCCAGGGGGATCTTGAGGTAGCGCCTGCCGTTGGCCTCGGGCTCCGGCAGGCGGCCGCCGCGGGTGTTCACCTGCAGGGAGTGGAGGATCAGCTTGGGCATGGGCAGCTCGCTGTCGCGCTTGTTGCGCATCGCCGTGTAGTCCCCCTCGGTGACGCCGCCGGCCAGGTGCTTGTTGGTCTCGCGCTGCTCGCGCACCGTGCTCTCCCACTCCGGTTCGCGACCGTCGGGCATGTAGTCATGGCCGGTGAACAGCCGGGTGTCGTCGGGCAGCGCCAGGATCGCCTGGATGGAGCGCCACAGCTGGTGGGCATCGCCACCGGGGAAGTCGGCCCGGGCGGTGCCGAAGTCCGGCTGGAAGAGGGTGTCGTGGACGAAGGCGGCATCGCCAACCACGTAGGTGATGGAGGCCAGGGTATGCCCCGGGGAGAACATCACCCGCGCCTGGAGCTCGCCGATGCGGAAGGTCTCCCCGTCGGCGAAGAGCCGATCCCACTGGGAGCCGTCGGCGGGGAAGTCGGGCCAGTGGTAGATCTCCTTCCACAGCTTCTGCACCTCCACCACCTTCTCGCCGATGGCGGTGGGCGCGCCGGTCTTCTCCTTGAGGTACCGTGCGGAGGAGAAGTGGTCGGCATGGGGATGGGTGTCGAGGATCCACTCCACCTCGAGCCCCTTCTCCTCCACGTAGGCGAGCAGCTCGTCGGCATGGTGGCTGGCGGTGGCCCCGGACTTCTCGTCGAAGTCGTACACCGGGTCGATGATGGCGCACCTGCCGGTGGCGGGGTCGCTGACCACGTACTGGATGGAGAAGGTGCGCGGGTCGAAGAAGCCGGCCACCTCGGGGCTGCCGGCGCCGCTGCTGGGCGAGAGGGCAAAGGTCTTCATGGGATACCTCCGATTGCGTGTCGGGGTGGGGTGTCCACCGCCTGCTTTACATGTAATAAGCTTAGCTCAAAATGAACTATATGACGATTGGGCCACTGCATGGCGGCGATAGGCTCGGCCGCCAGGCCCCAACGCGGACGCCCGCGACCGTCAGGCCGCGGGCGTCCGCGTGTCGCGAGCCGGCCGAAGCCGGCAGTGGCTACTTCAACTTGCAGGTATTCACGCCCAGCAGCTTGTAGGCCGGGCAGAAGTTGAACAGGCCGGTGGCCAAGGGCACCACGCCGATCCAGCCCCAGGCGCCGATGGTGCCGGTCAGCGCCAGCACGATCAGCAGCACCCCGACCGCGATGCGCAGGACCTTGTCGATGCCGCCCACGTTGCTCTGCATGGTCATTCCCTCCTAGCGGGATGCTTCAGAAAGAGTATGTCGGGATGGCCGGGTCACGCATCATCTCGGCCATGGGACCGGGGGCGGCCACGCCGACGCCGTCACGCAGGTCCTCTTCGGAGTGCTCGCTGTTGGGCAGGTAGATGGCGCAGACGTCCACCTGGGCGCCGTTATCCATCAGCATCTGCATGATGCCCTCCGGCTTGACCTTGCCGGCGGGGTTGTCCGGCGGCGTCTCGATCGGCTCGGCACTCTCGTAGCCGTCGACCGCCAGGTCGCCTGCGCCGTCGCACAGCAGGATCGACAGCTCCGTGCCCTGCTCCTGCATGGCATTGGCCAGGATCATCGCCATCCCCTGGGTCTCCAGGGAGTCGCTGGTCAGGATCACCAGTGCCTTGTCGTCGCTCGCCTCGTCGCCGTGGTTGTCGGCCAGGGC
>JBKHEO010000164.1:0-3443 GCA_046540755.1 Halomonas sp. | reverse complement strand
GCCTGTCGCCGGATCAGCCCCGAATCATGACCAACGACCCAAGGAGTGCAAGATGCCCAAGTTTGCCGCCAACCTCAGCATGCTGTTCACCGAGGTGGACTTCCTCGACCGCTTCGCGGCCGCCGCCCGAGCGGGCTTCCAGGGCGTGGAGTACCTCTTCCCCTACGACCATCCGGCCGAGGCGATCAGGCAGCGCCTGGAGGAGAACGGCCTTGAGCAGGTGCTCTTCAACCTGCCCGCGGGTGACTGGGCCGCCGGCGAGCGCGGCATCGCCTGCCACCCGGACCGCGTCGAGGAGTTCCGCGAGGGCGTAGAGCGCGCCATCGCCTACGCCCGGGTCCTGGGCAACACCCAGGTCAACTGCCTGGCTGGCATCAAGCCCCAGGGCGCAAGCGACGACGAGGCGCGCAGGACCCTGATCGAGAACCTGCGCTTCGCCGCCGGCAAGCTTGCCGACGCCGGTATCCTGCTGATCGCCGAGCCGATCAACACCCGCGACATCCCGGGGTTCTTCCTCAACCGCACCGAGCAGGCGTTGGCGATCTTCGACGAGGTGGCAAGCGACAACCTCAAGCTGCAGTACGACATCTACCATATGCAGATCATGGAGGGGGACCTGGCACCGACGATCGAGAAGCACCTCGCCCGCATCGCCCATGTGCAGATCGCCGACAACCCTGGCCGCCACGAGCCGGGCACGGGCGAGATCCACTACCCCTTCCTGTTCGCCCACCTTGACCGCCTGGGCTACCAGGGCTGGATTGGCTGCGAGTACAAGCCCAAGACCACCACCGAGGAGGGCCTGGGCTGGCTGGACGCCCCCCGGTAAGCCTCGTCTCGAGACCCCAATGACAACAGGAGAGAGATCATGAGCAAGATTGGATTTATCGGCCTCGGCATCATGGGCCGCCCCATGGCGGGCCACCTGCTGGACGCCGGCCACGAGCTCACCACCGTCAAGCGCGGCAAGCTCGACGAGACCCTGGCCGCCAAGGGCATCCGCGAGCTCGACGATCCCAAGGCGGTCGCCGAGGCCTCCGAGGTGATCATCACCATGGTGCCGGATACCCCGGACGTGGAGGCGGTGCTGTTCGGCGAGGGCGGCGTCATCGAGGGCCTTGCGCCCGGTACCCTGGTGATCGACATGAGCTCCATCGCCCCCCTAGCCACCCAGGCGTTCGCCAAGCGCATCGTCGAGGCGGGCGGCGAGTACGTCGATGCCCCGGTCTCCGGCGGCGAGGGCGGGGCCATCAACGCCGCCCTGACCATCATGGTCGGCGCCACCCAGGAGGGCTTCGAGCGTGCCCGGCCGATCCTCGAGGTAATGGGCAAGACCATCACCCATATCGGTGGCCACGGCGATGGCCAGACCTGCAAGGTGGCCAACCAGATCGTGGTGGCCCTGACCATCGAGGCGGTGGCCGAGGGGCTGCTGTTCGCCTCCAAGGCCGGTGCCGACGTGGCCAGGGTGCGCGAGTCGCTGCTCGGCGGCCTCGCCCAGTCGAAGATCCTCGACGTCCACGGCGAGCGCATGATAAGCCGCAGCTTCGACCCTGGCTTCAAGATCAAGCTGCACCAGAAGGACCTCAACCTGGCGCTGGAGGGCGCGCGCAGCCTCGACCTGGCGCTGCCCGGCACCGCCAACGCCCAGCAGCTGTTCCAGGCCTGTGCCGCCCATGGCGGCGGCGAGTGGGACCATGCCGGCATCCTGCGCGCCCTCGAGACCCTGGCCGATCACGAGGTCGGCCAGTCGTGAGTCCGTTCGCCGGCCCGGTGCGGGGCCGGCGACGACAGGGGAGGTGACTGCTCCCCGAGGAGCCTGCCGGCGCGCGTCCTTCGGCGACGCGCGGCACAATCCGGTAGGCTCAGGAAGGCGGGCGTCGGGTCGTCGCACGCCTTCCGGCCGCCCCGGCGGCCTTTCCCAGTGGCAGGCGCGACCTGCCGCCGGGTCCTTTTTCGTGATCACCTGAGCGGGTTCCCGTTCACGACTTCCGAATTCCACGAGTGCCCCGGCCGGGGCCATCTGCGCAGAGGAGAATCCCATGGCCGCCACGCCGTCCCCGTCCTCCCCCGAGGCCATCGCCGCGCTGTCGGCGCCGGAGGCCCTGCGCTGGCTGCGCGACCTGGCCGACACGGCCGTGCGCGCCGTCCACCCCGACAGCCTCCTGCCCGGCGAGCTGCCGCCGCCGCCCGCCGGCCGTACCCTGGTGGTGGGGGCCGGCAAGGCCGCCGCCGCCATGGCCGCCACCCTGGAGCGCGCCTGGCAGGCCCATCAGCCGGAGGCGCCGCTCGCGGGGATGGTGGTGACCCGCTACGGCCACGCCGCCCCCTGCGAGCGCATCGAGGTGCTCGAGGCCTCCCACCCCATGCCCGACGGCTTGAGCGAGGAGGCTGCGCGGCGCATGCTCGAGGCGGTGGCGCCGCTGGGCGAGGAGGACCTGGTGATCGCGCTGATCTCCGGCGGCGGCTCGGCGCTGATGAGCCTGCCGGCACCCGGCATCACCCTGGCCGACAAGCAGGCGCTCAACCGCGAGCTGCTGCGCTGCGGGGCACCGATCCGCGAGATCAACACCGTGCGCCGCCACCTCTCGGCGATCAAGGGCGGGCGCCTGGCCGCCGCGGCCCATCCGGCGCCGGTGCTGACCTGGGTGATCTCCGACGTGCCCGGCGACGACCCGACCCTGGTCGCCTCCGGCCCGACCCTGCCCGACGCCACCACCCCGGCGGATGCCCTGGCCATCCTCGAGCGCCACGGCATCGCGATTCCCGATGCGGTCCGGCGCCACCTCGAGGGGGCCGGCCAGGCCCCGGCGCCCGATGATCCCGGCTTCGCCCGCGACCGCGCCCGGGTGCTGGCGCGTGCCCACGACGCCCTGGAGGCCGGCCGGGCGGCCGCCGAGGCGAGCGGCGTGGAGGTGCGCGTGCTGGGCGACGACCTGGAGGGCGAGGCCCGTGAGCTGGGGCGTGCCCAGGCGCGCCTGGCGCGCTCGACCCAGGAGGGACGCACCCGGCCGCTGCTGCTGCTCTCCGGCGGCGAGACCAGCGTCACGGTGCGCGGCGATGGCCGCGGCGGGCGCAACGTCGAGTACCTGCTGGGGCTCTTCGAGGCGCTCGAGGGGGCGCCCGGCATCCACGCCCTGGCCATCGACACCGACGGCATCGACGGCTCCGAGGACAATGCCGGGGCGCTGATCGCCGACGCCGATTGGGCCCGCGCCCGGCAGCTGGGGCTTGACCCGGCCACCTCTCTGTCACGCAATGATGCCTACACTTTCTTCCAGGCGCTGGAGCGGCTGATCGTGACCGGCCCCACCCGCACCAACGTCAACGACTTCCGTGCCATCCTGGTCTTGCCGAGGACGCCATGACGCTTCCCCCCCATGCCCCCATCCACGACCCCATCCGGCGCACCAAGATCGTCGCCACCCTGGGCCCCGCCAGCG
>JBKHEO010000163.1:0-3464 GCA_046540755.1 Halomonas sp. | reverse complement strand
GGGTTAAAAGTCCTTGCAGATCCGCAGGGCGTCGTAGATGGCCGCGTGGGTATTGCGCGGCGCCGTGCAGTCGCCCAGGCGGAACAGCAGGAAGCCGTCGCCCGCTTCGCTCAGGCAGGGCTGGGGCTGGATGGCATAGAGCGCCTCCAGGTCCAGCTGGCCCTTGTTGCGGGACTGCTCCTTGAGGGCGTAGTAGAGGGCCTCGTCGGGACGCACGCCGTTCTCCACCACCACCTGATCGACCACCCGCTCCTCCAGGGCGCCGGTGTACTCGTTCTCGAGCAGCGCCACCAGGCCATCGCCCTCCCGGTAGACCCGGTGCAGCGCGAGGTCCGAGGTCATGATCACCTCCTTCTCGTAGAGGCTGCGGTAGTAGGTCGGGAAGGTGGTACCGCCCACCGCCGCGCCCGGCTTGATATCGTCGGTGACGATCTCCACCTTGGCGCCCTTGTCGGCGAGGTAGTCCGCCGCCGAGACGCCGGAGAACTCGCAGATGGCGTCATAGATCAGCACGTTCCTGCCCGGCGCCACCTTGCCGGAGAGCACGTCCCAGGTGCTGACCACCAGGCTCTCCTCGGGATTCTCCGCGTAGCCCCACTCCGGGAACTGGCTGAGGAAGGGCTGGCCACCGGTGGCCAGCACCACGATATCCGGGCGCAGGTCGAGCAGGGTCGCCTCGTCGGCGCGGGTGCCCAGGCGCAGGTCCACGTTGAGGCGCGCCAGCTCCAGCTGGTACCAGCGGGTGATGCCGGCGATCTGGTCGCGCTGCGGGGCCTGGGCGGCGATGGTGATCTGCCCGCCGAGGGCCTCGGCGGCCTCGAACAGGGTCACCTCGTGGCCGCGCTCGGCGGCGACGCGGGCCGCCTCCATGCCGCCGGGGCCACCCCCCACGACCACCACCTTGCGCCGGGGTCCTTCGCTCTTCTCGATGATATGGGGCAGGCCCAGGTACTCGCGGGAGGTGGCGGCGTTCTGGATGCACAGCACATCCAGGCCCTGGTACTGGCGGTCGATGCAGTAGTTGGCCCCCACGCACTGCTTGATCTGGTCGACCTGGCCCATCTTGATCTTGGCGATCAGGTGCGGGTCGGCGATGTGTGCCCGGGTCATGCCCACCAGGTCCACGTAGCCGCCCTCGAGGATCCGGCTTGCCTGGTTGGGGTCCTTGATGTTCTGGGCGTGGATCACCGGCACACCGACCACTTCCTTGATGCCCGCCGCCAGGTGCAGGAAGGGCTCCGGCGGGTAGGACATGTTGGGAATGACGTTGGCCAGGGTGTTATGGGTGTCGCAGCCGGAGCCGATCACGCCGAAGAAGTCGACCTGGCCGGTGGCATCGTAGTAGGCGGCGATCTGCTTCATGTCGTCGTGGGAGAGGCCGTCCGGGTGGAACTCGTCGCCGCAGATGCGCATGCCCACCACGAAGTCGTCGCCGACCTCGGCGCGCACCGCCTTGAGCACCTCCATGCCGAAGCGCATGCGGTTCTCGAAGCTGCCGCCCCACTGGTCCTCGCGCTTGTTGACCCGCGGGCTCCAGAACTGGTCGATCAGGTGCTGGTGCACGGCGGAGAGCTCGACGCCATCGAGGCCGCCCTCCTTGGCCCGGCGCGCGGCCTGGGCGAAGTCGCCGACGATGCGCCAGATCTCCTCCTCCTCGATGGTCTTGCAGGTGGAGCGGTGCACCGGCTCACGGATGCCCGATGGCGACAGCAGGGTCGGCCAGTCGTCGCCATCCCAGCGTGAACGGCGCCCCATATGGGTGATCTGGATCATGATCTTGCCGCCGTGCTTGTGCACGGCGTCCGCCAGGTTCTGGAAGTGCGGGATGATCCGGTCGGTGGCGAGGTTCACCGAGCTCCACCAGCCCTGGGGGCTGTCGATGGAGACCACCGAGGAGCCGCCACAGATGGCCAGGCCGCAACCGCCCTTGGCCTTCTCCTCGTAGTACTTGACGTAGCGCTCGGTGGTCATCCCGCCGTCGGTGGCATGCACCTCGGCATGGGCAGTACTGACGACCCGGTTGCGAATGGTGAGCTTGCCGATCTCGATCGGCTGGAAGAGTGCCTCGAATGCCATGGTTCTCCCTCCTCGTTCCCGGGTCTCAGCGAGCGGCGCCGGTCAGCGGCTTGACTTCGAAAATACCCACCTCGCAGCCGTCTTCTGCGGCGCTCTGGGTCTGCTCGGCAATGGTGCGCAGGTCGCTGCCCCGGGCGGCGAGGATCTGGTCCATGGCGCCGGCGAACCAGCCGGTGAACATGTACTCCTCCTTGTGCCCCGTCTTGCCCAGCTGATAGGCGAAGGCGCTGTGTTCCAGGCGCACCCGGCAGGTGCCGGCGTCGAGGTCGATGGCTTCAACGATGAAATGGCCCCAGCCGCGCTGGGAGAGCCGCGTCATGTAGTGCTCGAAGACGTCCACGCCCTCCAGGCCGTGACACTCGGCCTCCTTCTCGCACCAGTACCAGGCGCTCTTGTAGCCGGCGTGGTAGAGGATCTCGGCATACTTGTCCACACCCAGTACTTCGGCAACGGCGGTGTGGTTGTTGATAAAGAAGTGGCGCGGCACATAGAGCATGGGCAGGGCATCGGTGGTCCAGATGCCGGTCTCGCTATCCACTTCGATGGGCAGCTGGGGAGCCATCTTGGTCACGGTATCGTTCCTCGGATCTTGCTGATTGTTATGGGGCTTCGGTGAACTCTCGAGAGCGGCTTCGGGCTTCGGGCAACATTAGGGCTCGCAGCTCTTAGCCCGTAGCTGGCCGTCAGGCGCCCCAGACGTCTTTCAGCACGCGCACCCAGTTCTCGCCCATGATCTTGCGCACCTGGGGCTCGCTGAAGCCGCGACGCAGCAGCGCCTCGGTGAGGTTGGGAAATTCGCCGATGGTGCGGATGCCCTCGGGGTTGATGATCTTGCCGAAGCGGGTCAGGCGGCGGGCGTAGCCCTTGTCATGGGTCAGCCACTCGAAGAACTCCTGGCCGTGGCCCTGGGTGAAGTCGGTACCGATGCCGATGGCGTCCTCGCCGACGATGTTCATCACGTACTCGATCGCCTCGACATAGTCGTCGACGGTGGCGTCGACGCCGGCGCGCAGAAAGGGGGTGAACATGGTCACGCCGACGAAGCCGCCATGGTCGGAGATGAACCTGAGCTCCTCGTCGGACTTGTTGCGCGGATGCTCCTTGAGCCCGGACGGCAGGCAGTGGGAGTAGCAGACCGGCTTCCTGGACTCGAGGATCACCTCCTCGGAGGTCTTCGAGCCGACGTGGGAGAGGTCGCACATGATGCCGACGCGGTTCATCTCGGCGACGATCTCGCGACCGAAGCCGGAGAGGCCACCGTCGCGCTCGTAGCAGCCGGTGCCCACCAGGTTCTGGGTGTTGTAGCACAGCTGCACGATGCCCACGCCGAGCTGCTTGAAGATCTCGACGTAGCCGATCTGGTCCTCGAAGGCGTGGGCGTTCTGGAA
>JBKHEO010000162.1:0-3495 GCA_046540755.1 Halomonas sp. | reverse complement strand
GCGCACCAGGAAGTCGCGCATGTGCGGGCGCAGCTTGGTGTCGAACAGCGGGGTGAGGTTCTTCGACCAGGTGGTGTCCTTGGGGCCGCCCTTGCGGCTCTGGTAGTAGGCGTGCATGGCGTCGTCGTAGGCGGCCACCGCCTCCCTGTCGTCGCGGTAGCGGTCCTCCTTGAGGATGGCCGATACCGGCAGGCGCGGCTTGACGTCGGGGTCGTGGGCCGGAGTGCCGAGGCACATGCCGAACACCGGGTAGACGTGGTCCGGCAGCTCCAGCAGGTCGCTGATCTGCTGGGGATTGTTGCGGATGCCGCCGATGTAGCAGATGCCGAGCCCCTCGGACTCCGCGGCCACCGCCACGTTCTGGGCCATCAGGGCGGTGTCCACGGTGGCCACCAGCAGTTGCTCGGTCATGCCCCGCACCACCCGTGCGCCGGTGCGCTCGGCGGCATCGGTGGGACGCTTCATGTCGGCACAGAACACCAGAAAAGCGCCGCAGGTCGCCACGTAGCCCTGGCCGCCGGCAAGCTCGGCGATCGCCTCGCGGTTCTCGGGCTTGGTCACGTGGATCACCGAGTAGGCCTGCACGTGGCTGGAGGTGGCGGCGGCCTGGCCGGCCTCGATCAGCGTCTCCAGCAGCTCCCGGGGAACGGGCCGGTCGGTGAACTTGCGGATGGAGCGGTGGGACTTCAGCAGCTCGATGGTGGGGTTCATGGGACCTCGCTCGGCGGGTGAAGGGGGCGTTATCCTGCGTATTGTTCCATGTCACGCCCGCCCCTTGCACCGCCTTTCATCGCTGCGCTTTTCAGCGCCGCCGGCGCCGGCTAGGGTGAGACCTCTTCTCCCTTGCCGCCCCGAGGCCATCGCATGCCCCGCATCCTGCTCGTCGACAACGGCTCCCTGCGCCCCCAGGCTACCCTCAACCTGCGCCGCCTGGCCGCGGCGCTTTCTCGGCGCACCGGCGAGACGGTGGAGGCCGCCTCGCTGCTGCACTCCCACAAGGTGCCCGCCGAGCAGTTGGAGGGGGAGAAGGCGGTGACCCTGGGGCCGCTGGCGGAGCGCCTGGCCGCCGGGGGCGAGACAGAGCTGGTGGTGGTGCCCTTCTTCTTCGGCCCCAGCCAGGCCCTGACCCGCTACCTGCCGGAGCGCCTGGCGGAGGTGCAGGCGGCGCATCCGCGCCTGGCGGTGCGGGTGGCGCTGCCGCTGTTCGACACCCTGCACGGCCTGGACCTGCGGCTGGCACGGCTGCTGGCCGACAACGTCCGCGAGGCCATGGGACGCGAGGCCCCTTCTCAGGAAAACCTGCGCGAGGCGCGCCGGCCCTCGGTGGTGCTGGTGGACCACGGCAGCCCGGTCCCCGAGGTGGCCGCGGTGCGCAACGTACTGGCGGGCCAGCTCGGCGCCCTGCTGGAGGGCGAGGCGGGCAGCGTCACCTTCGCCTCCATGGAGCGCCGCGCGGGCGACGCGTACCGCTTCAACGAGCCGCTGCTGGAGGACCTGCTGGCCTCCCCGGCGCTGGCCGGCCGCGAGGTGATCCTGGCGATGCTGTTCCTCTCCCCCGGGCGCCACGCCGGCGAGGGCGGCGACATCGCCGAGATCGCCGCGCGGGCCATGGCCGCCTCGCCGGGGCTCTCGGTCACCCCCAGCCGGCTGGTGGGCGAGCACGACGGCATCCTCGAGCTGCTCGCCAGCCGCGTCGCCCAGGGGCTGGCCGGCGAGCCGCTGCTGCTGGCGCTGCCGCCGAGGCAGTAGCCCCAGCCCTGCGTGGATAGCGAAAGGCGCAGGGGACAGCGTGGAATGGCATGGTCCAACCTCGCCGCCCGAATCGGTATGCTGTGGCCACAACAACGATCGCCACACGGAGAGCGCATGTCGACCTTCAGCCTGAGACCCCGGCCGCGCGGCGGCCGCTGGCCGGTGGCCACCGCCTGGCTTGGCGTGCTGGCGCTGGTGGCCGCCGCGACCCTGATGGGCGGCGCCGGCCCGGCCCACCGCTTCGGCCTGCTGCCGCTGGGCATCGCCTTCGACCTGCTGCGCCTGGGCGCCTACTTCGGCGTCGGTGCCGCCGTTCTGGGACTGCTGGCCCTGTTGATCGCCACCCTCTGCCGCCGCTGGCGGCCGGCCTTCGTCGGCCTGATGGTGATCGTCGCCGTGGCGGCGATGCTCGCGGTGCCCTGGCAGCTGATGCAGCGTGCCCAGGCTGTGCCGCCGATCCACGACATCACCACCGACCTGGCCGAGCCGCCGGCCTTCGAGGCCCTGGCCGAGGCCCGGGAGGCCGCCCCCAACGCCGTCGACCATCCCGGCGAGGAGTTCGCCCGCCAGCAGCGCGATGCCTACCCGGGTCTGGCGCCGCTGGTGGTGGACCGCCCGCTCGAGGAGGTCATGGCCGCCGTCGAGGCCGAGGCCCGGGAGCAGGGCTGGGCGATCGCCGCGGTGGAGGAGGATCGCCTGGAGGCCACCGCCACCACCCGCTGGTTCGGCTTCCAGGATGACGTGGCGGTGCGTCTCACCGAGCAGGATGACGGGGTGCGCGTCGACGTGCGCTCGGCCTCGCGCCTGGGGCGCAGCGACCTCGGCACCAACGCGGCACGCATCCACACCTACCTGGCGGGCGTCGAGGAGCGACTACGCTGAGACGAGGCGTGCCCAGGAGCCGACCGACACGAGTATCGATAGCCGACATCGACCACAGGAGGTCCCATGGGTTGCGCACGAAACGACGGTCATTGCCGTCGCTGCGAGGGGGACCTGCCCTTCGACATCATCATGGCCTTTCAGCCCATCGTCGACCTCGACCGGGCCGAGATCCATGCCTACGAGGCGCTGGTGCGCGGCCCCGGCGGGGAGTCCGCCGGCCAGGTACTGGCCAACGTCACCGACGAGTTGCTCTACCGTTTCGACCAGGCCTGCCGCGTGCAGGCCATCGAGCAGGCCAGCCGCCTGGGCATGCGCGAGTCGCTCTCCATCAACTTCCTGCCCAACGCCGTCTACGAGCCCGAGGCGTGCATCCAGGCCACCCTGGAGGCGTCGCGACGCGTCGGCTTCCCGTTGAAAAATCTGATCTTCGAGGTGGTCGAGTCCGAGCAGATCACCGACCGCGAGCATCTCCACAACATCATCACCGCCTACCGCCGCATGGGCTTCCGGGTGGCGCTGGACGACTTCGGCACCGGCTATGCCAACCTCGACCTGCTCACCGAGCTGACCCCCGACAAGCTCAAGCTGGACCGCCAGCTGATCAAGGGCTGCCACCGGGACCCGCGCCGCCAGGCGCTGGTCGACGGCCTGGTGACGGCCACCCGCCGGCTGGGCATCACGCTGATCGCCGAAGGCGTGGAGGAGGCCGGCGAGGCGCGCTGGCTCCACCGGGCCGGCATCTCCCTGCAGCAGGGCTACTTCTTCGCACGCCCGGCCGTCGATGCCCTGGCCGGGGATCTCGAGGCCGCCTTCTCGGCGGTGCTCGACCCTCCCCTCCCTCCCGGAGTCTCCCGATGT
>JBKHEO010000161.1:0-3502 GCA_046540755.1 Halomonas sp. | reverse complement strand
GGTCATGGAGTTGCCCGAGGCGCCACCTGACGAGCAGGAGCCATAAGCTGGAAGCCAACATGCTGCTGCTTCCGCCGCCTGGATCAAGGTGTTTCATCATGCTTCCAGGAGCGAAGCGACGCTCTTCCAGCTTCCTGCTTAAGCCGGCGAAGCCGGGCGGCGCGCCCGCTTCTGCAGCGCCCGGATCCGCTTCAGGTCGTGGCGCAGCAGCAGGCGCTCGTCCTCGCCCAGCCGTGCGATATCCACCCAGCCGTCGGCGAGGCGTCCGGCATCCAGGTTGCGGCGCTGCTCGGCGAGCAGCAGCTCCTGCAGGCGGGCGTGGGCCGCGGTAAGTGCGCGGCTGCTCTCGGCGTCTAGGGCCTCGTGGGCGACCAGGGAGGCGAGGCGACGCCGGGTATCGGTTTCGCGCACGCCGTGGCGCAGCGCCAGCAGCCGCACCGCCGCCACCAGCGGCAGCATCGCCTGGTGCTTGAGGTTCAATGCGCGATCATGGGGCGCGCCCTCCCGGGCGCCGGCGAGCCGGCCGAAACGATCGAGCGCCACCGGCTGTTCGTTAAACAGCACCCCCATCTCGTCGAGGAAGAGGCCTGCGGCGGGCAGCCGCTCGACCACCCAGTCGCGCAGCGCCTCGGCCAGGGCCTCGTCGCCATGCACCGGGGTGAAGTCCAGCAGGATATTGGCCTGCTGTACCCGCTTGACCCGGCGCTCGGCGCTCCAGATCTCCAGTTGGCGCTGCCACTCCGCCAGGCGCTTGCGCCACATCGGCCAGCGCGCCATGACATGGCCGCTGCACAGCGGGATGCCGGCCGCATCGAGGCGCGCGGTGAAGCGCTCGCCCAGCGTCTGGAAGTAGCCGTCGATCTCCACGTGGCGGGCGTTCGGGTAGTCCTCGAGGATCATGGCGTTGTCCTGGTCCGGGGCGAGCAGGCTCTCGTGGCGCCCCCCGGAGCCCAGCACCAGCACGCAGAAGCGCACCGGCGGCGCCCCCCAGCCCTGCCCGTGCATCTCCGCCTCGGCCAGGCGAATGGCGCGGCGGGTGAGCCAGGCATTATGGTCGCTGATCAGCTGGCTGATGCGCCAGGCGGGCAGGTCGAGGCGCGCCAGCGCCGCTACCAGGCGGGGCTGCCAGGCGTGGGCGTCGGCGAGGTCGGGATCGGGGCCCAGGGCCTCCAGCGCTTCGCGCAGGGGGGCGAGCAGGTCGGGCAGGCGGGCGGGATCGGGAAGCGCCTCCCCGGCGAACAGGCGCCGCCAAGGAGAGGCGCGATGCAGCAGGCGCACGGCGTCGGCGCCGCGGTCAGCGGGCGAAGATGTCGTCGCCCAGCTCGTCGATGAAGCGCTGCGCCTTGCTGATCATCAGCTCGTCGCAGGCCTCGCGGCCGGGCACCATGTCGGAGCGCTCGAAGCGATGCTCGAGCACCTCGTCCTGCGCCTCGTCGCCGTCGCCGGCCAGGGGCTTGCGGATCCAGCCGCTGACGCGGTACTGGCCGCCCTCCCTGGCCGGCTCGGAGATGATCAGGTAGCCGTGGTACTCCACCGGCTCGGCGGCCGGCGCGTTGCCGGGGGTGGCGTCGTCATCGCCGCCGAACAGCCCCGAGAGAAGCTTCTTGAACATGGTCGGCCTCCTGGTGCCGGCGGGGCGCAGGGCGCCCCGCCTCGGCATCAATCCTGCTGGCGACCCTTGCCGGCGGCGATGCGCAGGCGCAGGGCGTTGAGCTTGATAAAGCCCTCGGCATCCTTCTGGTCGTAGGCGCCGGCGTCATCCTCGAAGGTGGCGATGGACTCGTCGAACAGCGACTGCTTCGACTGGCGACCGGCCACGATGACGTTGCCCTTGTAGAGCTTGAGGCGCACCACGCCGGAGACGTTGTGCTGGGTCTCGTCGATGGCGGCCTGCAGCATGCGCCGCTCCGGGCTCCACCAGTAGCCGTTGTAGATCACCTCGGCATACTTGGGCATCAGTTGGTCCTTGAGGTGGGCCTCCTCGCGGTCCAGGGTCAGCGACTCGATGGCGCGGTGCGCCTTGAGCATGATGGTGCCGCCGGGAGTCTCGTAGCAGCCACGGGACTTCATTCCCACGTAGCGGTTCTCGACGATGTCGAGGCGTCCGATGCCGTTTTCGCCGCCCAGCTTGTTGAGCGTCTCCAGCACCTCATGGGGCTTCATGGGCACGCCGTCCAGCGCCACGATGTCGCCCTTCTCGTAGGTGAGCTCGACGTAGGTGGGCGTGTCTGGCGCCGCCTCGGGCGAGACGCTCCAGCGCCACATCTCCTCCTCGGCCTCGGCCCAGGGGTCCTCGAGGATGCCGCCCTCGTAGGAGATGTGCAGCAGGTTGGCGTCCATGGAGTAGGGGGACTTCTTCTTCTGACCGGTGAAGTCCACCGGGATGTCGTGCTGCTGGCAATAGGCCATCAGCTTCTCGCGGGAGGTCAGGTCCCACTCGCGCCAGGGAGCGATCACCTTGACGCCCGGCTTGAGGGCGTAGGCGCCCAGCTCGAAGCGCACCTGGTCGTTGCCCTTGCCGGTGGCGCCGTGGGAGATGGCGTCGGCGCCGGTCTGGTTGGCGATCTCGATCAGGCGTCGCGCGATCAGCGGGCGCGCGATGGAGGTGCCGAGCAGGTACTCGCCCTCGTAGATGGTGTTGGCGCGAAACATCGGGTAGACGTAGTCGCGCACGAACTCCTCGCGCAGATCCTCGATGTAGATCTCCTTGACGCCCAGCGCCTGCGCCTTGGCGCGCGCCGGCTCGACCTCCTCGCCCTGGCCGATGTCGGCGGTGAAGGTCACCACCTCGCAGTCGTAGGTTTCCTGCAGCCACTTGACGATGACGGAGGTGTCGAGGCCGCCGGAATAGGCCAGCACGACCTTCTTGACATCGGACATTCGGGGAGCTCCTTTCTGGTGAACGCTAGAGGGCGTCAGTATAGCGTGCCTGCCCGGCAGCGAATACCGCCCCGGGACGCACCGCGGACGAGCTGCTAGAATGCGCAAGTTCGACCCGGGGCGGCGCCGAGGAGACGCAGAGTGCAAGGAACAGGAAGGAGAGGTGCATGAGCGAGGCGATCGCCCGCGACCTGATGGCCCAGCGATTCCGCAGCTACCTGCCGGTCGTGGTGGACCTGGAAACCGGTGGCTTCAATCCCGAGAACGACGCGATCCTCGAGATCGCGGCGGTCACCCTGACCATGGACGCCGAGGGCCGGCTGCTGCCGGAGTCCACCTACGCCTTCCACGTCGAGCCCTTCCCCGGCGCCAACGTCGAGCAGTCGGCGCTGGACTTCACCGGCATCCGGCTCGACGATCCCCTGCGTCGTCAGGTGGCGGTCTCCGAGGCCGAGGCGCTGGGCGAGATCTTTCGCCCGGTACGCAAGTCGATCAAGGCGCACGGCTGCACCCGTGCCATCCTGGTGGGCCACAACGCCGCCTTCGACCACGGCTTCCTCAACGCCGCGGTCACTCGCTGCGGCATCAAGCGCAACCCCTTCCACCCCTTCTCCAGCTTCGA
>JBKHEO010000160.1:0-3528 GCA_046540755.1 Halomonas sp. | reverse complement strand
CTCTTGTGCCCCCCATCCTAAGGAGGGTTTTGCCCGGCGGCCAGTTATGCCACTCTAAGCCTACCGAGCCTCTTCCTCCCTATCCTTCGATGAGATGACTCGTCGTGTTCGAGCCGCTCAGGAGTCACCCGCGTTGATCAAGGTACTGATTGCCGATGACCACCACCTGGTCAGGACCAGCCTGGCCCACCTGCTGAACGCCGAGAAGGACCTGCGCGTGGTCGGCGAGGCCTCCAGCGGCGAGGAGGCGATCAACGAGACGCGGCGCCTCAAGCCCGACGTGGTGCTGATGGACATCCGCATGCCGGGCATCGGCGGCCTGGAAGCCACGCGCAAGATCACCCGCACCCTCCCCGACGCCCGGGTCCTGGTGCTGACCGCCTGGCTGGAGGACACCTTCGCCCAGCGGCTGCTGGACGCCGGCGCCTGGGGGCTGGTCAGCAAGGACTCCCAGCATGACGAGATGGTCGGCGCCATCCGCGAGGTATTCCACGGCCAGCGCTACGTCAGCCCGGACGTCGCCCAGCGCCTGGTACTGTCGCGGATCGACTCGCCGGAGAATCCCTTCGACGAGCTCTCCTCCCGCGAGATGCAGGTGGCGATGATGATCATCAACTGCCAGAAGGTGGCGGATATCTCCGACCGCCTCTTCCTCAGCCCCAAGACCGTCAACACCTACCGCTACCGCATCTTCGAGAAGCTGGGGGTCGACTCCGACGTGGAGCTCACCCACCTGGGGCTGCGCCACGGCCTGGTGGAAGGCTTCTCCAGCGTCCAGTAGCGACTCGCCATGAGCTTCGACCATCGCCGTTTCCTGGCCAATGTCAGCGAGGCCCCCGGTGTCTACCGCATGCTGGACGCCGAAGGGGATACCCTCTACATCGGCAAGGCGCGCCGCCTCAAGGCGCGCCTGGCCAGCTATTTCCGCGGCGCACTGAACGCCAAGACCCAGGCGCTGGTGGGTCGCATCAATGACATCCAGGTCACCGTCACCAACAGCGAGACCGAGGCCCTGCTGCTCGAGCAGACCCTGATCAAGGAGCTGCGCCCGCCCTACAACATCCTGCTGCGGGACGACAAGTCCTACCCCTTCGTCTTCGTCACCGACCGCCACCCCTTCCCGGCCCTGGAGTACAAGCGCGCCCGGAGCCGCCGCGACGACGGCCGCTACCTGGGGCCCTACCCCAGCAGCCACGCGGTGCGCGAGAGCCTGTCGCTGATGCAGAAGATCTTCCGCATCCGCAACTGCGAGGACAGCGTCTTCGCCCACCGCACACGCCCCTGCCTGCAGTACCAGATCGACCGCTGCAGCGCGCCCTGCGTGGGCTACATCGCCGAGGCCGACTACCGCCGCGACCTGGAGCACGCGGTGCAGTGCCTGGAGGGCAAGAGCGAACAGGTGACCCGCGAGCTGACCGAGGCCATGGAGGCCGCCAGCCGCGAGCTGGCCTTCGAGGAGGCGGCCCGCCTGCGCGACCAGGTCCAGCAGCTGCGCCAGCTGCAGCAGCGCCAGTTCGTGGATACCGGGGACGGCGACGCCGACGTCTTCGCCCTGGCCAGCCGCCCCGGCGCCTTGTGCATCTCGGTGCTGGCGATCCGCCAGGGGCGCCTGCTTGGCGCTCGCCACCATGCCCCCGCCAACGGCCTGGACCTCGCGCCAGAGGCGCTGCTCGGCGATTTCGTCAGCCAGTACTACCTGGGCCAGGCCCGCGAGATCCCCCGCGAGGTGATCACCAGCCACGCCGTGCCCGACGCCGCACTGATCGCCCGAGCGCTCACCGAGAAGGCGGGACGCCGGGTACGCCTGACCGACCAGGTGCGCGGCCACCGTGCCCAGTGGAAGGAGCTCGCGCGCACCAATGCCGAGCAGCAGCTGTCCGGCCAGCTGGCCAACCAGGCCCAGCTGACGCGACGCTTCGAGGCGCTGCGCGAGGCGTTGGGCCTGGATGCCCCGCCGGCGCGGCTGGAGTGCTTCGATATCAGCCACAGCCAGGGCGAGGCCACGGTGGCCTCCTGCGTGGTGTTCGACGAGAATGGACCGCGCAAGTCCGACTACCGGCGCTTCAATATCGAGGGAGTTGCGGCGGGCGACGACTACGCCGCCATGCAGCAGGCGCTGACACGCCGCTTCCGCCGCGTCAGCGAGGGCGAGAGCGTGGCGCCGGACGTGCTGGTGGTGGACGGCGGCAAGGGGCAGCTCAACATGGCCCGGGAGGTGCTCGCCTCGCTGGGCGTCACCGGCGTCACCCTGCTCGGCGTGGCCAAGGGCACCACCCGCAAGGCGGGCCTGGAGACGCTGTTCCTGGAGACCGTGGATCGCACCCTGGACCTGGAGGCCGCCTCCCCCGCGCTGCACCTGATCCAGCACATCCGCGACGAGTCGCACCGCTTCGCCATCACCGGCCACCGCACCCGCCGCGACAAGGTGCGCCGCACCTCCACCCTGGAGGGCATCGCCGGGGTCGGCCCCAAGCGCCGCCGTGAACTGCTGCGCTTCTTCGGCGGCCTGCACGGGGTCAAGCAGGCGAGTCGCGAGGAACTGGCGCGTGTGCCGGGCATCAGCGCCAGCCTGGCCGAGACCATCCATCGTGCCCTGCATGGATGAAGGCGGCCAAGGCGGATAGAATGACTCGACGCTCAACGCCCCCTCCCCCGGCAAGGACAGCTTCGCGTGATGAACATCCCGAATATCCTCACCCTGGCCCGTATCGCCTTTATCCCGCTGCTGGTGGTGCTCTTCTACCTGCCGTTCGCGTGGAGCATGCCGCTGGCCGCCGCTCTCTTCGGCCTGGCCTCGATCACCGACTGGCTCGACGGCTACCTGGCCAGGCGCTGGAACCAGTCCACCCCCTTCGGCGCCTTCCTCGACCCCGTGGCCGACAAGCTGATGGTGGCAGTGGCGCTGGCGCTGATGATCGAGCGCTACGAGGCGCTCTGGCTCACCCTGCCGGCGCTGGTGATCATCGGCCGCGAGATCGTGATCTCGGCGCTGCGCGAGTGGATGGCCGAGATGGGCAAGCGCGGCAGCGTGGCGGTCTCCTGGCTCGGCAAGGTGAAGACCACCCTGCAGATGGTGGCGATCTTCCTGCTGCTCGCCTTCGCCCCCGGCACCCCCATCGCGATGCTCGCCGTGGCCACCCTCTACGTCGCCGCGGTGCTGACGCTGTGGTCGATGTTCCTCTACCTCAAGGCCGCCTGGCCGCACCTCAGCCGCTCCATGTAAGGGGGCGCAGAACCGTTTGACAGTCACCGGCTTATCCGTATAATTCGCTCTCGAGTCAGGCGGGAATAGCTCAGTGGTAGAGCATCGCCTTGCCAAGGCGAGGGTCGCGAGTTCGAATCTCGTTTCCCGCTCCATTATTTTCTGACTCGATGAGGCTGGATGGCAGAGTGGTTATGCAGCGGACTGCAACTCCGTGTACGCCGGTTCGATTCCGACTCCAGCCTCCACTCCCCCGATCGATCCGATCCGCCCGACACCGTGCCGCCCGGATGGCGAAATTGGTAGACGCAAGGGACTTAAAATCC
>JBKHEO010000159.1:0-3537 GCA_046540755.1 Halomonas sp. | reverse complement strand
CGACGATCTTGCCGGTCTGGCCCACCTGCATGTCGTTGGGCACGAAGCCGGCGTCCACCGCGGCGCGGGAGGCGCCGATGGCCGCCCCCAGCTTGTCGGCGATGCCCTCGAGGAGCTTGAAGTTGTCGCCGCTGCCCATGCCGCGCCCCCCGGAGACCACCACCTTGGCCGCGGCAAGCTCGGGACGGTCGGACTCGGCCAGTGCCTCCTTGACGAAGGTGGACTGGGTGTTGTCGGCGACGACGTCCACGGCCTCCACGCTGGCGGAACCACTCTCGCCCACGGCATCGAAGGCGGTGGCGCGCACGGTGATCACCTTGAGCGCATCCTCGCTCTGCACCGTGGCGATGGCGTTGCCGGCGTAGATGGGCCGCTTGAAGGTATCGGCGCCCTCCACGGCGATGATCTCGGAGATCTGTGCCACGTCCTTCAGCGCGGCGACGCGCGGCAGGACATTCTTGCCGGTGGTGGAGGCGGCCGCCAGCACATGGCTGTAGTCGTCGGCGAGCTCACTGATCAACGCCGCGGTGGGCTCGGCCAGCAGGTGGGCGTAGGCGGCGTGGTCGGCCACGCGGACGCGGCTGACGCCGTCCAGCTTCGCCGCGGCCTCGGCGATGGCGGAGACGCCTTCGCCGGCCACCAGCACGTCGATATCGCCGCCGATGGCCTGAGCCGCCGCGACCACATGGGCGGTGGCGCCGGCCAGGGCGCCGTCATGATGTTCGGCCAGGACCAGGATGCTCATGAAATCACCTTCGCCTCGTTCTTGAGTTTGTCGACCAGCTCGTCCACCGAGCCCACCTTGACACCGCCCTGGCGCTCGGCCGGCGGTTCGACCTTGAGCAGCTTGACCTTCGAGGCCAGCTCGACGCCGAGGTCCGCCGGTGACTTGACGTCCATCGGCTTCTTCTTGGCCTTCATGATGTCGGGCAGCTTGGCGTAGCGCGGCTCGTTCAGGCGCAGGTCGGTGGTGACGATGGCCGGCAGGGCCAGCTCCACGGTCTGCAGGCCGCCGTCGATCTCGCGGGTCACCTGAAGCCTTGCCTCCTCCCCCTCGCCGCTGACGACTACCTCGGAGGCGAAGGTGCCCTGGGGCAGCCCGGTCAGGGCGGCGAGCATCTGGCCGGTCTGGTTGTTGTCGGTGTCGATGGCCTGCTTGCCGAGGATCACCAGGTCCGGCTGCTCCTCTTCCACGACCTTCGCCAGCGCCTTGGCGGCGCCCAGCGACTCGACGCGCTCGTCGGTCTCGACGTGAATGGCACGGTCGGCGCCCAGTGCCAGGGCGGTGCGCAGCTGCTCCTGGGCGGCCTTGGGCCCCACGGTGACGGCGACGATCTCGGTGGCCACCCCGCGCTCCTTCAGGCGCACCGCCTCTTCCACGGCGATCTCGCAGAAGGGGTTCATGGCCATCTTGACGTTGGTGAGGTCGACGTCGGAGTGGTCCGGCTTGACCCGGATCTTGACGTTGTAGTCGATGACGCGTTTGACCGCGACGAGTACTTTCATGGTGTCCTCGCTTGGTTCCTCGGGAGTTGAACCATCAGGTTTCCCGTTGGCGAGACGGAGCTCCGTCCACCGTCCTGAGAGGGGCCGCTTGGATCCAGGCGGCATGCTCTTATCAGTTTCATGCAAGCGTTTGATAGGCGCCACATGACAAAACGTTCCCAATGTGCCACAGCTCGGTGCATCGCAACAATGTCATGAGCGCCGCGAGCCGATTGCACCATCGAGGGGGTGACCCATTTGGCGTATTATGCCTATCATGGAAGCAGGCTAGAAGCAAACGACCGTTTTAAATTGGTTCGACGTTGGTGGCACCCCGCCGACGTCGCCCCGATCAGTGAGGAGAGAGCTGGTGACAGAACAAATCGAACGCGAATCCATGGACTTCGATGTGGTGATCGTGGGCGCCGGGCCCTCGGGCCTGGCCGCGGCATGCCGCCTGATGCAGCAGGCGGGCGAGGCCGAGCAGGAGCTATCGGTGTGTGTGGTGGAGAAGGGCTCCGAAGTGGGCGCCCATATCCTCTCCGGCGCCATCTTCGAGCCCCGCGCCCTGGCCGAGCTCTTCCCCGACTGGGAGGCGCGTGGTGCCCCGCTGACCACCCCGGCCAGCCGCGACGAGGTCTACCTGCTCAAGGACGCCGAGAAGGGCCAGAAGCTGCCCAACGCCCTGGTACCCAAGAGCATGCACAATATCGGCGGTGACCTGACCCGCTACGTGATCAGCGCCGGCAACCTCTGCCGCTGGCTGGCCGAGCAGGCCGAGGGGCTGGGCGTGGAGATCTTCCCCGGCTTCGCCGCCCAGGAGGCGATCGTCGAGGAGGGTGTGGTCAAGGGCATCCTGATCGGCGACATGGGCGTGGGCGCCGATGGCCAGCCCAAGGATGGCCATATGCCGGGCATGGAGCTGCGCGCCAAATACACCCTGTTCGCCGAGGGCGCCCGGGGCCATATCGGCAAGCGCCTGATCGAGGAGTATCGCCTCGACGCGGGCAAGGACCCGCAGCACTACGGCATCGGCCTGAAGGAGCTCTGGGACGTGCCCGCCGAGCAGCATGAGCCGGGGCTGATCCTGCACGGCTCCGGCTGGCCGCTGGACAAGGGCACCCACGGCGGCTGGTTCCTCTACCACGGCGACAACCAGCAGGTGGTGGTGGGCCTGATCATGGACCTCTCCTACCAGAACCCCTGGCTCTCGCCCTTCGACGAGTTCCAGCGCATGAAGCACCACCCGGTGCTGGCCAAGCATCTCGAGGGCGGCAAGCGGGTCGCCTACGGGGCCCGCGCCATCGCCAAGGGCGGGATCAACTGCCTGCCGAAGATGACCTTCCCCGGCGGCCTGCTGATCGGCTGCGACGCCGGCACCCTCAACTTCGCCAAGATCAAGGGGCTGCATACCGCCATGAAGTCCGGCCTGGTGGCCGCGGAGAGCGTCTTCGAGGCGATCGCCTCGGGCGACGAGGGCGGCCAGGAGCTCACATCGTTCACCGAGAGGTGGGAGGCGAGCTGGGCCTATGCCGAGCTCAAGGAGAGCGCCAGCTTCGGCCCGGCGATCCACAAGTACGGTACCTTCCTGGGCGGCGCCTACAACTTCGTCGACCAGCTGCTGGGCGGCCGGCTGCCCACCCTCCACGACACTACCCCGGACCACGCCACGCTCAAGCCGGCCAGCGAGTGCGAGAAGATCGACTACCCCAGGCCCGACGGCAAGCTCTCCTTCGACAAGCTCTCCTCGGTGTTCCTCTCCAACACCAACCACGAGGAGGACCAGCCCTGCCACCTGAAGCTGGCCGACCCGGAGCTGCCGATCCGCGACAACCTGCCCGAGTACGCGGAACCCGCCCAGCGCTACTGCCCGGCCGGGGTCTACGAGGTGGTCGAGGATGACGACGGCAAGCCGCGCTTCCAGATCAACTTCCAGAACTGCGTGCACTGCAAGACCTGCGACATCAAGGATCCGGCCCAGAACATCACCTGGGTAGCGCCGGAGGGCGGCGGCGGGCCCAACTACCCGAATATGTAAGCTGGAAGCTGGAA
>JBKHEO010000158.1:0-3552 GCA_046540755.1 Halomonas sp. | reverse complement strand
TCCGGCCAGCGCTCCTGGGTCATCTGCAGGTTGACCCGGGTGGGGGCGATGTAGGTCAGGTAGCCGCCTCCGTCGATGGCCAGGTTGGCGCTGGCCTTGCGCTTGAACTCCTCGAGCTTCCTGGCGTCATCGCAGTAGACCCAACGGGCGGTATTGACGTTCACCCCCTCGTAGACCGCCTCGACCTTGTACTCCTCCTTGAGGCGGTGGGCGACCACGTCGAACTGCAGCGTGCCCACGGCACCGAGGATCAGGTCGTTGTTGTCCAGCGGCATGAAGACCTGGGTGGCGCCCTCCTCGGAGAGCTGCTGCAGGCCCTTCTGCAACGCCTTCATCTTCAGCGGGTCCTTGAGTCGCACGCGCTTGAAGAGTTCGGGGGCGAAGTGCGGGATGCCGGTGAAGCGCATCTCCTCGCCCTGGGTGAAGGTGTCGCCGATCTGGATGGTACCGTGGTTGTGCAGGCCGATGATGTCGCCGGGCCACGCCTCCTCCACCTGGGAGCGATCCGAGGCCATGAAGGTCAAGGCATCTGCTATTTTGACATCCTTGCCGATCCGCACATGGCGCATCTTCATGTTCTTCTCGTACTTGCCCGAGCAGACCCGCAGGAAGGCGATGCGATCACGGTGGTTGGGATCCATGTTGGCCTGGATCTTGAACACGAAACCGGTAAAGCGGCCGTCTTCGGCCTCCACCGTACGGGTATCGGTCTCGCGGGGTTGGGGCGGCGGCGCATACTCGACGAAGCCGTCGAGCATCTCGCGTACCCCGAAGTTGCCCATGGCGGTACCGAAGTAGACCGGGGTCAGCTGGCCGCGCAGGTAGGCGTCATGGTCGAAGGCGTGGGAGGCACCACGCACCAGCTCCACCTCCATGCGCAGTTCCTCGGCCTGTTCCTCGCCCAGCACCTCGTCCACCTCGGGGCTGTCGAGCCCCTCGATGCGACGATCATCCGGGATTCGGCTGCCCTGCCCCTGGGTGTAGAGGTGCAGGGTGTCGTTGTAGAGGTGGTAGACCCCCTTGAAGTGGCGCCCCATGCCGATGGGCCAGGTCATGGGAGCACACTGGATGTTCAGCACCTCCTCGACCTCGTCCATCACCTCGATGGGGTCGCGGATGTCGCGGTCCATCTTGTTGACGAAGGTCAGGATCGGCGTGGTGCGCAGCCGGCACACGTCCATCAGCTTGATGGTCCGTGCCTCGACGCCCTTGGCGCCATCGATCACCATCAGCGCCGAGTCCACCGCGGTCAGGGTGCGGTAGGTGTCCTCGGAGAAGTCCTCGTGGCCCGGGGTGTCGAGCAGGTTGACGATGCGCCCGCCATAGGGAAACTGCATCACCGAGGTGGTCACCGAGATGCCGCGCTCCTGCTCCATCTTCATCCAGTCGGAGGTGGCGTGGCGATCGTCGCGCTTGCTCTTCACCGAGCCGGCCAGCTGGATGGCGTTGCCGAACAGCAGCATCTTCTCGGTGATGGTGGTCTTGCCCGCGTCGGGGTGCGAAATGATGGCGAAGGTTCTTCTCAGCCCGACTTCTCGGGCCAGGTTGGCGTCTGGCATCGATGGGAGGTTCGTCGTCGTGGCACCGGAGCGGTGCGTGAGTGGTGGCCGCGTGGCGCGATGGCGGCATTCTACGCCCTCACGGGGCCGAAATGTAGGCCGCCGCCCCCAACAGGCGCCATCGCCGCGCTATCATGGAGGCCCTGAACCGGGAGTCATCATGCCAGTCACCCAACCGCTGCCGCTCTCCACCCCCAGCCGCAATCTGGTGCGCCTGACGATCGTCCGGGGCATCACCTGGACCGGCTTCCTCGCCGCCATCATCTTCGGCGTCGAGGTGCTCGGTTTCCGGTTGCAGGTCACCGCGGTGATCGGCGTGGTGCTGGCGATGGCACTGGTCAACCTGGGCACCTGGTGGCGCCTGGGGCGCCACCGCGCCGTCAGCGACGGCGAATATTTGCTCCACCTGCTGGCCGACGTCGCCGGGCTGACCCTGCTGTTCTACTTCACCGGCGGCGCCAGCAATCCCTTCATCACCTACTACCTGGTACCGGTGACCATCGCCGCGGCCACCCTGCCCTGGCGCTGCGCCTGGATCATCGCCGCCACCTCCATGGTGGGCTACAGCACCCTGATGGTGTTCCACCAGCCGGTGCCCCAGCTCACCGGCAGCCATGGCGAAAGCGGCGCGCTCAACCTGCATGTGCTCGGCATGTGGCTCAACTTCGCGCTCTCCGCGGGGCTGGTGACGTTCTTCATCTACAAGATGGCCCACGCCCTGCGCAGCCGGGAGCAGGCCCTGTCGCGCACCCGCGAGGCGGCGCTGCGCAACGAGCAGGTGCTGGCCGTGGCCACCCAGGCCGCCGGCACCGCCCACGAGCTGGGCACCCCGCTCTCCACCATGGCGGTGCTGCTCTCCGAGATGCGCGAGGAGGCGGACGACAATCCCATGCTGCAGAAGGACATCGCCCTGCTGCGCCGCCAGGTGGACACCTGCAAGCGCCGCCTGCAGGAGCTGGTGGAGAGCGCCGACCGGCGGCGCATGGGCGAGCCACGCATCGAGGATGCCGAGGTGTGGCTGGCCGGCCTGGTGCAACGCTGGCTGGTGCTGCGCCCGGACGTCAACCACCGGCTGGAGGTGGCCAGGCATCGCGGTCGCCCCTGGATGGCGGTGGACACCACCCTGGAGCAGGCGCTGACCAACCTGCTCAACAACGCCGCCGACGCCAACCCGAACGACATTGCTATCCACCTGGACTGGCAAGACGAGGAGGTGGTGATCGACATCCGCGACCACGGCCCCGGCGTCGCCCTCTCCATCGCCGACCAGCTCGGCGAGACCTTCGTCTCCACCAAGAGCAAGGGAATGGGGATCGGCCTGTTCCTGACCCACGCCACCATCAACCGCTTCGGCGGCGGCGTCAGCCTCTACAATCACCCGGAGGGCGGCACCCTCACCGAGGTGGTGTTGCCTCGAAGCGCCGCCGGCGCATGAACCCCAACCGAGCGAGAGCCCCATGCAAGAGACGCCCGAACACCTGCTGATCATCGATGACGACGAGATGTTCTGCCACGTCCTGGACCGCGCCATGAGCCGCCGCGGCTACGCGGTGGTGGTGGCACAGGATGCCCAGGAGGCACTCTCACTGGCGCGCCAGCACCGGCCTGCCCTGGCCACCCTGGACCTCAAGCTGGAGAACGAGTCGGGCCTCAAGCTGCTTCCCGAGCTGCTCGAGGTGGTGCCCGAGTGTCGCGTGGTGATCCTCACCGGCTACTCCAGCATCGCCACCGCAGTGGAGGCGATCAAGCTGGGGGCGGTGAACTACCTGTGCAAGCCGGCCGATGCCGACGAGGTGCTGGCGGCCTTCGACAAGGACGCCGGCGACCCGGAGACCGAGGTGGCCGAGCAGCCGCCCTCCATCAACCGCATCGCCTGGGAGCATATCCAGAAGGTGCTGCAGGAGCATGATGGCAACATCTCGGCCACCGCCCGCGCCCTGGGGATGCACCGGCGCACCCTGCAGCGCAAGCTGCAGAAGCGACCGGTGCGGCG
>JBKHEO010000157.1:0-3568 GCA_046540755.1 Halomonas sp. | reverse complement strand
CCTTCCTGAACGACCGGATCCACACCCGTTCGCCGCTGCCGCTCTCCGGTGCCGAGATGCCTACCCAGCAGCGCTCGCCAGGGCGGGGAGGGAGTGGAATCCGGCCGGAGTTGATCTTGATGCTGGCCAAGCGTTCACACCTGCTTCAAGGTTGACCTATTGCCACGGACGAAAGGAGAAAGTGCAGTGGTCGAGCCGCTAAGCAGTGCTCAGGTGTATCAGGCATGCCCGGAGGAGGCGTTCGCCTTCGAGGTTTCGAGCGAACTGGATTCGCTGGACCTGCTGGCCGGGCATGAGCGGGCGCGGGAGGCACTGGCCTTCGGCACGGCGATCCGCAGCGACGGTTTCAACCTCTTCGTGCTGGGCCAGCCGGGGCACGGCAAGCATAACCTGGTGGGGCGCTACCTGACCGAGCGATCGAGCCAGGAGCCCTCCCCGCCGGACTGGTGCTACCTCTATAACGTCAAGGACCCCTCGGTGCCGCGCTACCTGCAGCTGCCGGCGGGGCTGGGGCGTCAGCTGCGACGCGACATCGAGGCGCTGGTGGATGAGCTGCGCGGGGCCATCCCGGCGGTATTCGAGAGCGACGAGTACCAGAACCGCCTGCAGGAACTGAAGCAGGCCATGGGCGAGCGGCAGCGCGATGCCGTGGAGGCGGTGCGTCGCGAGGCTCGCGAACAGGGGATTCTGCTGCTTTCCACTCCCAATGGCTTCACCTTCGCCCCCGCCGATGGCGACAGTGACCAGATGCTGTCGCCCGAGGCGTACGAGAAGCTTCCCAGGGAGGAGCGCGAGCGTATCGAGCACACGGTGGAGATCCTGCAGCGCAAGCTGACCCAGGCGATCCGCCGCATGCCGAAGCTCGCCAAGGACCTGCGCGAGCAGATCCAGCAGCTCAACGAGGAGGTGCTGCAGGGCGCCATCGGTGCGCCCCTGGCCGAGCTGGAGGAGCGCTACCAGGACGAGGCCGAGGTGACTGCCCACCTGGGCGCGATCCGCGAGGCGATCCTGCAGCACGCCGACGCCTTCACCGCCGAGGAGCCGGAGATCCCGCCCGAGGCGATCTTCAGCCGCTTCTACATAAACCTGCTGGTCGACAACGCTGACACCGAGGGGGCGCCGGTCATCTACCAGGATCTGCCGGGCCACCAGCACCTGGTGGGGCGTATCGAGCACCACGTGCATAACGGCACCCTGGTCACCGACTTCTCGCTGATCCGAGCCGGCGCCCTGCATCGCGCCAACGGCGGCTACCTGGTGCTGGACATCCGCGGCCTGCTGACCCAGCCCGGGGCCTGGGAGACCCTGAAGCGCGTGCTGCGCGCCGGCGAGATCCGCACCGAGTCGCTGGAGCAGGCCTACGGACTGATCAGCACGGTGAGCCTGGAGCCCCAGCCGATTCCCCTGGACGTCAAGATCGTGCTGCTCGGCGAGCGGCTGCTCTACTATCTGCTGTGCGAGCACGACCCCGAGTTCCTGGAGCTGTTCAAGGTGCAGGTGGACCTCGAGGACGAGCTCGAGCGCACCGACGATAGCCTGGCGCTCTATGCCCGGATGATCGCTACCCTGGCCCGTGAGGCGGCGCTGTTGCCGCTGGATCGCAGCGGCGTGGCGGCCACCATCGAGCGGGCCAGCCGCCTGGCCGATGACCAGAAACGGCTGACCGCGCGGCATCGTGACCTCCATGACCTGCTGATGGAGGCCGATCACTGGGCGAGCGAGGCAGCGTCTCGCGTGATCCGGCGCGAGGATGTCGAGAAGGCGGTGGCTCAGCAGCTGTGGCGGTCCGGGCGTATCCGTGAACGCAGCCATGAGCAGATCACCCGTGGCACCGTGATGATTGCCACCGAAGGGTGCGTGGTGGGACAGGTGAATGGCCTCACGGTACGGGCACTGGGCGACTTCGCCTTCGGCCAGCCGACCCGCATCACCGCGACGGCTCGCCCCGGCAATGGCCAGGTGGTCGACATCGAGCGCGAGGCGCGCCTGGGCGGGCGTCTCCATTCCAAGGCGGTGATGATCCTGTCGCGCTACCTGGCCGGGCGCTTCGCCGGCGAGGGCCCGCTATCGCTGTCGGCAAGCCTCGCCTTCGAGCAGTCCTACGGCGGCATCGAGGGTGACAGCGCTTCGGTGGCGGAGGTGTGCGCGCTGGTCTCGGCGATCGCCCGGGTGGGGCTCGATCAGGCCTTCGCGGTCACCGGCTCCATCAACCAGCACGGCGAGGTACAGGCGGTCGGCGGAGTCAACGAGAAGATCGAGGGCTTCTTCGATGTCTGTGTGGCCCGTGGCGAGCTGGATGGCCAGGCGGTGATCCTGCCGGTCACCAATGTCGAGCACCTGATGCTCAAGCGCGAGGTGCGCGAGGCGATGGACCAGGGCAGCTTCCGCCTGTATGCGGTGCGCCATGTGGACGAGGCGCTGGCACTGCTCACCGGCGAGACCCTGGGCGCAGCCGACGAGGAGGGCAACTTCCCGGCGGAGAGCCTCAACGGCCGCGTCCAGGCGCGCCTGGCGGCCTTCCAGGCGGCGGTGAAGGCCGCCTCCGGCAACACCGAGAAGCCATCCGCCGACGGCGGGAAGGAGAACGGCGATGGAACCTGAGGTGTCATCCACCGAACCGGTGCTGGCCACCGAAGAGGCCCTGCGGGTGCTGGCACTGCTGGACGACTCCCGCCAGGGGCTGGCCGCACTCCAGGCCGCGGCGACATTGGCGGAGCAGGTGCGCGCCGAGCTGGTGGCACTCTTCGTCGAGGATCTCGATCTGCTGCAATGTGCCGCCTTCCCGTTCTCTCGGGAGGTGGGCGCGAGCAGCGGGGTCGCCCGTCCGCTCTCCAGTGCCAGCCTGGAGGCGAGCCTCTCGCGCCAGATGCAGCGGGTTCAGCGGGCGTTGCGCCTGGCGGCGGAGGGCAGGGCGGTTCGCCATCGGCTGCGGGTCAGTCGCGGCCAGGTGGCGAGCGTGGCCCTGGAAGAGGCCGGTCCCGGGGACGTGCTGGTGCTGGGCAAGGCGGGCCTCTCGGCGCGCTGGGGCAATCGCCTGGGCTCCACCAGCCGGCGCCTGCTCCTCGAAGCGCCCTGCACGGTGATCATCTGGGACGAGCGTCACCCGCCGGAGCCGGGGCCGCTGCGCTACTTCCGCGGCGAGGCGCCGGCGCTACCCTGGGGCGAGACCCCGGAGGAAGCGGTGCGTCGCCATCCCCTCTTCCTGGGCCGCGAGGAGTTGGCGCCCATGGGGGCGCCGGCGCTGGAGCGCTTCCTCGCCCGCGCGCGCCGCGGCGCCCTGGCCATCACCCGCGCGCGCCTGGTCACCCTGCTGGAGCAGGACGCCGACCTGCTGGCACGCATTCCCGTGCCCATCGTGGTGGTGCCGTGAGTTCACATTTTCCAGCTGACCCGGAGCGATAGCCCGGTGACCACGGAGGCCACCGAGGTCAGGGTGACCGTGGCGCCGGGCTATCTCCCCAGGGAGCAGCGGGTGGTATCGAAGGCGCCATAACCACACCGACCCCTGGCCGGGGCGCTCTACCTGATGAGCCGCGCCCACAAGCATCACCACAAGGAGTAGCGCGAG
>JBKHEO010000156.1:0-3599 GCA_046540755.1 Halomonas sp. | reverse complement strand
CGCAAGCTGATGATCCGCCAGCCACGGGCCTCGGCCACCTCGCGCAGGCTGGGGTCGGGGTCCACCGCCACCGGATACTCGACGCGTTCCAGCAGCGCCAGGTCGTTGTGGGAGTCGCTGTAGAACCAGGCGTCCTCCAGGCTGTGCTCCTTGTCGGCCAGCCACGCCTCCAGGCGTACCACCTTGCCCTCCCGGTAGCTGGGCGTGCCGCTGACGCGCCCGGTGTAGCGGCCGTCGACGATCTCGGGCTCCGCCGCGATCAGCTCGTCCACCCCCAGGCGCTCGGCGATGGGGCCGGTAATGAAGCGGTTGGTGGCGGTGATGATCAGCAGGGTGTCGCCCCGGGTGCGGTGGCGGGCCAGCAGCTCCTCGCCCTTGGGCAGGATATGGGGCTCGATCTTGCTGGCCATGAACTGCTGGTGCCAGGCGGCGAGCTGCTCGGGGCTGTTCTCGGCCAGCGGCCTCAGGGCCACCTCGAGGAAGGCGTGGATATCCAGGGTCCCGGCCTCGTAGTCGGCCAGGAAGCGGTCGTTGGCCTCGCGGTAGGCCACGGGGTCGACGGCGCCCTGTTCGAGCAGGAACTCGCCCCAGGCATGGTCGCTGTCGATCGACAGCAGGGTGTTGTCCAGGTCGAAGATGGCCAGGCTCACGGCGACTCCAGGGTTGCGGTGACGGGGGAAGGAAAGTCTCGAAAGCCGGCGATTATGGCAGATGCCGCGGCCCCCTGCATCCTGCGGCGGAAGGCGTATTGATGCGCTTCGTGGCCTTGTGGAAGAATGGCCGCAATACTCTTTCAGACAAGGTGAAGCCCGTGATCGACGCTGACGGCTTTCGCCCCAATGTTGGCATCATCATCGCCAACGACCAGGGGCAGCTGCTCTGGGCGCGTCGGGTAGGGCAGAATGCGTGGCAGTTTCCCCAGGGAGGCATCAAGGCGAATGAGACACCCAAGGAGGCGCTTTTTCGAGAGCTCCATGAGGAGATCGGCCTGACCGCCGACGACGTCGAGATACTCGCCTGCACCCGGGGCTGGCTGCGCTACCGCCTGCCGCGACGCATGATACGCACGCATTCCCGGCCGGTCTGCATCGGCCAGAAGCAGAAGTGGTTCCTGCTGCGGATCCGCTGCCAGGAGAGTCGCATCTGCACGGATACCTCCGCCAAGCCGGAGTTCGATGGCTGGCGCTGGGTCAGCTACTGGTACCCGCTGGGGCAGGTGGTGCCCTTCAAGCGCGAGGTCTACCGGCGTGCCCTCAAGGAGCTGTCGCCCAGCGCCCAGCGCCTGGCCCTGGGCCACGGCTGAGCCCGGCGTGCCCTCGGGGACGAACCCTGGCCGGGTGAGGGAGTCACATAGCCGGGGTCCGCCGTTCCTGCGGTGCCCCTCGTGGCATCACCACCGACGCACAACAACAGGGACATCGCGCCACATGCTCGAGGTATTGCGCCGCATCATCCAGGAAGTCAACGGGGCCCGCAGCCTGGAGGCGGCGCTCTCCACCATGGTGCGGCGCATTCGCAAGGCGATGCAGACCGACGTCTGCTCCTTCTACCTCTTCGACGAGGAGATCGAGCGGCTGGTGCTGATGGAGACCATCGGCCTGCGCAGCCAGGCGGTGGGGCAGGTGACCCTGCCCGTCGGCGAGGGGCTGGTGGGCCTGGTGGCCAGGCGCGAGGAGCCGCTCAACCTCGAGGATGCCCAGGCGCACCCCCAGTTCCGCTACTTCGAGGCCACCGGCGAGGAGCGCTACTCCAGCTTCCTGGGCGTGCCCATCATCCACCAGCGCCGCATGCTCGGCGTGCTGGTGGTCCAGCAGGCCGAGAAGCGCCGCTACGGCGAGGAGGACGAGGCCTTCCTGGTGACCATGGCGGCCCAGCTCGCCGGGGTGCTGGCCCACGCCCTGGCCACCGGCAACCTGACCCGCCCCAGCCTCGAGGGGCAGGTACAGTTCAAGGGGGTGGCCGCCTCGCCCGGCATGGCCATCGGCGAGGCGGTGGTGATCGCCCCGCCCGCCGACCTCGACAGCGTGCCGGACCTGATCCCCACCGACGTCGACTACGAGATCGCCCGCCTCAAGGAGGCGATCGGCCGGGTGCGCGAGGAGATCCGCGCCGCCGGCGAGCGCCTGGCCAACCGCATCTCGGCCCAGGAGCTGGCACTGTTCGAGGTCTACCAGCAGATGCTCAGCGAGGCGGCGCTCTCCCAGGAGGTGGTGAAGCGCATCCGCGAGGGGCAGTGGGCGCCGGGCGCCCTGGCCGACGTCGTCAAGCGTCACGTCCAGTACCTCGAGCGGGTCGACGACGACTACCTGCGCGAGCGCTCCGCCGACGTGCGCGACCTGGGCCGGCGGGTGCTGGCCCACCTCCAGGAGGAGACCCCCCAGACCCCGGACGTCTACCCCGAGCGAACCATCCTGGTGGGTGACGAGCTCAGCGTGGCGCTGCTCGGCGAGGTGCCCCGCGACCGCCTGGCCGGGCTGGTCTCGGTGCGTGGCTCCAGCACCTCCCACGTGGCGATCCTGGCCCGCGCCATGGGCATCCCCACGGTGCTGGGCATGGTCGACCTGCCGCTGCCGCGCCTCTCCGGGGCCCGGGTGATCCTCGACGGCCACCGTGGCCGGCTCTTCGTGCGCCCCGGGCAGGAGCTGCTGACCCACTACGAGGGGCTGATCGCCGAGGAGCAGGCCCTCGCCGACGTGCTCGAGCACGAGCAGCACCTGCCCAGCCGCACCCCGGACGGCCACGACATGCCGCTAATGGTCAACACCGGCCTGGCGGTGGACGCGGTGGCCTCCCTCAAGCCGCGCATCAGCGGGGTGGGGCTCTACCGCACCGAGGTGCCCTTCATGGTCACCGAGCGCTTCCCCGGCGAGCAGGAGCAGACCCGCCTCTACCGCGACCAGCTGGAGAGCTTCGCGCCGCTGCCGGTGGTGATGCGTACCCTGGACATCGGCGGCGACAAGGACCTGCCCTACTTCCCCATCGAGGAGGCCAACCCCTTCCTCGGCTGGCGCGGCATCCGCGTGACCCTGGACCACCCCGAGGTGCTGATGGTGCAGCTGCGTGCCATGCTGCGTGCCTCCCAGGGGCTCGACAACCTCCAGGTGCTGCTGCCCATGATCACCAACGTCGACGAGGTGGACGCCGCCCAGCGCCTGCTGGAGCGCGCCATCGTCGAGCTGGGCGAGGAGGGGGTGACGGTGCCGCGCCCGCGGATGGGGGTGATGATCGAGGTGCCGGCGACTCTTTACCAGCTCGACGCCCTGGCCGAGCGCGCCGATTTCTTCTCGGTGGGCAGCAACGACCTGACCCAGTACCTGCTGGCGGTGGATCGCAACAACCCGCGGGTCGCCGACCTCTTCGACGCCTGCCACCCCGCGGTGCTCTCCGCCATGGCCACCCTGGCCGGCGAATCCCGCCGCCTGGAGATGCCGATCTCGGTGTGCGGCGAGCTCGCCGGGGACCCGGCCGGCGCGCTGTTGCTGATGGGCATGGGCTTCGACGCCCTCTCCATGAACGCCCCCAGCCTGCCCCGGGTGCGCGCCGCCATCCGCCGGGTGCCGCTGGAGAGTGCCCGCGAGCTGGTCGCCCAGACCCTGCGC
>JBKHEO010000155.1:0-3610 GCA_046540755.1 Halomonas sp. | reverse complement strand
CCGATCTGTCCCCAGGCGCGACTGAAGATCCAGTCGCCGAACATGTCCTGGTGGACATGCACCAGCACATAGTCATGGTCGGTTTCCCAGCGAACGATCACGGCGGCTCCAGCGGGGGTATCAAGGGAGAAGGGTTGGCATTGTAAGGATTCCCGGCGTGACGGACAAAGTCGCGTCGTTACGTTGAGGTGTCCGCGTGCGGCGACGCCGGCCAGGGGGTACACTCCTTCGGGGTGAAGGACTCGGGATGTCAGGCAGGAGAGGCACGAGACAGGGATGGGATTGACGGCTCGATCGGCGGCGCTCACCGCGCTGATGACCCTGGTCACGTTGGGCGTGATCGGCCTGGCGTTATCCTCCTTCGCCAACTATCGCGCCAGCATCTCGGCGCTGGCCGAGCAGCAGACCCGCGGCCTGCTGACCGCCAGCCGCCTGCTGCAGCAGAGCGAAAGCCTGGTGGCCAGCAGTGCCATGCTACTGTTGGCGGACAGCCACTTCCACCGTCGACAAGCGTTGTTCGAGATCCACGATCGTCGCGACTGGATCGAACGCCTGGCGCTGGAGCTTGCCGAGCTGCGTGACGGTGGGGGCAGCTTCGACGCGGTGGAGCGCGCCGGCGAGCGGCTGGGACGCAGCATCACCGAGCTCGATGGCCTGGTGGCGCAGCGCATCGACCTGAGGCGACGCCTGGAGGCCAGTCATCGGCTCGACCAGGCAGGCAGGGGGCTGCTGGCCAGCGTCGAGGCCCAGATCGCCGAGGTGATCCGTGACAATCGCGAGCTCTCCACCGACCTCGGTGTCGCCGTGGGCTTCCACGTGGGCGACATGCGTCATGAGATACAGGAGACCGTCGAGGTCCTCGAGGCCGATATCGACCGTCACGAGACAATCCTCAAGCTCTCGGTGCCGGGCGTGCTGCTGGTGTTGCTCGCCACGGTGCTCTTCATTCACCGGGCCATCGTGCGTCGCGTGGTGCGCCTGCAGCATGCCATGGGCAGCGAGCGCCCGGTCTCCGCGGATATCGATATCCAGGGTGGCGACGAGATCGCCCGCATGGCCGCCACCATTCGTCACTATGTCGACCGCATCAATGACAATGAGCGGCGCATCCTGGCGATGAACCGCGAGCTCGACTTCCTCGCGACCCACGACGCCCTGACCCAGCTCTACAACCGTCACTTCTTCGAGCAGGCCCTCAACGAGCGCCGCGAGGCACTTCGCGTTGCGCCCTTCTGCGTGGCGATGCTCGACATCGATCACTTCAAGCAGGTCAACGACCGCCATGGCCATGCCGTGGGTGACGCGGTGATCCGCCACGTGGCCGGACTGCTGCACAAGGCGTTGCCCGACTCGGCGCTGCTGGCGCGTTACGGCGGCGAGGAGTTCGTGGTGCTTTTGCCCGACACCGAGCTCGAGGCGGCCGCCGAGCGGCTGCGCGAGATCATCTGGCAGGTGGCCGAGACGCCGCTGATGCACGACGGCGAACCACTGGCGGTGACCCTGAGCGCCGGCCTGGCGCCGAACCTGCCCGGCGGCGACATCGAGCAGAGCCTCAAGGCCGCGGACGAGTCGCTCTATGCGGCCAAGCGAGCAGGCCGCAACCGGCTGGTGGTGCGCCCCCTGCGCCATGACGATAGAGGATAGCCCAATGCGACGACGGATCCCCTTGGGCCCGGCCCTGTTGGCCCTCATCCTCCTGGTGGCGGCCGACGCTGTCGCCCGCGACACGGTGCGCATCGAGTTGCAGCTGACGCCGCCCCACCTGGATCCCACCACCACGCCCTCCGCCACCACCGCGGAGGCGGTGCATCTCAACGTGTTCGAGGGCCTGACGCGGATCGATCGCAAGGGGCGGGTGCAGCCGCTGCTTGCCGAGGCGTGGCGGGTGGAGGAGGAGGGCAGGGTATTGCGCCTGGCGCTGGCCCGGGGCGTGCGCTTCCATGACGGTCGCCGCTTCGATGCCGAGACGGCGCGCTTCAGCCTGGCCCGGCTGCTGGACCCGGAGGAGGGCAACCCCCAGCGCCACCTCTTCGCCGCCATCGAGGCGGTGGAGGTGGTGGACGACCACACGCTGCGCCTGCACCTGTCGCGTCCCGATGCATTGCTGCCCTATCGCCTCGGGCTCTCCGCGGCGGTGATGGTGCATCCTGCCTCGGCGCAGGCCAATCGCGAGGCCCCGGTGGGCACCGGCCCCTACCGGGTCGACGGCTGGAAGGATGAGGCGCTGCACCTGGAGCGCTTCGACGATTACTGGGGCGATCGTCCCGCCATCCGGGCGGCCCGGATCACCTTCACCGCGAACCGCATCGAGCTCGAGAACAGCCTCAGCGAGGGGGCCATCGACCTCTATCCCGATGGCAGCAGCCTGAGCTCCCACCTGCAGCTGGCCCAGCGCCACGACTACGTGATCGAGGAGGGGCTGAGCGCCGGCGAGACCCTGCTGGCCGTCAACCATGCCCGCGAGCCCCTGGGGGACCGGCGGGTACGCCGCGCCCTGGCCCATGCCATCGATCGCCAGGCGATGCTCGACATCTACCCCGGCATCCGCCCACCGCTCATCGGTAGCCACTTCTCGCCGCTGCATCCCGCCTACGTCGACCTGGCCGACCGCTACCCCCATGACCCCCAGCGGGCCAGGGCACTGCTGGACGAGGCCGGGCAGGCCGATGGGCTGCGCCTCCACCTGGTGCTGCCCACTACCATCTACGCCGAACGGGCGGGGCTCTACGTGGCCGCCGACCTGGAGGCGGTGGGCATCGAGGTGACGGTAGAGCGGTTGGGGTGGCGCGACTGGCTCGAGCGGGTCTTCGAGGCGCGCGACTACGACCTGACCCTGATCTCCCATGTGGAGCCACTGGACCTCGATATCTATGCCCGCGAGGAGTACTACTTCAACTACCGCAATCCCGAGTTCGACGCCCTGTGGGCGCGCATCGAGGCGGCCCAGGAGGAGACCGAGCGCCATGCCCTGCTGGGGCAGGCCCAGCGCCTGCTGGCCGATGACGTGGCCGCCGTCTACCTCTTCCTCAAGCCCCACCAGTCGATCCGCAAGGCAAGGCTCGAGGGGGCCTGGCGTGACGCGCCTATCCCTGCCGTGCCCATCGCCGAGATGTCCTGGGAGTGACCGATGAAGATCCTCGCCGACGCCAGCGTGCCCGCCGCCGAGGCCTGTCTCGCCCCGCTGGGGGAGGTGGTGCGCCGCCCGGGGCGCGAGATCGGCCCCGCCGACCTGCGTGACGTCGATGCCCTGGTGGTGCGCTCCATCACCCGGGTCGATGCCGCCCTGCTGGCCGAGGCGCAGCGGCTGCGCTTCGTGGGCTCCTGCACCATCGGCACCGACCATGTGGACACCGCCCTGCTCGCCGAGCGCGGCATCGCCTTCGCCAGTGCCCCGGGCTGCAACGCCGACGCGGTGGTGGACTACGTGCTGGTGAGCCTGGCCACCCTGGCCGAGCGCCAGGGCTGGCGGCTGGCCGATCGCCGGGTGGGAGTCGTGGGCGCCGGCAACGTGGGCGGGCGACTGCTCTCGCGCCTTTCGGCCATGGGCATCGACGCCCTGGCCTGTGATCCCCCGCGGGTCGAGGCCGGCGATGTCGGGCCCGAGGAGGCC
>JBKHEO010000154.1:0-3613 GCA_046540755.1 Halomonas sp. | reverse complement strand
GGCATCGAGATGGGGCTGATCGACGGCGGCGACACCCGCCTCGAGGGCGTCATCGACGGCGCCACCCTGGTGGTGCTGGCGGTGCCGGTGCTGGCCATGCGCGGGGTGATGGGCGAGCTCGCCGGCCTGCTCGGGCGAGCCGCCCCGGCAGTGGTGATCACCGACGTGGGCAGCACCAAGGCGGCCATCCGCGACTGCGCCGTCGCCGCCTTCGGCCGGGTGCCGCCGAACCTGGTGCTCGGCCACCCCATCGCCGGCTCCGAGAAGAGCGGCGTGGCGGCGGCCAACCCGGTCCTCTACGTCGACCACAAGGTGATCCTGACCCCCGAGCCCGACACCGACCCGGCGGCGCTCGCCCGGGTGCGCTCGCTGTGGCAGGCGTGCGGCGCCGAGGTGCTGGAGATGGCGGTGGCGCGCCACGACCAGGTGCTGGCCCGTACCAGCCACCTGCCGCACCTGCTGGCCTTCTCGCTGGTGGACACCCTGGCGCGCCAGGACGAGCGCCTCGAGATCTTCCGTTACGCCGCCGGGGGCTTTCGCGACTTCACCCGCATCGCCGGCAGCGACCCGGTGATGTGGCGCGACATCTTCATCGCCAACCGCGATGCCGTGCTCGCCTCCCTGGAGGAGTTCGAGGCCGGCGTGGCGCGGCTACGTGACGCCGTGGAGCGCGGCGACGGCGACGCCATGCTGGCGACCTTCGACCGCGCCAGCCATGCCCGACACTACTTCGATACCCTGCTCAACAAGACCAGCTATCAGGCGGAATACCAGATGCAACAACACGGCAAGCTGCGCTACCGGGTCAGCCCCGGCGGCGGCGTGACCGGGCGCATCCGCGTCCCCGGCGACAAGTCGATCTCCCACCGTTCCATCATGCTCGGCGCCCTGGCCGAGGGGGTCACCGAGATCAAGGGCTTCCTGGAGGGCGAGGACAGCCTGGCCACCCTGCAGGCCTTCCGCGAGATGGGTGTGGCCATCGAGGGGCCTCACCAGGGTCGGGTAACCGTCCATGGCGTGGGCATGCACGGCCTCAAGGCGCCCTCTGGCCCCCTCTATGTGGGCAATGCCGGTACCGCCATGCGGCTCTTCGCCGGCCTGCTCGCCGGCCAGGCCTTCGACACCGAGCTCACCGGCGACGCCTCCCTGACCCAGCGCCCCATGGGGCGGGTGGCCGATCCGCTGCGCCTGATGGGGGCCGAGATCGACACCGCCGAGGGCGGCCGCCCGCCGCTGCATATCCACGGCGGCAGGGCGCTCCAGGGCATTACCTACGACATGCCCATGGCCAGTGCCCAGGTGAAGTCCTGCCTGCTGCTCGCCGGCCTCTATGCCGAGGGCGAGACCCGGGTGCGCGAGCCGGCACCCACCCGCGACCATACCGAGCGCATGCTCCAGGGCTTCGGCTATGCGGTCCACCGCGAGGGCGACACCTGCTGGCTCCAGGGTGGCGGCACGCTCACCGCGGCCCCCATCGACGTGCCCTCGGACATCTCCTCGGCCACCTTCTTCCTGGTGGCGGCGGCGATCACCCCGGGCTCGGACCTGCTGCTGGAGCACGTCGGCATCAACCCTACCCGCATCGGGGTGATCAACATCCTGCGGCTGATGGGTGCCGACCTCACCCAGCAGAACGAGCGCGTGGTGGGCGGCGAGCCGGTGGCGGACCTGCATATCCGCCATGCGCCGCTCAAGGGCATCGAGATCCCCGTCGACCAGGTGCCGCTCGCCATCGACGAGTTCCCGGCGCTGTTCATCGCTGCCGCCAATGCGGAGGGGACGACCCGCCTGCGCGGGGCGGAGGAGCTCAGGGTCAAGGAGTCCGACCGCCTGCAGGCCATGGCCGACGGCCTGGCCGCCATCGGCGTCGAGCACAGCCTGCATCCCGACGGCATCGATATCGTGGGAGGAGCCTACGGCGGCGGACGCATCGACAGCCTGGGCGATCATCGCATCGCCATGGCCTTCGCCATCGCCGCCCTGCGCGCCGACGACGAGATCCTCATCGACGACTGCGCCAATGTCGCCACCTCCTTCCCCGGCTTCGTCGACCTGGCGCGCCGGGTGGGGCTCACCCTCCAGGAAGAGCCCGGCGAGGAGGGCGCATGAGCCACAGCGAGACCCCGGTACTCACCATCGACGGCCCCGGCGGGGCCGGCAAGGGCACCATCAGCCGCCTGGTCGCCGAGCGACTGGGCTGGCACCTGCTGGACTCCGGTGCCCTCTATCGCCTGACCGCCCTGGCCGCCAGCCGCCACGGCGTGGCCCTGGACGACGAGGCGGCGCTGGCCGAGGTGGCCCGTCGCCTCGACGTGGTCTTCGTGGCCGAGCCGGATACCACCCGGGTGCTGCTGGAGGGGGATGACGCCACCACCACCATCCGTACCGAGCAGGTGGGGGACGCCGCCTCCCGGGTCGCCGCGCTGCCCGCGGTACGTGAGGCGCTGCTCAGCCGCCAGCGCGACTTCCGCAAGCCCCCGGGCCTGGTGGCCGACGGCCGCGACATGGGCACCGTGGTGTTCACCGAGGCACCGCTGAAGATCTTCCTCACCGCCTCGGCCGAGGAGCGCGCCCACCGCCGCCAGCGCCAGTTGCGGGAAGCCGGGGTGGATGCTAGTCTATCGAGTCTTTTGAAGGAGATTCAGGCGCGCGACGCCCGCGACATGCAGCGCAGCGTGGCGCCACTCAAGCCGGCCACCGATGCCATCACGCTTGATACCACGCGCCTGACGATACCGGAAGTGGTGGATCGGCTGACGGAGCTTCTGACCCAACGCGGTCTGCTCCCCGACGCCTGAAACTCCCTTGCGGCGCCTCCGGCAGCATGTGATGACGTGGCTCGGCACCGATTGCCGAGAGCCGAGCCAGGTCGAACCAGCGCCAACATCGCCGGGGGCTTGGTGAATAAGGCCCGCACTCGCTGGTGGTGCGGAGGAAGCGGCCCCGCCGCACGTTAACGTTGATCACGTAGGAACATCATGAGCGAAAGCTTTGCTGAACTGTTTGAACAGTCTCTCCAGGATATCAACATGGAGCCGGGCGCCATCGTCCCGGCTACCGTCGTCGACATCGAGGGTGACTGGGTCACCGTCAATGCCGGCCTGAAGTCCGAAGGTCAGATCCCCGCGGCCCAGTTCCGCGACGATAACGGCGAGCTGACCATCGCCATCGGCGACGAGGTCCACGTCGCCCTGGAAGCCGTCGAGGACGGTTTCGGCGAGACCCGCCTCTCCCGCGAGAAGGCCAAGCGCGCCGAGGCGTGGAAGGTGCTGGAAGCGGCCTTCGAGAAGGACGAGATCGTCAAGGGCGTGATCAACGGCAAGGTCAAGGGCGGCTTCACCGTCGACGTCGACTCCATCCGTGCCTTCCTCCCCGGCTCCCTGGTCGACGTGCGTCCGGTGCGCGACACCACGCACCTCGAGAACAAGGAACTCGACTTCAAGGTCATCAAGCTCGATCCGAAGCGCAACAACGTTGTCGTTTCCCGTCGTGCCGTTCTCGAGGCTGAGAACAGCGCCGAGCGTGAGGCCCTGCTCGCCACCCTGCAGGAAGGCCAGCAGATCGTGGGTATCGTCAAGAACCTCACCGACTACGGCGCCTTCGTCGACCTCGG
>JBKHEO010000153.1:0-3688 GCA_046540755.1 Halomonas sp. | reverse complement strand
GCGGCGCTGGCGGACGGCCTCGAAGAGGCAGATGCCGGTGGCCACCGAGACATTGAGGCTCGACACGCTGCCGACCATGGGCAGCTTGACCAGCTGGTCGCAGGCCTCGCGGGTCAGCCGCCTGAGCCCCTTGCCCTCGGCGCCCATCACCAGCGCCGTGGGACCGGCGAGGTCGGCCTCGAAGACCAGCGCCTCGGCCTCGCCGGCGGTGCCGGTGACCCAGACGCCGAGCGCCTTGAGCCTGGCCAGGGCTCGGGCCAGGTTGGTGACCTGGTAGACCGGCACGCTCTCGGCGGCCCCGCAGGCCACCTTGCGCACCGTGGCGTTGAGCGGGGCGGCCTTGTCCTTGGGCACGATCACCCCGTCTACCCCGGCGGCGTCGGCACTGCGCAGGCAGGCGCCGAAGTTGTGCACATCGGTGACGCCGTCGAGCACCAGCAGCAGGGGCGGCGCCGCCCCCGGCCAGGCCTCCAGCCGGAACCACAGCTCGCTCTCGGCGGCGAAGGCGAGCGGCGCGGCGAAGGCGACGATGCCCTGGTGGGCGGCGCCCTGAGCCAGGCGGTCGAGCTCGTCGCGGGGGCGGCGCTGCACCCGCGCGCCGCCGGCGCGGGCGGTCTCCACCAGCTCGGCCAGGCGCTCGCCGGCACTGCCCTCCTGCACCCACAGCTCGCGGGGCGTCTCGCCGCGCTCGATCAGGGCGCGCACGGCGTGCACGCCGAACACGCTCTCCAGCCCACCGGGGATGGCCGGCCGACCCGGAGGCGGCCGGCGGCTTCGCTTCTGCTTCATGTCGCTCGCTTTTCTCGGGAATCCAGCGGCGGGAGGCCCCGCCGCCGCGGGTCAGCGCTTGCTGCGGCGCCGACGGTTGCCGCTGCGCTTTCGGCCATCGCCCTTGTCGGAGGACTTGTCGCCCTTGGCGGTGGCGGCGTCCCCGGAGGCCTCGGCCCGGGGCGGCTTGCCGCCGGCACGGGCGCGCCCCTTGTCGGGGGCGGCGTCCACCGCACGGCGCCGGCGCGGCTGACGCTTGGGACGCGGCTTGTCGTCGGCCAGGGCGAAGTCGATCTTGCGCTCGTCCAGGTCGACGCGTGCCACCTGCACGGTGACGCCGTCGCCGAGGCGATAGCTCATGCCCGAGCGCTCACCCTTGAGGCGGTGCTTCTCCGGCTCGTAGTGGTAGTAGTCGGAGGGCAGCGAGGTGACGTGCACCAGTCCCTCGACGTAGACCTCGTCGAGCCGCACGAAGATGCCGAACTGGGTGACCGAGGCGATGGTGCCGTCGTAGACCTCGCCGAGCTTGTCGGACATGAACTCGCACTTGAGCCAGTCCTCGACGTCGCGGGTGGCGTCGTCGGCGCGGCGCTCGGTCATCGAGCAGTGCTCGCCGAGCTCGAGCATCTGCTCGAAGGTGTAGGGGGCCCAGCGGCTGGGCGGTTCCACCGGGGCTCCCTCGGCGCGCAGCACGGTGTTGGTCTGGCGCGGGCCGCGGATCACCGAGCGGATGGCGCGGTGCACGATCAGGTCGGGATAACGGCGGATCGGCGAGGTGAAGTGGGCATAGGCCGGGTAGGCCAGGCCGAAGTGGCCGTCGTTCTGGGGCGAGTAGACCGCACGACTCATGGAGCGCAGCATCACCGTCTGGATGACGTCGGCGTCGGGACGGTCGCGGATGACCTCGGCCAGCTCCTGGTAGTCCTGGGGGCTGGGGTCGTCGCCGCCACCCAGTGACAGGCCCAGCTCGTTGAGGAAGAGGCGCAACTTGTCGAGCCGCTCCGGCGAGGGCTTCTCGTGGATGCGGTAGAGCGCCGGCAGGTCGTGCTTGTCGAGGAAGCGCGCGGTGGCCACGTTGGCCGCCAGCATGCACTCCTCGATCAGCTTGTGGGCGTCGTTGCGGCTGCGCGGCACGATCTTCTCGATCTTGCGCTCGTCGTTGAAGACGATGGCGGTCTCGGTGGTCTCGAAGTCGATGGCGCCGCGAGCCTCGCGGGCCTCGCGCAGCAGGCGATAGAGGCCGTGCAGGTTCTGGAGGGGGCCCACCAGCTCGCGATACTCCTCGCGCAGGGCATCGCCCTGCTCGCTCTGGTCGTCGAGGATCGCCGCCACCTTGTTGTAGGTGAGCCGGGCGTGGGACTGGAACACCGCCTCGTAGAAGCGGTAGCGGCTGATGGCGCCGCTCTTGGAGATGTTCATCTCGCACACCAGCGCCAGGCGGTCGACGGCCGGGTTGAGGGAGCAGAGCCCGTTGGAGAGCAGCTCCGGCAGCATCGGCACCACCTGCCCCGGGAAGTAGACCGAGTTGCCGCGGCGGATCGCCTCCTGGTCGAGGGGGGTGCCGGGACGCACGTAGTGGGAGACGTCGGCGATCGCCACCAGCAGCTTCCAGCTGCCGGACTTGGTCTTCCAGGCGCACACGGCATCGTCGAAGTCCTTGGCGCTCTCGTCGTCGATGGTCACCAGCGGCAGGTGGCGCAGATCGATGCGCTTGGCCTTGTCAGCCTCGGCCACCTCGGCGGACATCTCGCTGATCTGGTCGTGCACCTCTGGGGGGAACTCGGCGGGGATCTCGTAGCTGCGGATGGCGATATCGATCTCCATCCCCGGGTCCATGCGCTCGCCGAGCACCTCGATCACCTCGCCCACGGGTTGGACGCGGGTCTCGGGTTGCTTGACGATGCGCGCCGAGATCACCTGGCCATCCTTCGCCCCGCCGCAGGCACTGTGGGGGATGATGATCTCCTGGGTGATGCGGGCGTTCTCGGGGATCAGCACCCCGAACTCGGGGGTGTTCTCGCGGTAGACGCCGACGATGGTCTGGGTGTTGCGCGCCAGCACCTCGGCGATGGTGGCCTCGTCGCGCCCGCGGCGGTCGCGGCCACTGACGCGCACCAGCACGTGGTCGCCGTGGAAGACCCGGCGCATCTGGCGAGGCGGCAGCACCAGGTCGGGCTTCTTGCCGTCGTCGCGCAGCAGGAAGCCGAAACCATCGCGATGGCCGAGCACCTTGCCCTTGATCAGGTCGAGCTTGTCGATCAGGGCGTAGGCACCGGCGCGGTTGCGCAGTACCTGGCCGTCGCGCTCCATGGCCGCCAGGCGGCGTCGCACCGCCTCCTGGAGCTCCTCGTCGTCGAGGCCGAGCAGGAGGCTCATCTTCTCGTGGGTGATCGGCTTGCCGACCTCCTCCAGGCGGGCGAGCAGGTACTCGCGGCTGGGGGCGGGCTTGTCGTACTTGTGGGCTTCGCGTTCCGCGTGCGGATCGTCGCTGAGCGTCCAGTGGGTCATGCGCAGAGCATCCTTGGCAGGGTCGGGGACGACGTGGGGAGGGAGGCGTTCGGGCGCCGCGGGAACGGGATATCGCTTGGGGATTCGTTGGTCATGGCGCCAGTATAGCGTCGCGGGCGCGACCACCCAACCATGGCGACCTCCCGCGCGGGGCAAAAGTTGTCCGTCGGCGCCCCGCTGCCCTTGCAAAGCACGGAGAATCGAGTACCATACGCGTCGCCTGCCCAGATGGCGGAATTGGTAGACGCGCTAGCTTCAGGTGCTAGTGTCCTTACGGACGTGGAGGTTCAAGTCCTCTCCTGGGCACCATCTCCCTCGGGAGCCCGCGAACACGACGAGATGCATGATGCGCCCAGGTGGCGGAATTGGTAGACGCGCTAGCTTCAGGTGCTAGTGTCCTTACGGACGTGGA
>JBKHEO010000152.1:0-3781 GCA_046540755.1 Halomonas sp. | reverse complement strand
GAGCGGTCGCCCTTGTACATGCCGCCCACCTGGGGAACGCTGACGTGGCTCTCGTCGATGAAGAGCAGCGCATCGTCGGGCAGGTAGTCGAAGAAGGTGGGCGGCGGCTCGCCGGGGTTGCGCCCGGAGAGGTAGCGGGAGTAGTTCTCGATGCCGTTGCAGTAGCCCAGCTCCAGCATCATCTCGATGTCGTAGAGGGTGCGCTGCTCCAGGCGCTGGGCCTCCACCAGCCGTTCGTGCTTCCTCAACCACTCGAGACGCTCGGCCAGCTCCGCCTTGATCTCGTCGATGGCACCGAGGATGGTCTCCCGTGGCGTGACGTAGTGGGACTTGGGGTAGACGGTCATGCGCGGCACCTCGCCGCGGACCTCGCCAGTGAGCGGGTCGAAGAGGCGGATCGAATCGATCTCGTCGTCGAAGAGCTCGACCCGCACCGCCTCGTCCTCGGCATCGGCCGGGAAGATGTCGATGACATCGCCGCGCACCCGGTAGGTGCCGCGCTTGAAGTCCATGTCGTTGCGGGTGTACTGGAGCTCCGCCAGGCGGCGCAGGAAGCGGCGCTGGTCGATCAGCTCCCCCCGGGTGAAGTGCAGGCGCATCTTCAGGTACTGGTCAGGGTCGCCCAGGCCGTAGATCGCCGACACCGACACCACGATCAGGGCGTCGCGGCGCTCCAGCAGCGCCTTGGTGGCGGAGAGGCGCATCTGCTCGATATGGTCGTTGATCGAGGCATCCTTCTCGATGAAGGTGTCCGACGAGGGCACGTACGCCTCGGGCTGGTAGTAGTCGTAGTAGGAGACGAAGTACTCCACGGCGTTGTCGGGAAAGAATGCCTTGAACTCCCCGTAGAGCTGCGCCGCCAGGGTCTTGTTGGGCGCCATGACGATGGTCGGGCGCTGCAGGCGCTCGACCACGTTGGCCATGGTGAAGGTCTTGCCGGAGCCGGTGACGCCGAGCAGGGTCTGGTGGGCGAGGCCCGCCTCCAGGCCGTTCACCAACCCCGTGATCGCCGACGGCTGGTCGCCGGCAGGCTGGAACTTCGAGGCGAGGCGAAAGGGCTTGCTCATGGTCTCTCCGGCGTGGGGCGGCGCGCCGGCGCCGCTGGAATGCGTCCCCGTTCAGGCCGGGGTCATGGCACGGGTGCTCACCTCCACCGTGGCGCTGGTCATCAGCCGGTGGATGGGGCACTTGTGGCTGATCTCCTCCAGGCGGGCGACCTGGTCCGGGTCGTTGATGCCGTGGAAGGTCATCACCACCTCCAGGCGATAGGTCCCATGGCGCTCCTCACTGTCGTCGCGATGGACCGTGACGCTGATGCCCTCCAGCGGCCACTTCTTGCGCCGGGCGTACATCTGGGCGGTGATCGCCTTGCAGGCCCCCAGCGAGAGGTCGAAGTAGTCGTGGGGGTCGGGGGCCGATCCCTCGCCGCCGTAGGCCTCGGGCACATCGACGAAGAGGTCGTCGAAGCCGTCGAGTTCGACCCGCTGGCGATAGATATGGTTGCGGACGCTCTGGATCTCAATACTCTTCTGCATGCGGATTCTCCCTGCTCACTTGACCTCGATCGACAGCCCCAGGCCCTCGATCGCCTTGATCAGCGCCTCGCGGCGCACGCGCCCCTCCACCTCGGCGCCGTGGCGCCCCACCTCCACGCTGTCGACGCCGTCGAGCATCATCAGGGCGGTGGTGATGCGGTTGACCTGGTCGGCGTCGGTGACGCCCTTGAAGCTCAGCGACTGATGGGCCATCGCACGACTCCCGGCTTGCCTGGCATGGGTGAAGCGCCGAGTCTAGCATGGGCGCTCGGGGCGGACAGCGGTTGCAATGTCGCAGCCCCGCCCGCATAAGAGAGACAGTTCCCCAAGATGACGAGGCACCCCATGCAAGACTGGATCACCGCCCTGGGCGGACGGCAGGAGGCCGATGACCGCATCGCCTTCGAGACCCCGGCGCCGGCGCGCGCGGCGCTGGACACCACGGTGCTGACGCCCCTCGCCCACCTGGGCGTGCTCGACGTGGTCGGCGCCGATGCCGAGCGGTTCCTGCAGGGCCAGACCAGCGCCCAGCTCGACCTGGTGGACGGCCGGCTGGCGCCGCTGACCGCCTTCTGCACCCCCAAGGGGCGCATGCTGGCCAATGCCCAGCTGCTGCGCATTGCCGAGGGCCACTACCGCCTGCTGATGCATCGGGGCCTGGTGGGCCCCCTGGCCGATCACCTGAAGAAGTTCGCCCCCTTCTACAAGGTCGAGCTCAAACCGCGCGACGACCTGGCGCTGCTCGGCCTGATCGGCCAGGAGGCGGGAGCCATCGCCGAGGCGCGCCTGGGGATCGCCCCGCCGGCGCCCTGGCGCCAGGCCGGAGACACCGAGATCCAGCTACTGGCCCACCCCGGGCCGCGCCCCCGCCAGCTGATCAGCCTGTCGGCCGAGCGCGCCGGGACCCTCTGGCAGACCCTGACCGAACAGGCCCCCCCGGTGGGCAACGCCGTCTGGTGTCTCCACGATATCCAGGCGGGCCTGGCCTGGCTGACGCCGGCGCATCGCGATGCCCTGCTGCCCCAGATGCTCAACTGGGAGGCGCTGGGCGGCATCAGCTTCAAGAAGGGGTGCTACACCGGCCAGGAGGTCGTGGCGCGGGCCCACTTCCGCGGCCAAGTGAAGCGCCGCCTGGCACGTGCCCAGCTGGAGGGCAGCACGCTGCCCGCGATCGGCAGCCCGGTGGAGACCGCCGACGGCAAGGCGGTCGGCGAGGTGGTGGCCGCCGAGCTCGACGCCTACGACCAGGCCGAGATCCTGGCGGTGCTGAGCACCAAGGAGGACCTCGGCCCGCTGACGGTATCGGGCCAGCGGCTCAAGCCGCTGAAGCTGCCCTACCCCATCGAGCGTCTGGACCCGGAGAGCCTGGCCACCGGCGCCTGAGACTCACCGCCTCAGAGGCGAAATAGCCGGCGCGCGGTGGTGGTGGAGGCCTGCGCCACCGTCGTCGCTTGCTGTCCGCGCAGCCCGGCGACGACCCGAGACACCTCGGCCACCCGAGCCGGTTCGTTTCGCTCCCCCTGGTGGCCCACCAGCGGCATATCGGGGCTGTCGGTCTCCAGCACATAGCCGTCTCCGGGCAGGCTCTCCACCGCGCGCCGCAGGCGCTTCGCCCGATCGAAGGTGACGGCCCCACCCAGGCCGACGACGAATCCCAGGTCGAGGAACTTCCTGGCCTGCTCGGGCGACCCGGCGAAGGCGTGGATCAGCCCGCCGGCGGGCAGCTCGAGCTGGCGCAGCCGCTTGGCTACCGGGTCGTTGGCGCGCACGCAGTGGATCACCACCGGCAGCTCACGCTGTTTTGCCAACCGCAGCTGGGCGTCGAAGAGCCGCCACTGGGCGTCGAGGGTCTCGCCGAACCGGGCGTCGATGCCACACTCGCCGATTGCCACCGCCTCGGGATGGTCGTCGAGCGTCTGCGCCAGGACCTCGATATCGCCCTCGGCATGGACCTCCATGAAGTAGGGATGCAGCCCCAGGCAGACGCTGACATCGTCACGCTCGCCCAGCGTCAGCACGCCGGGCCAGCGCTGGCGCGTCGTGCCCGGCACCACGAAATGCGTGACGCCCGCCGCCCTGGCCCGCTCGATCACCGCCTCGCGGTCGGCGTCGAAGTCGGGAAAGTCCAGATGGCAGTGGGCATCGATCAGCATGCGGGGATCAGTGCTCCCGGGTGGGCTGGAAGCGAATTTCCGGCCAGCGCTCCTGGGTCATCTGCAGGTTGACCCGGGTGGGGGCGATGTAGG
>JBKHEO010000151.1:0-3784 GCA_046540755.1 Halomonas sp. | reverse complement strand
CTAAAGCTTCAAGATGCCCACCTTGCCATGGGTGAAACCCTAACGAACCTGTTCGCCCTCGTGCAACGGCTCTGGCCGTGTCGAGTTGAGCGGCCAGCGCACCACCAGTGACAGCGCCGCTCCGCTGCTGCGTGAAGCCCTCGACAATATCAATGCCGTGCTCGAAGGCCTGCTGCAACTGGCGGTCTGGCCTGAACCCGGACCAGGACAACCCGCTGGTTCAACGTGATCAGCGATTACTAGCCGCGTGATTCCAGATCCCCACAAGCTTGACAGGCATCGGGTGGCTTAGAGGTGCCACTCCAGGTTGAGGGTCAGGGCATCGGTGTCGACCCCGGGCTGGTCGCTGTTGCCGAACTTGTTGCGCCAGTATTCGTAGCCGACCCCGGCCCATAGCTGGTCTTCTTCGCCCCAGGCGAGCCGGCCGGCATCCAGCATCAGCGAGGTGCGCATCAACTGCTCGGGCTCGGTGGAGGCGCCGAAGTAGTCGTCGCCCTTTTCGCCGTTGTAGTTGAAGAAGCCCTGGAACTTCATGGGCAGCGCCCCGGCCTCGAAGGGCAGGCCCCAGGCCAGGCTGATCTGATAGTAGGGGTCGAACTCGATGTCGTTGCGGTTGCCCGGGGCGCCGCAGGCGTCCAGGCCGCAGTGGTTCCACTCATGGCTGTAGAGCAGGCTCAGGTCGACGAAGCCCCGGGGCACGTCGAACTTGAGTGTGGGTCCCACCACCAGCTGGCGCTTGCGCGGGGCGAAGGCGGTGTTCTTGGTGTTGAGGTCGAAGCCGGCAGTCAGCGCCATGTCGCGCACCGGGCCGAAGGCCAGGGGCTCTTCGAGCAGGCTGCCGGCATGCAGCTGGTGGCGGTAGACCAGGTAGGCCTCGGTGGCGCCGGTGTCGCTGCCGCTGGCCGGGTCGGCGCCGTCGGACTGCAGGATGTCGAGGTTGAGGAAGTTCTGGCCCAGCGAGTAGCCGCTGGCATGGGTGAACTGCAGGACATGCTTCTCGACGTCCCGGGGGTTGTTGGGTTCGGTGAATTCGGTGCCGTAGCGATAGCCGATGGAGGTGTCGCTCCAGGTGGCGGCCTGGACCGTGCCGCTGCTGAGCGCGGCGAGACACACGCCGGCGGCCAGGCGGGTGGGGCGGAAGGTGCGATGGATCATGGTGGGTTCCCTCGGTTGTGGTTGGTGTTGTGGGTGGGTTTGCGGTGACTCAGCGCTGCTGGCCGCGGTGCGCCCAGGCGGTCATGCGCTTCTCGAGCAGGCTGAACAGCTCGTACATCACCATGGCCATGGCGCTGATCACGATGAGGCCGGCGAATACCAGCGGCATGCGCATCTGGGAGCCGGCGCTCATCATCAGGTAGCCGATGCCCTGGTTGGAGGCCACGGTCTCGGAAACCACGGTGCCCACGAAGGCGAGCGTGATGGCCACCTTCAGCGAGGCGAAGAAGTAGGGCAGCGACCGCGGCAGCCCCACCTTGAGCAGCACGTCGAGGCGGCGCGCGCCGAGCACCCGCAGCACGTCCTCCAGCTCGGGTTCCAGGGTCGCCAGGCCGGTGGCCACGTTGACCACGATGGGGAAGAAGCAGATCAAGAAGGCGGTGAGGATGGCCGGTACCGAGCCGATGCCGAACCACACCACCAGGATCGGCACGAAGGCGACCTTGGGGATGGCGTTGAAGCCCACCAGCAGCGGGTAGCTGGCGTGGTAGAGGAAGCGCGAGGAGCCGACGATGAAGCCAAGGCCGAGCCCCACCGCCACCCCCAGGGCGAAGCCCGCCAGGGTGGTCCACAGGGTTTGCCAAGAGTGCAGGGCGATGGGCGAGGCGTGGGTCACCAGGGCCTGGGCGGTGGCCCAGGCGCCGGGGAAGATGAACTCCGGTACCTGGAACAGGCGGATCGTCACCTCCCAGATCACCACGAGAACGGCCACCGCGATCCAGGGGGCGAGTCGTTCGCGGTTCTTTTCACTCAGGGACATCTCGTTGCCTCGTTCAGGTAGCGCGGATCTCGCCGATCTGGGCGCGCAGGGCCTGGACCAGCTCGATGAAGTGGGCCTCGTAGGTGCTGGCCAGCACCCTGGGGCGCGGCAGCCCGATGGGACGGCGCTCGACGATGCGCCCCGGTCGGCGGCTCATCACGTAGACGGTGTCGGCCAGGAAGGCGGCCTCGCGCAGGTCGTGGGTGACCAGCACCACCGTGAAGCGCTGGGCCTCCCAGAGGTCGCGCAGCACGCACCACAACTCCTCGCGGGTGAAGGCGTCCAGGGCGGCGAAGGGCTCGTCGAGCATCAGCAGGCGCGGGCGGTGGATCAGCGCCCGGCAGATCGAGGCGCGCTGCTGCATGCCGCCGGAGAGCTGCCAGGGGTACTGGTCGGCGTAGTCCGCCAGGCCCACGGTGCCCAGCAGTTCTCGCGCCCAGCCTTCGAATTCGGCGCGGCGGCGGCGGAACTGGCGTCGATAGGGCTCGACGATCTCCAGCGGTAGCAGGACGTTGTCCAGGGTGGTGCGCCAGGGCAGCAGGTTGGCGTTCTGGAAGGCCATGCCGGAGATCTTCAGCGGCCCCTTGACCGGCTCGCCATCGACCCGCACTTGCCCCTCGGTAGGGCCGTGCAGGCCGGTACACAGCTTCATGAAGGTCGACTTGCCGCAGCCGCTGGGCCCCACGAAGGCGACGAACTCGCCCTCGTGGATGTCCAGCGTGATGTCCTCGATGGCGTTGCCGGAGTCGTCATAGGCGAGGCTCACCCCGTCGAAGGTCACGAAGGGGTCGGCCTCGGTGCGTTCGGCCATGCTCAGTCTCCCTGGCCGGGGAAGATCATGCGCGTCTCCTGCGCCGGCAGGTAGGCGTCGGTGAAGACGTCCTCGGGTTCCGGCACCTCGGGCAGGTCGTAGGCGTCGGCCACCAGTCGGATCGACTCGGCCAGGCGCTCGTCGTCCACCGCGCCGGCGCCGTTGGCGCGGGCGTCCTCGGTGTCGATGGAGCCCTCGATGGCCAGCTTCAGGCGGCGGGTCTCGAGTTCCACGTCGATCAGTTCGTCGCGGTTGCGCACGTACTCGATGGCCTCTTCGGGGTCGGCCAGGGTCTCCTCCAGGGCGCGGTTGAAGGCGCGCAGGAAGCCCTCCACCGCCTCGGGGTTCTCCTCGGCGAACTCCTGGCTGGCGACGATGGCGTTGCCGTAGAGCGGCACGCCGTACTCGGCGAAGGGCATGATAGTCAGCTCATCCTCGCTCATGCCGCGCTCCTCGAGGTTGAGCAGGCTGGTGAAGGAGAAGCCGGTGATGGCGTCGACATCGCCGCGCTGCAGCAGGGTCTCGCGCAGGTTGGGGTCGACGCTCTGCCATTCCACCGCCTCGGGGTCGAGGTCGTTGGCGTCGGCGAAGATGCCCCAGGCACGGTAGCCGGTGTCGAAGGTGGGGGCGGCGAGCTTCTTGCCCGCGAGGTCCGCCGGGCTCTCGATGTCGCGATCCTTGCGCGCGAACAGCGCCGCCGGGGTGCCGTCGTAGACCACGTAGACGCCCTGGATGCCGGGGCCGTCGGGATTCTCGGCGAGGAATTCCACCAGGGCGTTGAGATCGCCGAAGCCCATCTCGTAGCGGCCCGAGGCGACCCGGTTGATGGCCCCCGCCGAGCCGCTGCCGGAGTCGATGGTCACGTCCAGGCCCTCGTCCTCGAAATAGCCGCGCTCCACGGCCATCAGGAAGGGCGCCGAGGGACCCTCGAAGCGCCAGTCGAGCTGGAAACGGATCTCGGTGTCCTCGGCCTGGGCCAGGGCCGGCAGCAGGAGCAG
>JBKHEO010000150.1:0-3824 GCA_046540755.1 Halomonas sp. | reverse complement strand
AGGGCGTCGAGGTCGATGCCGGTCTCGATGCCGAGGCCGTCGAGCAGGTAGACCACGTCTTCGCTTGCCACGTTGCCCGAGGCGCCCTTGGCGTAGGGGCAGCCGCCGAGGCCGGCGACGGAGCTGTCCACTACCGCGATGCCTTCCTCCAGCACCGCGTAGAGGTTGGCCAGCGCCTGGCCGTAGGTGTCGTGGAAGTGGGCGGCGAGCTGCGCCATGGGCACCTCGCGGCTCACGGCCTCGATCATGCGCTTGGCCTTGAGCGGGGTGCCGGTGCCGATGGTGTCGCCGAGCGAGACCTCGTAGCAGCCCATGTCGTACAGGGCCTTGGATACCTCGGCCACCTTGGCCGGGGCGATCTCGCCCTCGTAGGGGCAGCCCAGCACGCAGGAGACATAGCCGCGCACCCGTACGCCGGCGGCCTGGGCGCGCTCCAGCACCGGCTCGAAGCGGGCCAGGGACTCGGCCACGGAGCAGTTGATGTTCTTCTGCGAGAAGGCCTCGGAGGCCGCGCCGAACACCGCCACCTCCTCGACGCCGCACTCCAGCGCCGCTTCCAGCCCCTTGAGGTTGGGGGTCAGCGCCGCGTAGGTCACGCCGTCGCGGCGGGCGAGGTTCTTCATCACCTCGCGGTGGTCGGCCATCTGCGGCACCCACTTGGGCGAGACGAAGCTGGCCGCCTCGATGTAGGAGAGGCCGGCCGCCCCCAGGCGGTCGATCAGCTCCAGCTTGGTGGCGGTGGCGATCGGCTCGGGCTCGTTCTGCAGCCCGTCGCGGGGGCCGACCTCGACCAGGCGGACATTCTTGGGGAAGGCCATGATGGTTCTCCAGCAGTCATGATTGCCGCTGCAGGCGGGAGACGTCGCGACTGGCTCCGGCAGGTGCCCAAGGATTGCCTGTGTGGCTGGCCCCCGGGGGAGGCCTTTGGCCTCCAGTCGCGAGACGGAGTCTCCCTCCTACAACCTGGTGTCATTCTTCAGGAGCGAATTCGAGCAGCACGTCGCCCTGACCCACGGTGTCGCCGGCGGCGAAGTGGAAGCTCGCCACATGGCCGTCGGCGGGGGCGGCCATGGTGTGCTCCATCTTCATGGCTTCCATCACCATCAGCGGGATGCCTTTCTCCACCTTCTGGCCCGGCTCCACCAGCAGCGCCACCACGGTGCCGTGCATGGGGGCGGTGAGGGTGGACTCCGCCTCGTGCTGGCCATGGTCGATGGCGTCGATACGCCGCCAGAAGAGGCGGGTCTCGCCGCTGGTGTCGGCCATCACCACCACGCCGTTGTCGGCGAGGCGGGCCTGCAGCCGGCGGCGGTGGCCGTTGAGGGTGACCGCCACGGCGTCGCCCTCCAGGTGCTGGATGCGTGCGGTGAGGGTCTCGTCGCCGATCACCAGCTGCCAGGGGTCGGCGTCGGTCTCGCGGCGGCCCTCCACGATCACCACGTCCTCGGCATCCGGCGCCTGGGCGCGGGTCAGGTCGTGGCCGGTGGCGCACAGCGCGAGGCGGATGGTGTGGGGCGCGTTGAGGCGGAAGCCGTCGTGGCGATCCCAGGGTGAGTCGCTCTCGCACTCGCGGGAGAGCTGCTTGAGGCCGATCAGGGCCGCGGCGGCGTAGGCCTCGGTGGTCACCTCGCGGGGCGCGAAGAGGGTCGCCTCGTGCTTCTCGATAAAGCGGGTATCGAGCTCCGCGTTGCGGAAGGCCTCATGTGTGGCCAGGCGCTGCAGGAAGGCGCGGTTGGTGACCACGCCCTGCACGTCCAGCGCGGCGAGTGCCCGGTTGAGGCTGGCCAGCGCCTGGTCGCGGTCGGCGCCGTGGACGATCAGCTTGGCGAGCATGGGGTCGTAGTGCATGGAGACCACGTCGCCGCTCTCCACGCCGCTGTCCAGGCGCACCTTGTCGGCATCGAGACCGGCGCCCTCGAGGTCCAGGGCGAAGCGGGTGAGCTCGCCGGTGGCGGGCAGGAAGTCCTGCTCCGGATCCTCGGCGTAGAGGCGCGCCTCGAAGCTGTGCCCGGTGATGGTGAGCTCGTCCTGGGCCAGCGGCAGCCGCTCGCCCATGGCCACCCGAAGCTGCCACTCCACCAGGTCCTGGCCGGTGATCATCTCGGTGACCGGGTGCTCCACCTGGAGGCGGGTGTTCATCTCCATGAAGTAGAAGGAGCCGTCGGCATCCAGCAGGAACTCCACGGTGCCGGCGCCCACGTAGCCGATCTCCCGGGCGGCGCGCACCGCGGCCTCGCCCATCTCGCGGCGTAGCTCCTCGGTCATGCCGGGGGCCGGGGCCTCCTCCAGCACCTTCTGGTGGCGGCGCTGCACGGAGCAGTCGCGCTCGAAGAGGTAGACGCCGTTGCCGTGGCCGTCACAGAACACCTGGACTTCCACGTGGCGCGGCTGGGTCAGGTACTTCTCGATCAGCATGCGCTGGTCGCCGAAGGCGGCCTGGGACTCGCGGCGGCAGCCGTCCAGGGCGGCCTGGAAGCCGGCGGCGGATTCCACCACGCGCATGCCCTTGCCGCCGCCGCCGGCGCTGGCCTTGAGCAGCACCGGGTAGCCGATCTTGTCGGCCTCGGCCTTGAGCAGGGCGTCGTCCTGGTCGTCGCCGTGGTAGCCGGGAACCAGCGGCACGCCGGCGTGGTGCATGCGCGCCTTGGCGGCGGACTTGTCGCCCATGGCGGCGATGGCCGAGGCGGGCGGGCCGACGAAGGTGATGCCGGCCTTGTCGAGGGCGTCCACGAAGGGGCCGTTCTCGGAGAGGAAGCCGTAGCCGGGGTGGATGGCGCCGGCGCCGGTGCGGCGGGCCGCCTCGATCACCGCTTCCACCTTGAGGTAGCTGTCGCGGGCGGCGGCGGGGCCCAGGCGCACGGCCTCGTCGGCCTCGCGCACGTGGCGGGCGTTGGCGTCGGCGTCGGAGTAGACGGCCACGGTGCGCAGGCCCATGCGGCGGGCGGTGCGCATCACCCGGCAGGCGATTTCGCCGCGGTTGGCGACCAGCAGGGTGTCGAACTTGTTCGGTTGGGTAGTCATGAGCGGGGCTCCGCGGCGGAATGGCGTTCTTGTGGCGCAGAGGGCTGGGTCCAGGTGGGGCGGCGCTTCTCGAAGAAGCTGGCCAGGCCCTCCTGGCCTTCATCACTGACGCGCAGCTCGCTGATCACCTTGCAGGTGTGCTCGCGGGTGGCCTCAGAGTCGGAGTCCCGGGCCACCTCGGCGAGCAGCGCCTTGGTGGCGCGCTGGGCCTGGGGCGAGCCGGCCAGCAGGGTCTCGAGCATGGCGACGACGGCGTCGTCGAGCGCCTCGGGTGCGACCACCTGGTGAGCCAGGCCCAGGGCCAGGGCGGTGGGGGCGTCCATCACCTCGGCGGAGAGCGCATAGCGACGCATCTGGCGCGCGCCGATGGCGCGCTGCACATAGGGGCTGATCACCGCCGGCGAGAGGCCGATCTTCACCTCGGAGAGGCAGAACTTCGCCTTCTCGGAGGCGATGACGATGTCGCAGCAGGCGGCCAGGCCCACGGCGCCGCCGAAGGCGGCCCCCTGCACCCGGCAGAGGGTGGGGCAGGGCAGGGTGTCGAGGCCGTGCATCAGGGCGGAGAGCTTGCGCGAGTCGGCGAGGTTGCCCTCGAGGTCGTACTCGACCATGCGCTTCATCCAGTTGAGGTCGGCCCCGGCGGAGAAGCTCTTGCCCTCGGAGCCCAGCACCACCGCGCGCACCTCGCCGGAGCTGGCGGCGGCGTGCAGCCGCTCGAGGTGGGCGTTGAGCTCGGCGATCAGGCCGTCGTCGAAGGCGTTGTGGACCTCGGGGCGCTCCAGCGTCAGCCAGGCGACGCCGCG
>JBKHEO010000149.1:0-3853 GCA_046540755.1 Halomonas sp. | reverse complement strand
GAGGACAAGGTGGCGCAGATCTACTCCGCCATCCAGACCGGCGGCAACCTGGGCATGCAGACCCTGGATGCCTCGCTGGCCAAGCTGGTGGCGGACAATATGGTGGCCCGCGACGAAGCCCAGGCCAAGGCCAAGAGCGCGATCTGACGTCGCGCCCCAAGAGACGACACGCACAGGGAGCAGGGAGATGACGGCACAAGAGTGGCTCGATCAGTTGCTGGATATCATGGTGCAGAAGGATGCCTCGGATCTGCTGATCTCGGTGGGGGCGCCGCCGACCCTCAAGATGGCCGGCAAGCTCACCCCCATGGGAGACCAGAGGCTCTCCGTGGCGCAGGTCGACAGTCTGGTGGCGGCGTCGCTCCCGGAGATGCTCCGCGAGCGCTTCGCGGAGGAGCACGAGGCCAACTTCGCGTTGAGCCTGCAAGGCAAGGGGCGCTTCCGCGTCAGCGCCTTCCAGCAGCGTAACCAGAAGGCCATGGTGATCCGCCGCATCGGCTTCGAGATCCCGCACCTGGAGGAGCTTTCGCTGCCGCCGACGCTCGGCGAGCTGGCCAACAACAAGCGCGGCCTGGTGTTCGTGGTGGGCGGCACCGGCACCGGCAAGTCGACCACCCTGGCGTCGATGATCCAGCAGCGCAACGAGACGCTGGGCGGCCATATCATCAGCGTCGAGGACCCCATCGAGTACGTGCACCCGCACAAGAAGGCGATCATCAACCAGCGCGAGGTGGGCATCGACACCGAGTCCTTCGAGGTGGCGTTGAAGAACACCCTGCGCCAGGCGCCCGACGTCATCCTGATCGGCGAGGTGCGTACCCGCGAGACGATGGAGCACGCCCTGACCTTCGCCGAGACCGGGCACCTCTGCCTGGCCACGCTGCACGCCAACAACGCCAACCAGGCGCTGGATCGCATCATCAACTTCTTCCCCATCGAGCGCCACGCCCAGGTGTGGCTCGACCTGTCGCTCAACCTGCGGGCCATCGTCGCCCAGCAGTTGCTGCCTACGCTGGACGGCGGCCGTTGCCCGGCCATCGAGATCATGCTCAAGTCGCCGCTGATCGGCGACCTGGTGCGCAAGGGGGAGGTCAGCGAGATCAAGAACGTCATGTCCCGCTCTCGGGAGCTCGGCATGCAGACCTTCGACCAGGCGCTCTACGACCTCTACAATGCGGGCCGGATCAGCGAGGAGGTGGCGCTGGTGCACGCCGACTCCGCCAACGACCTGCGCATGATGATCAAGTATGGCGGCGGCGAAGGCAGCGAGGGGATCGGCCAGGCCAAGGAGGCCGCCAGCCAGCTCTCGTTGAGGCGCGACGACGACTTCTGAGACGACTCAGGGGGCGTAGAGCCCGCCCAGCACCCGGGGGCCGGCGGCGCCGGTGACGCTGGGCAGGTTGCCCGGCAGGCCGGCCAGGCGGCGGTAGGCCAGCCAGGCGAAGGCGCCGGCCTCCAGCCAGTCGGCGGGCCAGCCCCACTCGGCGGCGTCGGCCAGCCGCGCCTCGGGCAGACGTCGGGCCAGGCGTGCCAGCAGGTCGCGGTTGTGGGCGCCGCCCCCGCAGGGGATCAGGCGCCCGGGAGGCGGCGCCTCGAGACGCTCCCGCGCCATCTCCACCGCCAGGGCGACGCTCGTCGCCGTCAGCTCGGCCAGGGTCGCCTGCACGTCCGCGGGGCGCTCTTCCCCGCCGAGCCGCGCCGCCAGCCAATCGAGATGGAACAGCTCGCGCCCGGTGCTGCGCGGCGGCGGGCGGTGGAAGAAGGGCTCTTCCAGCAGGCGGGCCAGCAGCACCTCGTCGACCCGGCCCGAGGCGGCCCAGGCGCCGTCGGCGTCGAAGGCGCCGCCCCGGTGGCGCGCGTGCCAGGCGTCCAGCAGGGCGTTGGCCGGCCCCGAATCGAACCCCAGCGGCTCCCTGGGATCCTCGAGCGGCGGCAGCAGGGTGAGGTTGGCGAAGCCGCCGAGATTGAGGACCAGCCGCCACTGTCCGGTGGCGCGGAACAGCGCCTGGTGGAAGGCCGGCGCCAGGGGCGCGGCCTGGCCGCCGGCCGCCAGGTCGCGGCGGCGGAAGTCGGCCACCACGGCGATGCTGGTGAGCTCGGCCAGGCGGCTGGGGTTGTCGAGCTGCAGGGTGTAGGCGGGCCCGCCGGCATCGCCCCCGCCGGGATGACCATAGGGGGCGTGCTCGACGGTCTGGCCGTGGCTGCCGATGGCCGCCACCGCCCCGCGCGGGGTACCGCTCTCGGCCAGCAGCGCGGCCACTGCCTCGGCCTGGAGGTGGCAGAAGGCCTCCTCGGCGACGGCCAGGTCGGCGAAGCGGGCCTCATCGGCATGGCACAGCGCCCACAGCCGCTCCCGCAGGGCGGCGGGCATCGGCTCGGCATGGCACGCCAGCAGCCGCGGTGCGCCGGTCTCCTCGGCGATCTCCACCAGGGCGGCGTCGATCCCGTCCAGGCTGGTGCCTGACATCAAGCCGATGGTAAGGGGCATGGCGGTCTCCGGGTCGGTGGGGCGTCAGCGCGCGGCGCCGTCTCATGCTACCATCCTGCCCCATTCCATGGCCCTCGGGCCGGACAACCTGATACGCGGAGTAGGCGACGATGAGTGACGTGGCAAGCGCGCTGGCGCTGCTGAAGCGGGGGACCCAGGAGGTCCTGCTGGAGGAGGAGCTGGTCAGGAAGCTGGAGTCCGGGCGCAAGCTGCGGATCAAGGCGGGCTTCGATCCCACGGCGCCGGACCTGCACCTGGGCCACAGCGTGCTGCTGACCAAGATGCGCCAGTTCCAGGACCTGGGCCACGAGGTGGTATTCCTGATCGGCGACTTCACCGGCCGCATCGGCGACCCTACCGGCAAGAACGTCACTCGCAAGCCGCTCACCGAGGAGGCGGTCAAGGCCAACGCCCAGACCTACCGGGAGCAGGTGTTCAAGATCCTCGACCCCGAGAAGACCGAGGTGCGCTTCAACTCCGAGTGGTTCACCGACATGAGTGCCGCCGACATGATCGAGCTGGCCGGTCAGAGCACGGTGGCGCGCATGCTCGAGCGGGACGACTTCGAGAAACGCTACCGGGGAGGTCAGTCGATCTCCATCCACGAGTTCCTCTACCCGTTGGTCCAGGGCTACGACTCGGTAGCGCTCGAGGCCGACGTGGAGCTCGGCGGCACCGACCAGAAGTTCAACCTGCTGATGGGTCGCGAGATCCAGAAGCACTTCGGCCAGGCGCCCCAGGTGGTGATCACCATGCCGCTGCTGGAGGGGCTCGACGGCGTGCAGAAGATGTCCAAGTCGCTGGGCAACTACGTGGGCGTCGACGAGTCCCCGGGCGCGATGTTCAACAAGCTGGTCTCGATGCCGGACAGCCTGATGTGGCGCTACTTCGAGCTGCTCTCGCTCAAGCCCAACGAGAAGATCGAGGCGCTCCGGCGCGACGTCGAGCAGGGGGCCAACCCGCGCGATATCAAGATGGTGCTGGCGCGCGAACTGATCGGCCGCTATCACGGCGAGGGGGCCGCCGCCAACGCCCACCGCTCCGCTGGCAACCAACTGGCCGAGGGCGAGCTGCCCGAGGACCTTCCCGAGGTGGAGGTGGACTTCGAAGGCAGCGAGCAGGCGCCCATCGCCGCCGTGCTCAACCGCTCGGGGCTGACGAAGAACAGCGCCCAGGCCAAGGACATGTTGGGCAACGGCCGGGTCAGGGTCGACGGCGAGGTGGTCGAGCGCGACCATATGCTGGCGACCGGCGCCGGTTACGTCATCCAGGCCGGCAAGAAGCGCTACGCCCGGGTCATCCTCAAGTAGTCCGCCACGCCTTGGCCACTTTTTTCCCGCAGGGGCTTGCGCCGGCGCTCGCGGG
>JBKHEO010000148.1:0-3920 GCA_046540755.1 Halomonas sp. | reverse complement strand
CGCCGGCACCCTGGTGCTGTTCGGCGAGGCACTGACCAACCCCTCCGAGATCGTCGAGCGGGTCGACTCCCTGCCACTGACCATCGTCGCGGCGCTGACCTTCTTCGCCGCCACTGTGGGCATCAACCTGGTGGCCAACTTCATCCCCCCGGCCTACGACCGGGCCAACCTCTTCCCCAGCCGGATCAGCTTCAAGGTGGGCGGGCTGATCACGGCGGTCATCGCCTTCTTCGTCGGCGCCCTGTGGGTCGCGGTGATCAGCCGGATCGGCGTGCCGGGCTTCGTCAACGCCCTGGGCGCCATCGTCGCGCCCTTCTACGGCATCATCTTGGTGGACTACTACCTGGTCAGGCGCCAGGAGCTGGACATCCAGCAGCTGTTCTCCTCCGCGCCGGGGAGCGCCTACTACTACGACGGGGGCTGGAACCGCCGGGCGCTGATCGCCTTCGGCGGCGCGGCGCTGTTCTCGCTCTCCACGGTGGTGGTGCCAGCGCTCGCCGACCTCAACGGCTACGGCTGGATGCTGGGGGCCGCCCTGGGCGGGCTCTTCTATTTCGGCCTGATGCGCAGCAGTATGGTGCCCGCCGCCACGCTCCAGGGCCGCTAGCCCGAAGCTTCCCCGCCTTCACGCGTCGGCCGCCCCGGGGGCCGACGCGTCATTGGACGCACTCCCCTCGCTCAACCGCCGAAGATGCTGTGCAGGTCGGGAGCCTCGTCCGCCTCCTCGATGATCGACAGCGACGCCTCGATGGCCTTGAGGTGACGGCTCATGAAGGCCGTGGCGCGCTCGGCGTTGCCGGCTTCCAGGTAGCCGATCAGGTCCTCGTGGTCATGGGACTCGCAGCCCAGGTGACCCGGATTGCCGTAGACCGCCAGGATCAGCGAGGAGCGGAAGCAGAGCCGCTCGACGAAGTCGGCCAGGGTGGCGTTGCCGGCGAGTCGTGCCAGGCGGGTATGGAAGTCGGCGGAGAGACGAATCGCGGTGCTCTGCTCGCCGGAGCGCAGCGCCTCGCGTTCGCGGCTTGCCATCTCGCGCAGCTCGGCGGCCTCGTCGGCCGTGATCCGTCGCGCCACCTCGGGCATCAGCCCGCACTCCACCATCTGGCGGGCGTCGAAGACGTCCTTCGCCTCGTCGGCGGTGGGGCGGGTGACGCTGGCGCCACGCCGCGGGGTCAGGGTGACCAGCTGCTCCAGGGCCAGGCGCTGCAGGATCTTGCGGATGCCGGTGCGGCTGACCCCGAACACCTCGGCCAGGGCGTCCTCGCGCAGGCGAGCCCCGGGCTTGAGACGGTGCTCGATGATGGCGTCGCTGATCGACCGGTGGATCGCCTCGTGGCGTTCGGCGCCGTCGCCGTCCTTGCCGCGGCGAGGGCTCGCGGTGGGCTTGCGGTCGGCCACGCTCTGACGCTGGTTCATGGGGGGCTACCTCCCTGGTGGCATGATGTCGTCCATTGTATACACGAAGGCGGCAAAATCTCTCACGGTGCCGGTACAAAAGGACCCGCCATAGGGGCGGGTCGGGCGGGTCATCATGCACGGGATCCGGGATCACTCCGACCAGGCGGCGATGGCCTCGCGCTCCTCGTCGGTCATGTTGGTCATGTTGCCCAGCGGCATGTAGTCGCTGGCCACCACCTCCTGGATCTTGTCACGCTGCTCCTCGATCCGCGACGCCGAATCATAGGCGATGCCGGCGGGCGGCGAATTGTAGCCCTCCTGAGTGGGCTCGCTCGAGTGACAGGCCGCGCAGCGCTCCTCGATGATCGGCTCGATCTCCGCCAGGGTCACCGCCGCCTCGCCGCCGCCGGCGGCCGGCTTGGGAGCCGGCATGGCGATCCAGAAGGCCACCGCGATCAGCGCGGTGCCGGCCACCGGGTAGGCGGGCTGGATGCGGCCGGCGTGCATCAGCACGAAGAACTGGCGGATCAGCGCCCCGCCGAAGATGAACAGCGACATGATCACCCAGGCCTGCTCGTGGGAGTAGGCGAAGGAGTAGTGGTTGCTGATCATCAGCAGCACCACCGGCAGGGTGAAGTAGGTATTGTGCACCGAGCGCTGCTTGCCACGCTTGCCGTCCAGCGGGTCGGGGGCCTCGCCGGCCTTCATCGCCTTCACCATGCGGCGCTGGCCGGGGATGATCCAGAAGAAGACGTTGGCCGACATGGCGGTGGCCATCACCGCGCCGGTAAGCAGGAAGGCCGCGCGGCCGGAGAAGATCTGGGTGCTCAGGTAGGAGACCACCACCATCATCACCGCCACCGCGATGCTGAGCAGGCCGTCCCGGGTCATGTTAGGGCTGATGCGCTTGCACAGCTCGTTGTAGACCACCCAGCCGCCGAGCAGGAACAGCAGCGCCATCACGTTGGCCTGCCAGCCGCTCATGTTGGCGGCCCACGCCCAGTTGGCGTCGGGGTTGACCAGGTAGAAGCCGGGGTTGGCCATGTAGAGCAGGATGAAGAGCGCGAAGCCCGAGAGCCAGGTGGTATAGGCCTTCCAGAACGACCAGTGCAGGTCCTCGGGGAGCTTGGCCGGCGCTGTGGCGTACTTCTGGTTATGGTAGAAGCCGCCGCCGTGCACGGCCCACATCTCGCCGAACACGCCCTTGTCGCGGTCCTCCGCGGCCTTGGGCGTGCGCAGGCCGTTGTCCAGCATCACGAAGTAGATGGATTCACCGATCCAGGCGATGGCCGCGATGACGTGCAGCCAGCGCAGCATGAAGTTACCGAAATCCAGCAGATAGGCTTGCATAGGAGGGCCTCGTCTTGCGTCTTGTTATGGGCGTATCGGCAGGGGAAGCGCCCTCAGCTACCGCGGTAGGTGGAGTAGCCATAGGGCGAGAGCAGCAGCGGCACATGGTAGTGCGCGCCGGCATCGGCCACCCCGAAGCGCAGCGGAATGACGTCCAGGAAGCGCGGCTCCTCGGCCTCGACGCCCTGGGCCCGCAGGTAGTCGCCGGCGTGGAAGAGCAGCTCGTACTGGCCGGCGGCGAACGCCTCTCCCTCGAGGATCGGCGCATCGCAGCGGCCGTCGTCGTTGGTCACCACCTCCTTCAGGCGCGTGCGCCGTTCGCCCTCCAGGCGATAGACCTCGATGCGGATGCCTTCGCCCGGGCGCCCCTGGGCGGTGTCGAGTACGTGGGTGGTCAGGCGTCCCATGGTGGATGCTCCTCGTGTCGCGTCGTGGATGTTGGTGATCGAACCGGGTTCCGCTTGTCGGTGCAGGTACCCGAGGCTACTCTCAGCTGATGAAAACAGTTTTAGACATTTTTGGGGTACATTTCAAAATATTTTTTGTATACATTTAATCCCCAAGAACGACCATCCCCCTGCAGGAGCATGATCATGAGCGACAAGACCCTCAGCCCGCGTCCCAGCCGGCTCGACAAGGCCGCCTTCGTGGCCGCCTACGGCGAGATCTACGAGCACTCCCCCTGGGTCGCCGAGCTGGCCTGGGAGAAGGGCCTCTCGGCGGCACAGGACACCCCCGAGGGCCTCGCCGAAACGATGGGCGAGGTGCTCGCCTCCGCCCCCGCCGAGCGCCAGCTGGCGGTGATCCGCGCCCACCCGGACCTCGCCGGCAAGGCCGCCATCGCCGGCGAGCTCACCGACGACTCCACCCGTGAGCAGGCCGGCGCCGGCCTCGACCAGTGCTCCCCGGAGGAGATGGCCCGCTTCGAGCGGCTCAACGCCGCCTACAAGACGAAGTTCGGCTTCCCCTTCGTGATGGCGGTGAAGGGCAGCGACCGCCATGCCATCCTCGACGCCTTCGAGACACGCCTCGAGAACGACCCCGCCGAGGAGCGCCGCACGGCGGTAGCACAGATCAACCGCATCGCCCGCTTCCGCCTCGAGGCCAGGGCCGAGTCCCAGCGGTAAGGTCGCCAGAGGGCAGTGACTGCCCCCTTGTGCCGCGGGGCGCCG
>JBKHEO010000147.1:0-3951 GCA_046540755.1 Halomonas sp. | reverse complement strand
CAGGGGCAGGGATTCATCGCCGCCACCAGCTGGAAGCGCGCCGGATAGCGGCGCTCATGGCTGGCCCGGGCGATATGGATGCGTCCCGACTCCATGGGCTCGCGCATCACCTCCAGCACATGGCGCGGGAACTCCGGCAGCTCGTCGAGGAACAGCACGCCGTGGTGGGCCAGGGAGATCTCGCCGGGGCGAGGCCGCGCACCGCCGCCCACCAGGGCCACCGCGCTGGCGGTATGGTGCGGGGCCCGGAAGGGGCGCCGCCCCCACTCGGCGCGCAGCGGCAGGCCGCTGACCGAGCGCACCGCCGCCACCTCCAGCGCCTCGTCGTCGGTGAGCGGGGGCAGGATGCCGGGCAGGCGGCTGGCCAGCATCGTCTTGCCGGTGCCGGGCGGGCCGGCGAACAGCAGGTTGTGGGCACCGGCGGCGGCGACCTCCAGGGCGCGGCGGGCCTGAAACTGGCCGCGCACCTCGGCGAGGTCGGGCGGCGGCCGAAGTGCCTCGGGCGGGCGCGACAGCCGGTGGGGGGCGATGGGGGCCTGGCCCAGCAGATGGGCGACCACCTCCAGCAGGTGGTCGGCGGGGAGCACCTCGAGCTCGCCGGCCAGGGCCGCCTCGTCGGCGTTGGCCCGCGGCACGATCAGCCGGCGACCGGCGCGCCGCGCGGCCAGGGCCAGCGGCAGCACGCCCTCCACCGGGCGCAAGGTACCGTCCAGCGCCAGCTCGCCGACGCTCTCCGCCTGCGCCAGGCAGTCGGGTGGCAGCTGGCCGGAGGCGAGCAGCAGCCCCAGGGCGATGGGCAGGTCGAAGCGGCCGCCCTCCTTGGGCAGGTCGGCGGGCGCCAGGTTGAGGGTGATGCGTCGCAGCGGGTACTCGAAGCCGGCGTTGACCAGGGCGCTGCGCACCCGCTCGCGGCTCTCCTTCACCGCCGTCTCTGGCAGCCCGACCAGCGTCATGCTGGGCAGGCCGTTGGAGAGATGCACCTCCACCTGCACCTCGGGTGCCTCCAGGCCGAGCCCGGCCCGGCTATGCACGATCGCCAGCGTCATGGGCGTTCCCTCGCGGTAGCACTGCTCTCAGGCTAGTCCAGGCCGCGGCGGGTCGCCCGGCGCGGCTTCAGGAGGCGGCGTCCCCGCCCTTGCGCTCGGTGCGCGCTCCGTCACCGTCGGGATCGCTCGCCGCCTGGGCGTCGGCGCCCTGGGCGGCTGCGGCAGGGCCGCCGGCCTGGGCCTCCACCAGTGCCTCAAGGGCGGCGACCTGCTTCTCCAGCGACTCCACCCGCGAGCGGGTGCGCTGCAGCACGTCCATGAGGATGTCGAAGTCCTCCCGCGAGACCAGCTCCAGGCGGTCGAAGGCGCCCTTCACCACCTGCTGCACCCCCTTCTGGATCTCCTCGGGGGCCTGGGAGGCACCCTGCAGGCGCTCGCCGATCTGCTGGGCCAGGCGGCCGATCCTGTCCTGGGTCACCATGACGCGTCTCCTGTTGGTCAATGACTGCCTACAGGATACGCGCGCCACCGCCGGGACGCATGCCCTCCTGACTGTCGGCGCCTGCCCCACCGGGGCGCATCTGTGCCCTCCCCGACGCACCAGCACGGTGCATCGAGCCGCTCGCCTCGAGCCACTCCCCCCATTCTTGTCGGCATACATCGGGGTAACTCGTTGAACTTCCAGCATGATCATTATCGATGGCACGCCCTGCGCATCGGCCAGTTCAGCCGCCCCATCGGGTTGCCTCCCATCCCTACGAGGAGACAGGACATGAAGCTGATCACCGCCATCATCAAGCCCTTCAAGCTGGACGACGTCCGCGAGGCGCTGGCCGACAACGGCGTGCAGGGCATCACCGTCACCGAGGTCAAGGGCTTCGGCCGCCAGAAGGGCCACACCGAGCTCTATCGCGGCGCCGAGTACGTCGTCGACTTCCTGCCCAAGGTCAAGATCGAGATCGCCGTGGACGACGGCCGCCTGGAGAGCGTGCTCGACGCCATCTGCGCCGCCGCCGGCAGCGGCAAGATCGGCGATGGCAAGGTCTTCGTCACGCCGCTGGAGGACGTGATCCGCATCCGTACCGGCGAGCGCGGCGCCGACGCCGTCTAAACCGCCATCGATTGCCGCTTCCCCGACTGGAGAACCTGCCATGAGTGAACTGACAGAACTGAGCTATGCGCTCGATACCTTCTACTTCCTGATCTGCGGCGTGCTGGTGATGTGGATGGCCGCCGGCTTCGCCATGCTCGAGGCCGGCCTGGTCCGTGCCAAGAACACCGCCGAGATCCTCACCAAGAACATCGCCCTGTTCGCCATCGCCTGCACCATGTACCTGCTGGTGGGCTACTACATCATGTATTCCAGCCCTGGCGGCGGCATCCTGCCCAACATCGGCGTCCTGCTGGGCAGCGAGAACGGCATCGATGCCGTGGTGGATGGCGGCGACGACGCTCCCTACTACTCCATGCGCGCCGACTACTTCTTCCAGGTGGTGTTCGTGGCGACCGCCATGTCCATCGTCTCCGGGGCCGTGGCCGAGCGCATGAAGCTGTGGGCCTTCCTCGCCTTCGCGGTGGTGATGACCGGCCTGATCTACCCGGTCTCCGGCTACTGGACCTGGGGCGGCGGCTGGCTCTCCGAGGCCGGCTTCTCCGACTACGCCGGCTCCGGCATCGTGCACATGGCAGGCGCCGCCGCGGCACTCGCCGGCGTGCTGATCCTCGGACCGCGCAAGGGCAAGTACGGCAAGGACGGCAGCATCTACGCCATCCCCGGGGCCAACCTGCCGCTGGCCACCCTGGGCACCTTCATCCTGTGGATGGGCTGGTTCGGCTTCAACGGCGGCTCCGAGCTCAAGGTCTCCGACGTCGCCTCCGCCAACAACATGGCCCAGGTGCTGGTCAACACCAACGCCGCCGCCGCCGGCGGGGTGATCGCGGCGCTGATCGTGGCCAAGCTGTGGTTCCGCAAGGCCGACCTGACCATGACCCTCAACGGCGCCCTGGCCGGCCTGGTGGCGATCACCGCCGACCCGCTCTCTCCCTCCGCGCTGAGCGCGGCGCTGATCGGCGCCGTGGGCGGGGCCATCGTGGTGGCCGCCATCGTCGCCCTGGACAAGCTGAGGGTCGACGACCCGGTGGGCGCCATCTCGGTGCACGGCGTGGTCGGCATCTGGGGCCTGCTGGCGGTGCCGCTCACCAACGGCGACGCCAACTTCGGCGCCCAGCTGCTCGGCATCGTCGGCATCTTCGCCTGGGTCTTCCTCGCCAGCCTGGTGGTCTGGAGCATCATCAAGGCGGTGATGGGCATCCGCGTCACCGAGGAGGAGGAGTACGAGGGCGTCGACCTGGTGGAGTGCGGCCAGGAGGCCTACCCCGAGTTCAGCGGCTCCGGCAAGTAACCCGCCACCGCCCAGCAAGGATGCCATCCGGCCCCCGTCAGGGGGCCTTTTCTCTTCCCCGCCGGCGGGGTGTATCCTGTAGGTTATCCGCCCTACCGACGGCGGCAGGCCCGCCCACGAATCACGAGGAACCGACCATGAAACTGGTGACCGCCATCATCAAGCCCTTCAAGCTCGACGACGTGAGGGAATCCCTCTCGGAGATCGGCGTCCAGGGCATCACCGTGACCGAGGTCAAGGGCTTCGGCCGCCAGAAGGGCCACACCGAGCTCTACCGCGGCGCCGAGTACGTGGTGGACTTCCTGCCCAAGGTGAAGCTCGAGGTCGCCGTGGACGACGACATGGCGGAGAAGGTGATCGACGCCATCACCAGCGTCGCCAACACCGGCAAGATCGGCGACGGCAAGATCTTCGTCACCCCGCTCGAGCAGGTGATCCGGATCCGCACCGGCGAGACCGGCAAGGATGCGGTCTGAGCCTCATCACCAGCGTCGCGCTTAAACATTCAGCAAGATCGGCGACGGCAAGATCTTCGTCACCCCGCTCGAGCAGGTGATCCGGAT
>JBKHEO010000146.1:0-3982 GCA_046540755.1 Halomonas sp. | reverse complement strand
GCCCCTGGCCGGTCTCGCGGGGCTCTCCCCCGCCCGCCGGCGGTTGCTGGTGCGCCACGCCTGCGGGCGGCTGGGCCTGCCGTCGCCGCCCGCACGCCGCCTGGAGAGCCTGCTCGCCCAGCAGGCGGCGCGGCCCGATGCCGTCCCGAGGGTGGCCTGGCCCGGGGGCGAGGGGCTGCGGTGGCGCGGGCACCTCTACCTGATGGCACCGCCTCCGGCACTCCCCGAGGCGTGGGGCCTGGAGTGGGACGGGCGTGCACCGCTTCCCACGCCGCTGGGGAGCTGTCCTGTGGCACTCGCGGGGCCCAAGGAAGGGGAGAAACCGCTTCGGGTGGCGCCGAGGCGCGGCGGCGAGCGCCTGCGCCTGGCCGGGCGTGGAAGCCGCGATCTCAGGCGGCTGCTGCAGGAGCTCGAGGTGCCGCCCTGGGTGCGCGGACGGCTGGCGGTGGTGTGGGCCGGCGAGGCGCCGGTGGCGCTGCTCGACCCCCTGGCGGGCCGCTGGCTGGCGCTGGCCGAGGGGTGGTCAGGGGCGTGACAGGGTCAGGGTGAAGCCGGCGGCCTTCTGGTAGGCCACCTCCTGCTCCAGGTCGTTGAGCAGCAGCGCCGGGTCCTCGCCCTCGCCGAGGCTCAGGATCAGGGCCTCCCCCTCGGCGACCAGGCGCGGGGGCGCGGGCGGCTGCTCCGGGCGCGAGTGGTTGAGGATCACCGCCAGGCGCAGCAGGCGGGCCAGCCGGGCGTGGGAGTCGCGGTCGGGGGCGGGCAGCGCCTGCCACTCCTTGAGCGGGAACTTGCGGCGATGGGCGCGCACCAGGAAGGCCAGCAGGCGCTGTTCGGGGCGCGAGAAGCCCGGCAGGTCGGAGTGCTCCAGCAGGTAGGCGCCGTGGCGGTGGAACTGGCTGTGGGAGATGGCCAGGCCGACCTCGTGCAGCCGTGCCGCCCAGCCCAGGAAGCGCGCCTGGGTCGCGTTGAGCCCCCAGGCCTCGCGGACCTGGGCGACCAGCGCCAGCGCCGTGGCGGCGACGTTGTCGGCCTGGCGCGGATCCACCTGGTAGCCGCGGCTCAGGTTCTCCAGGGTCTTGAGCCGGCTGTCCTCGGCGCCGTTGCGCCCCACCAGGTCGTAGAGCACCCCCTCGCGCAGGGCGCCGTCGGCGTAGCGCATGCGCTCCAGCCCGAAGGCCTCGAAGATGGCACCGAGGATCGCCATGCCGGCGGGGAAGACCCGGGCGCGGTCGGGCTTGAGCCCCTCCATGGCGACCTTCTCGAGCTTCTTGCACTTGATCAGGCGGCGGCGCAGCTCGGCCAGCCCCTCGCGGGTGATCACTCCCTCGGGGGCGTCGCCACTGGCGGCCAGCACCGCCGCGGCGGCCTTGATGGTGCCGCTGGAGCCCACCGGGTCGCCCCAGCCCAGCTCCCGGTAGGGGCGCTGGATGTTGGCCAGCTCCGAGAGGGCGGCGAGCTCGGCCCGGCGCATGCGCTTCTCGCTGATCTCGCCGCCTTCGAAGAAGCGCCCGCTGAAGGAGACGCAGCCCATGCGCAGGCTCTCCAGCGCCAGGGGCTCGAAGCGCTCGCCGATGATGAACTCGGTGGAGCCGCCGCCGATGTCGACGATCAGCCGCCGCCCCTGCTCGGCCAGGGCGTGGGCCGCGCCCAGGTAGATCAGGCGCGCCTCCTCGCGGCCGGCGATGATCTCGATGCGGTGCCCGAGCTCCGCCTCGGCGCGCTCGATGAAGGCCTCGCTGTTGGCCGCCTCGCGCAGGGCATTGGTGCCGACGATCCGCAGGTGGTCGGGGGTGACGCCCTCCAGGAAGGGGGCGAAGCGGGCCAGGCAGCCCAGCGCCCGCTCGATGGTGGCGTCGTCCAGGTGGCCGTCGTCGTCGAGGCCGGCGGCGAGCTGCACCTTCTCGCCCAGGCGGGCGACCACCTGCAGGCGGTCCTCCTGGTAGTTGGCGACCAGCAGGTGGAAGCTGTTGGAACCGAGGTCGATGGCGGCCAGGCGCCGCGGGTCGCTGGCGCTCTCCTGGCGGGGCATGGCCGGGTCCGGTGGCGGGGTCATGGGGCTTCCTTCGGCGAGTCTGGAAAAAGGGTGCGGGCATGGCGCGACGCTGTCAATTGCTTGCCACCTCGGGGCTTGCGTTCCCCGGCGGGCTTGTCTAGTATCGAGTCGTTCGCCTTTTCCAGATTTCCCCGACCGTGCCGGCGATCCCGGATCGGTCAATTCCAAGTCGTCAGACAGCCCACTGCATCAGTCCGTGTTCCGGCCTTGCGGCCCAGAACCGCTGATCAGGCGAGTCGAACCTGCTTCCTCGCTCACGCCATCGGCCCGGCCACCCTCGTGCGGTCGCCCGCCCATGGCCACACGACGCGCCACGACGAGGCTAGCCTGTCCGGGCTCTGAACGCATCACAGGGCGTCATCGTCTCGCCTCCTGTCGCTTTCCTCACGGCGCATCGCCGCCCGGCTTCCCAAGAGCAACGTCTGAACACACCGATGAACCTTACCGAACTCAAGCAAAAGCCCGTGCCGGACCTGCTGGAGATCGCCCGCGAGATGGGCATCGACAACCTGGCGCGTTCGCGCAAGCAGGACATCATCTTCGCCATCCTCAAGAAGCACGCCAAGAGCGGCGAGCCGATCTATGGCGACGGCGTGCTGGAGATCCTGCAGGACGGCTTCGGCTTCCTGCGCAGCGCCGACAGCTCCTACCTGGCCGGGCCGGACGACATCTACGTCTCCCCGTCGCAGATCCGGCGCTTCAACCTGCGCAAGGGCGACTCCATCTCCGGCAAGATCCGCCCGCCCAAGGAGGGGGAGCGCTACTTCGCCCTGCTCAAGGTGAGCCAGATCAACTTCGATCGGCCGGAGAACGCCAAGAGCAAGATCCTGTTCGAGAACCTCACGCCGCTGTTCCCCCAGGAGCGGCTGCGCATGGAGATCGGCAACGGCTCCACCGAGGACCTGACGGCGCGGATCATCGACCTGGTGGCGCCCATCGGCAAGGGCCAGCGCGGCCTGCTGGTCTCCCCGCCCAAGGCGGGCAAGACCCTGATGCTGCAGAACATCGCCACCTCGATCACCCGCAACAATCCCGAGTGCCACCTGATCGTGCTGCTGATCGACGAGCGCCCCGAGGAGGTGACCGAGATGTCGCGCACCGTGCGCGGCGAGGTGGTGGCCTCCACCTTCGACGAGCCGCCGGCGCGCCACGTCCAGGTGGCCGAGATGGTGATCGAGAAGGCCAAGCGCCTGGTGGAGCACAAGAAGGACGTGGTGATCCTGCTCGACTCCATCACCCGCCTGGCGCGCGCCTACAACACCGTGGTGCCGAGCTCCGGCAAGGTGCTGACCGGCGGCGTCGATGCCCACGCCCTGGAGAAGCCCAAGCGCTTCTTTGGCGCGGCGCGCAACATCGAGGAGGGCGGCAGCCTGACCATCATCGCCACGGCGCTGGTGGACACCGGTTCCAAGATGGACGAGGTGATCTTCGAGGAGTTCAAGGGCACCGGCAACATGGAGGCTCACCTGGACCGCAAGCTGGCCGAGCGCCGCGTCTATCCGGCCATGAACATCCGCCGCAGCGGTACCCGCCGCGAGGACCTGATCGCCTCCGAGGACGAGATGCAGCGCATGTGGATCCTGCGCAAGTTGCTCAATCCCATGGAGGACACCGCGGCCACCGAGTTCCTGATCGACCGCCTCAAGGATACCAAGACCAACCTCGAGTTCTTCGAGGCCATGAAGCGGCGCTGAGCCGTGCCTGCCGCGGTCAGCCGTGCGCAAAGATTGTGCAAGAGTTGTACGGAGGGTCAGGGGGTAGCATGCTATGCTACCCCTTTTTGTCATTCTGGAACCGGGATACCCGAATGAAGTACAAGGACCTGCGCGACTTCATTGCCGCCCTGGAGGCCCAGGGCGAGCTCAAGCGCATCGCCGCCGAGGTGGATCCCTACCTCGAGATCACCGAGATCTGCGACCGCACCCTGCG
>JBKHEO010000145.1:0-4017 GCA_046540755.1 Halomonas sp. | reverse complement strand
CTGCCCCATGTACTTGCCGCCACGGTCCTTGTAGGAGGTCTCGCACACCTCGTCGGACTCCAGGAACAGCATCTGGGCCACGCCCTCGTTGGCGTAGATCTTCGCCGGCAGGTTGGTGGTGTTGGAGAACTCCAGGGTCACATGACCCTCCCACTCCGGCTCCAGTGGCGTCACGTTGACGATGATGCCGCAGCGGGCGTAGGTGGACTTGCCCAGGCAGATGGTGAGCACGCTGCGCGGGATGCGGAAGTACTCCACGGTGCGCGCCAGGGCGAAGGAGTTGGGCGGGATCACGCAGACGTCGCCCTTGACGTCCACGAAGCTCTTCTCGTCGAAGGCCTTGGGGTCCACCACCGCCGAGTGGATGTTGGTGAACACCTTGAACTCGTCGGCGCAGCGCACGTCGTAGCCGTAGCTGGAGGTCCCGAAGGAGATCACCCGCCGCTCGTTCACGTAGCGCACCTGGTCGGCCTCGAAGGGCTCGATCATGCCTTCGCGTTCGGCCATGCGGCGGATCCAGTGGTCGGACTTGATGCTCATCGGGACTTCCTGGGGTTGCGGTCAAGGTAAATAGAGGACGGGGCCGCCATGATAGCGGCCCCGCCCCCGGGCGTCATCCTCGCCCTCACTCCTTGCTGAAGGAGATGCTCGGCCCGTCGCTCTCCTGCTGGCGCACCTGCTCGGCCACCTGGCGGGCCATGGCGCGGAAGGTGGCGGTCACCTCCCCCTCCGGCTCGGCCACCACCGTGGGGCGGCCGCCGTCGACCTGCTCGCGGATGGAGAGCGCCAGCGGCAGGCGACCCAGCACCCGGGTCTCGTACTCGGCGGCGACGCGCTCGCCGCCGCCCTCGCCGAAGATCGGCTCGGCATGGCCGCAGTTCGAGCAGACATGCAGTGACATGTTCTCCACCACCCCCAGCACCGGCACGTTGACCTTGCGGAACATCTCGATGCCCTTGCGGGCGTCCAGCAGGGCGATGTCCTGGGGCGTGGTGACGATCACCGCACCGTCCACCGGGACCTTCTGGGCCAGGGTGAGCTGGATGTCGCCGGTGCCCGGCGGCATGTCGATGAACAGCACGTCCAGTTCATCCCAGACGGTCTGGGTCAGCAGCTGCTGGAAGGCCCCGGCCACCATGGGCCCACGCCACACCATGGGCTCGCGGATGTCGACCATGAAGGCCATGGACATGGCCTGGAGGCCATGGGCCTCGAGCGGGCGCATGCGGTTCTCGCCCGCCGCCTCGGGGCGCACGCCCTCCCCCACGCCGAGCATCTGGGCCTGGCTGGGCCCGTGGATGTCGGCATCCAGGATACCGACCCGGTAGCCTTCCGCGGCCATGGCCAGGGCCAGGTTGACGGTGACGGTGGACTTGCCGACGCCGCCCTTGCCGGACGCCACGGCGACGATATGCTTGACCCCTTCGATCACGTCCTGCTCCTTCGCTGATGGTGGCTTCGCCGGCCCGAAACCGGCCTGCTGCGCTCCAGTATACGCCCTGCCGGGCGGCGATCGTAACGCCTGGAACGACGAACGGCGGGCCAGGGCCCGCCGTTCGTCATCCCGGGTATCGCGTCACGACTCCTCGGCGTCGGTCTCTTCCTCGGCGGTGCGCTGCTGCAGCTCCTGCAGCGCCTCCTGCCAGTCGGCGAGCTGGGATTCCAGCGAATCGAGCTGGGCCTCGCGGCGCTCGATCCGGTCGTCGAGCTCCTCGACCTCTTCGCGCCCCACCTCGATGGCGACCTTCAGGTCCTCGAACTCGTTGCGCGCGGCCTCGGCGTCACCCTCGGCCTGATCGCTGGCTTCGTTGAGGCTCTCCAGCTGCCCCTCGGCGGCGTCGCGCTGGTTCTCGAGGCTGGAGAGCTCGGCCTCCAGGGCATCGCGCTCCTCCTCGCGCTCGGCCACGGCCTCGTTGAGGCGGTCGAGGTCGTCCTGGGCGGCGGCGACGTCATCGCGCAGCTCCTCCAGCTCGTCACGGGCGGCATCGCGCTCGGACTCGCTGACCTCGCGGGCGTTGTCCGCTTCCTCGGCGGCGAGCTCGGCATCCTCCTGGGCGGCCAGGGCCTCGTCGCGGCTCGCCTGCGCCTCGTCGCGTTCGCTCTCGGCCTCTTCCAGGGCCTCCTGCAGATCGTCGCGCTCCTCGCGCAGTCCCGTGACTTCCTCGTCGAGGCCGTCACGCTCCTCGCGCAGCGTGTCCACCTCCTCTTCCAGACCGTCGCGGGTCTCCCGGGCCTCCTCGATCTCGGCGTCCAGGGACTCGCGCTGGCTCTCGCTCTCGTCCAGGGCCTCCTCGCTGGCCTCACGCTCCTCCTCGACCGACTCGAGGTCGCCCTCGGCCGACTGCAGCTCCTCGAGCTCGCCCTCTAGCTCGTCGATGCGGCTCTCCGCCACCGCCAGCTCCTCGTCGAGGGCCTGGCGCGCCTCGCGGTGGTTGCCCGAATTGCTGGTGGCCACGATGGCCCAGAGGATGGCGATGGCCGCGACCGCGGCCAGGGCCTTGACGCGATTGTCCTTGAAGGGTGACGACTGGGTGGTGTCCGACATGGAGAGTACCTCGCTGTGGGAACCATGGGTCTTGCCGCATCGGGTGACGATGCGGCGCGAATACCGACGCTTCCAGCATACAGAGCGCTCCGTGGACAGGAAAGCGAGCCACCAACGCAGCGCCGTCACGGCTCCCTCTGCCGGGTTGGCAGCCGCCCCCCCGAGGCAAGTAAGCTAGGGACATCGCCAGCCGGACGGCCGCCCCGATGTTGCCACCTAAGCCCTCGCCGCGCTCCATCCCCTTCGACCTGCTGTGGCGCATCAGCCGCTTCCTGTGGCGGGTGCTCGCCACCTTCATGCGCAACCGCGGCATCCTGCTGGCCGGTGGCGTGGGCTACAACATCCTGCTCTCCATCGTGCCACTGTTCGCCCTGCTGGTGGTGCTGCTGGCCGAGGTGGTGGACCAGGCGCGCCTGCTGGAGGTGCTCTCCTTCCAGGCGCGCCACCTGGCACCGGCCCACGCCGAGGTGCTGCTGGAGGCGGTGCGCAGCCTGCTCGACTCCCGCGACGTGATCGGGCTGCTGGGGTTCCCGGTGCTGCTGCTGTTCAGCTCCTTCGCCTTCCGCATGCTGGAGGACGCCCTGGCGATTATCTTCCACGCCCCGGATGCTCCCCACCAGCGACGCAGCGTGTGGGTCTCGGTGCTGCTGCCCTACGCCTTCATGCTGATGCTCGGCGCCGGCCTGCTGGCGCTGACCCTACTGGTCAGCCTGGTCAGCGGGCTCAATGCCCTGACCCTGGCTCTCACCGGGCGCGACCTGCCCCTCGCCGGGCTCTCGGAGCCGCTGCTCAACCTCACCAGCTTCGCCGGGGTCTTCCTGCTGTTCAGCGCCATCTACAAGGTGCTGCCGGTGGTGCGGGTGGCGCTGCGCCGGGCCCTGGTCGGCGGCCTGGTGGCCGCCCTGCTGTGGGAGGGGGTGCGCCTGCTGCTGGTCTACTACTTCGCCAACCTCTCCTTCGTCAACGTCGTCTACGGGTCGCTTGCCACCCTGATCGTGGTGCTGCTGAGCCTGGAGGTGGGCGCCATCATCCTGCTGCTGGGCGCCCAGGTGATCGCCGAGCTGGAGCGCAACGCCCGCCTCGGCCTGCCCTGGTACGTCGACCCGCGCCGCCAGGCCGTGACCCATGTCGATTGAGTGCGAAGGACCCTCAGCGGTGCTCCCGGCGGGCCCCGCCGTTGCGGCGGAGCCGACGGACCAGGCCCACCAGGGTCCTGCCGCTGACCATGCCCAGCAGGTAGATCGCCACCAGCAGCAGGGCCAGGGGCAGCGACAGGCTCCAGGTCAGGAAGCGCACCTCCACCACGGCGATGTTCTGCACGAAGAGGATCAGCACCAGCGCCGTGATGATCAGCTTCACGGCCAGCAGCAGCTTGTCCATGCGCGCTCTCCTTTTCTCTTGGGGTCTCGGGCCTTCCAAGCTGGCCGGCGGCCATGACGCTGTCAAGGCGTGCCCTCAGAACGTCGAGAGCC
>JBKHEO010000144.1:0-4081 GCA_046540755.1 Halomonas sp. | reverse complement strand
CGCTACAGCACCACCAGGTTGTCGCGGTGGATCAGCTCGGGCGCCTCCATGAAGCCGAGGATCGCCTCGATCTGGTGACTCGGCCTGCCGAGGATGCGCAGGGCGTCGTCCACCCCGTAGTTGACCAGCCCCTTGGCCACCCGCTCGCCGGCCTCGTCGACGCACAGCACCATGTCGCCGCGCACGAAGTTGCCGGCGGCGGCCTTCACCCCCACCGGCAGCAGGCTGGAGCCGCGGCTGCGCAGCACCTTCACCGCCCCGGCGTCCAGGGTCAGGGTGCCACGCACCTGGAGCTGGCCGGCCAGCCAGCGCTTGCGCGCCGCCATGGGTTCGCGCTCGGGGAACAGCAGGGTCCCCAGGCGCTCGCCCTCGATCAGCCGGGTGAGCACCTCGGCCTGGCGCCCGCCGGCGATGGCGGTCACCGCGCCGGAGCGCGCCGCCAGGCGCGCGGCGCGCACCTTGGTGGCCATGCCGCCGCGCCCCAGCGCCCCGCCGCCGCCGGCCACCGCGGCCAGGGCCGGGTCGTCGGCGCGCCCCTCCCGTATCAGCCGCGCCTGGGGATGGCTGCGCGGGTCGGCGTCGAAGAGCCCCTCCTGGTCGGTAAGGATCACCAGGGCGTCGGCCTCGAGCAGGTTGGCCACCAGGGCGCCCAGGGTGTCGTTGTCGCCGAAGCGGATCTCGTCGGTGACCACGGTGTCGTTCTCGTTGACCACCGGCACCACCCGCAGGTCCACCAGGGTGCGCAAGGCCGAGCGGGCGTTGAGGTAGCGCTTGCGGTTGGAGAGGTCGTCGTGGGTCAGCAGCACCTGGGCGGTGAGCAGGCCGTGACGGGCGAAGTGGCCCTCGTAGCACTCGGTGAGGCCATTCTGGCCCACCGCGGCGGCGGCCTGGAGCTGGTGCACCGCCGAGGGGCGCACCTGCCAGCCGAGGCGCACCATGCCGGCGGCCACCGCCCCGGAGGAGACCAGCACCACCTCGATGCCGCGACGATGCAGCGCGGCGATCTGGTCCACCCAGCCGCCGATCGCCGCCTCGTCGAGGCCGCGGCCGTCGTTGGTCAGCAGCGCGCTGCCGATCTTCACCACCACCCGGCGCGCGCCCACCAGCGCCTCGCGGCCCCTCACCTGCTCGTTGCTTTCCATTCGCTCTCGATCCTCAAGGCGCGTATTCGACCTCGACGTCGTAGTCGTCGTCATCGAAATCGTCGTCATCCTCGTCGGCCGGCTTGCGCTTGCGGCCCAGCCGCGCCTCGGTGCGGGCCACCGCCTCGTCCTCCATGCGCGTGCGCATCTCGCGGGCGCGCTCGGCGGCCTCCTCGTCCTCGTTCTCCAGGCGGCGCTGCTCGGTGAGCCAGCGGTGGGCGGCCTGCACCAGGGCGTCGGTGCCGTCGCCGGAGATCGCCGAGATGCGGAACACCGGGCCCTGCCAGCCCAGGCGGCGCACGATCTCGTCGGCCACCGCCTCGCGCTCGCCTTCGGGCAGCAGGTCGAGCTTGTTGAGCACCAGCCAGCGCGGCAACTCGGCCAGGGTCGGGGAGAACTCGCCCAGCTCGTGGATGATCGCCTCGGCGGCCTCCACCGGATCGGACTCGTCGAAGGGCGCCACGTCCACCACATGGAACAGCAGCCGGGTGCGGGTCAGGTGCTTGAGGAAGCGCAGCCCCAGTCCGGCCCCCTCGGAAGCACCCTCGATCAACCCCGGCACGTCGGCCATCACGAAGTGCTCGTGCATGCCCAGCTTCACCACGCCCAGGTTGGGCACCAGGGTGGTGAAGGGATAGTTGGCCACCTTGGGCTTGGCCGCGGAGACGGCGCGGATCAGCGTCGACTTGCCGGCGTTGGGCAGGCCCAGCAGGCCCACGTCGGCCATCACCTTCATCTCGAAGCGCAGGTTGCGGCGCTCGCCCTCGGTGCCCGGGGTGGTGCGCCGCGGCGCACGGTTGGTGGAGGACTTGAAGTGGATATTGCCGAGCCCGCGGCGCCCGCCCTGGGCCACCAGCACCACCTGGCCGATCTCGGTGACGTCGGCGATCACCTCCAGGGTGTCCTCGTCGATCACCGTGGTGCCCACCGGCACCTTGACGTGCAGGTCCTCGCCGGCGCGGCCGCTCATCTGGCGACCCATGCCGGGCTGGCCGTTCTGGGCCTTGTAGAAGCGCTGGTACTTGAAGTCGATCAGGGTGTTGAGGGCGTCGTCACCGATCAGGTAGACGCTGCCGCCATGCCCGCCGTCGCCGCCATCGGGACCGCCCTTGGGCACGTACTTCTCGCGGCGGAAGCTGAGGCAGCCGTTGCCCCCCTTGCCGGCCTCCACGATGATCGAGGCTTCGTCGACGAACTGCATCTGTCTCTCTCCTGACGGCATCTGCCGTCATGATACAAGAAGGCCCCGCCGTGGCGGGGCCTTCTCGCGGCAAGGGTCAGGCGTCTCAGGCGGAGACGACGCTGACGAACTTGCGGTTCTTCGGACCCTTGGTCTCGAACTTGACCACGCCGTCGCTCAGGGCGAACAGGGTGTGGTCGCGGCCGAGGCCGACGCCGGTACCGGCGTGGAACTTGGTGCCGCGCTGGCGAACGATGATGTTGCCGGCGGTGACGGCCTGGCCACCGAACAGCTTCACGCCAAGGCGCTTGGATTCGGAATCGCGACCGTTACGGGTAGAGCCCGCTGCCTTCTTATGTGCCATGGAATAAACCTCCGTTCAGGGGGATGGACCGCTTAGGCGGAGATCCCGGTGATCTTGACTTCGGTGAACCACTGACGGTGGCCCTGCCGCTTCATGTGGTGCTTGCGGCGGCGGAACTTGATGATGGTGACCTTGTCGCCACGGCCGTGGGACACGACCTCCGCGGAGACCTTGGCACCCTCGACCCGCGGCGCGCCGACCTTGACGTCGTCCTCGTTGCCGACCAGCAGCACCTCGTCGAAATCGATGGACTCGCCGGTGGGCACCTCGATCTTCTCGAGCTTGAGGGTCTGGCCTTCCTGAACGCGGTACTGCTTGCCACCGCTCTTGATCACTGCGTACATGCTTCTCTCTCCAGGACTCATCGGGTTGGGCTCTTCGTCGGCCTGCTTCGAGTGGCGCCGCCTTGGGCAGCCATCTGACAGGGAGCGAGATGAGTGGGCCGCGTAGTATAGCGACCTCGGCCCGCCCGGACAACCACCCCGCGCCCTGGCGACGCGCGCATCCGTCCCTCCCCGGCGACGCCCGGCGCGAGGCGCTTCCGGCGCGCCTTGACGCCCCCGAGGGGGCCCCATAGCATGGCCGGCAATCCAAGGCCAGAGGGGGCCGCCCCGCCCCGGCCCCAACCGACCGTCGATATCGCCTCCATGCCCACCCACGCCACCGCCTCCGACACCGCCGCCCCCTCGCCGATCCATGCCGCCGTGGCCGAGGACTTCGCCGCCGTCAACCGCACCATCATGGCCCAGCTCGGCTCGCGCATCCCGCTGGTCGAGACCATCGGCCAGTACATCATCGCCAGCGGCGGCAAGCGGCTGCGCCCGCTGCTGGTGCTGCTGGCCGCCCGGGCGCTGGGCTACCAGGGCGACAGGCACGTGACCCTGGCCACCCTGATCGAGTTCATGCACACCTCCACCCTGCTGCACGACGACGTGGTGGACGAGTCGCACCTGCGCCGCGGCAAGGCCACCGCCAACGATGCCTGGGGCAACGCCCCCTCGGTGCTGGTGGGCGACTTCCTCTACTCGCGCTCCTTCCAGATGATGGTGGAGGTGGGCTCCATGCGGATCATGGACGTGCTCTCCTCGGCCACCTGCGTGATCGCCGAGGGCGAGGTACAGCAGCTCACCAATGTGGGCAACCCCGACATCGACGAGGCCGCCTACTTCGAGACCATCCAGGGCAAGACCGCCATGCTCTTCGAGGCGGCCAGCCACAGCGGCGCCATCCTCGCAGAGGCCACCCCGGAGCAGGAGGCCGCGCTGCAGTACTACGGTCGCTACCTGGGGCTGGCCTTCCAGCTGATCGACGACCTGCTCGACTACCAGGGCGACGCCGAGGCGATGGGCAAGAACGTCGGCGACGACCTGGCCGAGGGCAAGCCCACCCTGCCGC
>JBKHEO010000143.1:0-4118 GCA_046540755.1 Halomonas sp. | reverse complement strand
CAGTTGGTAGAGCAAGTGACTGTTAATCACTGGGTCGCAGGTTCGAGTCCTGCTCCGGGAGCCATCCTCTCCTTGCGTTTACCCTTCCCTGTGCATGGTCCCGTCACCGGTTCGCTGCCGGCGCTTTCGCGTGCCTGCTCGGCGCCCGCGTGGCCTATGCCGTTGGCGTGAAAGAGGCCGCCGTCCGGTGGACGGCGGCTCAGGCGGCCTCGCTCAGTCGCGGCTGGCGAAGCGGTAGCCGTTCTCCAGCTGGGCATAGTCGAGCAGGATCTGGGCGGCCTCCTGGACCTGCACCTGCTCCACCGGTTCCTCCTCCTCGCTTTCGTCGCTCTCCTCGCGGGCGTCGAGCCACTCGTCGAGCGGCTCCAGCCCCAGCGCCTCGCGTCGCGCGTTCTCAAGCTCCAGCTGCTCGGCCTCCTGGTTCTCGACCTCCTGCTGGCGCTGTTCGCGATTGAGGCTGACGCTGGTGGTCTCCTCGCGGATCTCGCGGTTCAGCTGTGCCTGCTGCTCCAGGTAGCGGAAGTTGGGGTTCTCCGCGGCGCGCAGGCGATGCCGGTCACGCAGGGATTCCAGGAAGCGCCACGGCTCGCCGTATTCGCGATACTGCACCGAACGCACGGTGTCCCAGTCCAGGGCATTGTCGAGGCTGCTCTCGCCGATCAGATCGGGATCGATAAGGCTCGGGAAGAGGATGTCCGGCTTCACGCCGCGGTGCTGGGTGCTCTCGCCGGAGATACGGTAGAACTTGGCGCGGGTCAGCTTGATCTCGCCATGGCTGAGATCGCTCATCGTCTGCACCGTGCCCTTGCCGAAGGTGCGGGTGCCCACCACCAGGCCGCGGCCGTAGTCCTGGATGGCGCCGGCGAAGATCTCCGAGGCGGAGGCCGAGAGGCGGTTGACCAGCACCACCAGCGGGTCGTCGTAGACGGTGCCGCTCTCGGTGTCGCCGTAGAGGTTGATGCGGCCGCGGGCGTCGCGTACCTGGACGGTGGGGCCGCGGTCGATGAACAGCCCGATCAAGGAGTTGGCCTCCTGCAGGGCGCCGCCCCCGTTGTTGCGCAGGTCGAGCACGATGCCCTCGATATCCTCCTCCTGGAGGCGCTCGATCTCCCGGGCCACGTCGCGGGTGGTGCTGCGGTAGTCCTCCTCGCCGGCCTGCCAGGCGTCGAAGTCCACGTAGAAGGTAGGCACCGTGATCACCCCGACGCGGTGGGTGCCGTCGTCGCGCTCCAGCTCGATGACCTCGCCCTGGGCCGACTGGTCCTCGAGGTCGACGGTGTCGCGGGTGATCGTCACCTCCTTGGAGCGGGTCATGTCCACCGCCTGGGCGGGGACCACGTCGAGGCGAACCTCGGACCCCTTGGGACCGCGGATCAGCTCCACCACGTCGTCGAGGCGCATGCCGACGACATTGACCATCTCCTCGTCCTCCTGGCCGACGCCGACGATGCGGTCGGCCGGCTCCAGCACCCCGGCGCGCTCCGCCGGGCCGCCCGGCACCAGGCTGGAGACCTTGACGTACTCACCGTCGGCCTGAAGAACGGCGCCGATGCCCTCCAGCGAGAGGCTCATCTGGATGTCGAAGGACTCCCCCTGGCGGGGAGAGAGGTACTCGCTGTGAGGGTCGATGCTGTTGGTGACCGCCGCCATCAGCAGCCCGAAGACATCCTCCTCGTTGGTCTGGCGCAGGCGGTTGAGCTGACCCTCGTAGCGCTGGCGCAGGTTGGCCTCGATCTTCTCTTCATCCTGGTCGCTGATCTCCAGGGTCAGGGCGGCATTCTTCAGGCGACGCTCCCACAGCTCATCGAGAGCCTCCGTGCTGTCGGCCCAATCGGCATCCTCGCGATCCACCTCCAGGCGCTGGTCGCCGTCGTAGCGGAACTCCACGCCCTCGTCGAGGCGCGCCAGCAACCACTCGTAGCGGGCCTCGGCACGCTTCTGGTAGCGGCGATGCAGGTCGAAGAAGGGGCTCAGTTCACCCTCCAGCAGGGCATCATCGATGCGCGACGCCAGGTGCTCGAACTCGTCCACGTCCTCTTCGGTAAGGAAGGCGCGCTGCCCGTCGAGCACCTCGAGGTAGCGGTCAAAGGCCTGGCGGGACCAGTCGTCGTCCAGGCTGACGTCGGCATAGTGGCTGTAGCGCAGCGACTCGGCGATCTCGGTGGCGACCTGACGCTGGTCGTCGGTGGGCTCTGGCTGCGCCAGGGCGACGCCGGCGGCCAGCAACAGGCCGGCCAGCACGGCCGCGGATCGCCCGAGGTGGGCAAGCAGGCTCATCGGTGAAGCACTCCCGGTTTGATGTACACTCATATCCCTTGACCCTCTCCTGGCCCGCGAGTTGCGTGGGCCGGGCACCTATTGTACCAGCTTACCCGCCCCGCTCATCACCGCCACGACAGAGGAAACCATGCACTCCGAGGATGACCTGCTTTCGCGTCTGCTCGATTTCCTGCATCGCTCGCCCACGCCCTGGCACGCCACCGCCAACCTGGCCGCGCGCCTCGAGGCGGCGGGCTTTCGGCGGCTCGATGAACGCGACCCCTGGTCGCTCGAGCCGGGCGAGCGCGTCTACGTGACCCGCAACGACTCCTCGATCGTCGCCCTGCGCCTGCCCGAGGGGCCGCTTCAGGCGCTGCGCATGATCGGCGCCCATACCGACAGCCCCGGGCTGCGGCTCAAGCCCCATGCCGCCCAGGCCGCGGCGGGCTGGCTGCAGCTCGGGGTGGAGGTCTACGGCGGGGCGCTGCTGGCGCCCTGGTTCGACCGCGACCTGGGACTGGCGGGGCGGGTCCACCTGCGCCATGCCGATGGCCGCCTGGAGGGGCGGCTGCTGAACGTCGACCGCCCGGTGGCGATCATTCCGAGTCTCGCCATCCATCTCGATCGCGAGGCCAACAACGGTCGCGCGCTCAATGCCCAGACCCAGATGGCGCCGGTGCTGCTGCAGGGCGGCGAGGCGGGCGACCTCAAGGGGCTGCTGGAGGGGTGGATCGCCGAGCAGCACGGCCTGGCGGACGTCGAGCTGCTCGACTTCGAGCTGGGGCTTCACGACATCCAGCCCCCGGCCCGCGTGGGCGTGAAAGGGGAGCTGATCAGCGGGGCCCGGCTCGACAACCTGCTCTCCTGCTTCATCGGCCTGGAGGCACTGCTCGCCGCCGATGGGCGCCAGGGCGCGCTGCTGGTGGCCAACGACCACGAGGAGGTGGGCAGCGCCAGCGCCTGTGGTGCCCAGGGGCCCTTCCTGGGCGACGTGCTGCGCCGGGTCAGCGAGCGACTGGGCGGAAGCTCGGGGGAGGGCGGTGAGGAGGCCTTCATCCGCCTGATCCAGGCCTCGCGGATGATCTCCTGCGACAATGCCCACGCCCTTCACCCCAACTTCCCGGACAAGCACGATGCCGCCCACGGCCCGGCGCTCAACGGCGGCCCGGTCATCAAGGTCAACGCCAACCAGCGCTACGCTACCAACAGCGCCACCGCGGCGCTGTTCCGCGACCTCTGCCGCGAGGCCGAGGTGCCGGTGCAGAGCTTCGTGACCCGTGCCGATATGGGCTGCGGCAGTACCATCGGCCCGATCACCGCCACCGAGCTGGGCGTGCCGACCCTGGACGTGGGGGTGCCCCAGTGGGCAATGCACTCGATCCGCGAGACGGCGGGCAGCCATGACGTGGCCCATCTCGTTCGGGCGCTGACCGCCTTCTGCAATCGTGCCGAGCTGGCCTGAGCCTTCGCGAGGGCCACCGCCGGTTCCCTCGCCGGGTGGTTGCGGTGCTCTTCACGGGCAAGGGTCGCGGAGGCGGGATAGCGAAGACGAAGAGGCCCGCCTGACGATATCAGGCGGGCCTCTGGATGTTGGGTGGTGGCTACGCCCTGACTCGAACAGGGGACCCCATCATTATGAGTGATGTGCTCTAACCAACTGAGCTACGTAGCCAGCGGCGCGTACTCTAGCCGCCCGTGACAGGCCTGTCAACTGCCTGATGTGGAAGGTTTCGCGGCGCGCCCGGGTGCTTGACACCATGCCGGGGGCTCGTTACTATGCGCGCCACCTCGACGAGGCGAGGACATGCGTCCCATTCGTCTAGTGGTCCAGGACACCGCCCTTTCACGGCGGGAACAGG
>JBKHEO010000142.1:0-4138 GCA_046540755.1 Halomonas sp. | reverse complement strand
CAGGAAGAGCAGCATGCCGGCGAGAACGGCCAGGAAGCTGGCTCCCGGGTCCAGGGCCAGCCCCATGCCGGTGAGCGCCAGGGCGTAGGCGGGAAGGGGGGGGGTCAGGGACAGGTGTCGCCGACGATCAGCTCGGTACCCAGCAGATGGTCGGCGGGAGGCGTCAGGCCGAGGATCATGCGTGCGGCGATGCGTCCCTTCTCGGTGCTGTCCTGGCGCACCGTGGTCAGGCGCGGTGCGCGATACTGACCCTCGGCGATGCCGTCGAAGCCGGTCAGTCGCAGGTCCTCGGGGATGCGCAGGCCGCGCCGCTCGGCCAGGGTCAGGGCAGTGAGGGCGATGCGGTCCGACATGCACAGCAGCAGGTCCGGCCGTTCGTCCTCCGGCAGGTCGAGGATCTCGGCGATCACCGGCTCGCACACCGGGAAGGTGTTCTCCTCGATGTTCCACATCGGCGCCTGGCCGGGGACGAAGCCGGCCTCCTCCAGGGCGTGGTGGAAGCCGGTCAGCCGCGAGCGGGTGATGGTCTGGTCGGCGCCGAGCAGGGCGTGATCCGCGGTGATCGGGCCGTTGCACGGCTCGACGGTGAGGCGCAGGTTGATGATGCCCGGCCGCCGCGGCGGCCGGCGCAGGGCGTGGCGGGCGATGCCGTAGCAGGCCGGCTCGTCGTCCACGTGGACCGAGGGGCGGCCCTCGATATCGAAGTCCGCCGAGACCAGGGGGGCCTGGGCCGGCAGGGTGTCGAGCAGCTCGGCGCTGGGCATCAGGCCGTAGACGATGAAGCCGTCGGCCATGCTGGCCGAGCCGGGCAGCAGCCCCTGTGCCTGGCGCGAGGAGAGCAGCAGCAGGGTGTGCCCCCGGGCATCGAGGACCTCGGCGACCCCGGAGAGGAACTCGCTGGCCACCGGGTCGTTGAGGCTGTAGGTCAGGCTCTCGGCGAGGATCACCGCGATGATCCGCGAGCGCCCGGTGCGCAGGCTGCGCGCCTTGGCATCGGGGCCGCGGTAGCCCAGCCGCCGGGCCTCGCCGAGGATGCGCTCTCGCAGCGCCGGGGAGAGCTGGTCGGGCCGGTTGAAGGCGTTGGAGACCGTCGCCGTGGAGACGCCGAGCTCCCGGGCCAGGTCCTTGAGGGTCATGCGGCGTGAGTGGGTCACGGTGGATCCTTCGCCATCTGGAACGATTCAGTTAGCCTCCTATCATAGCCCCTGGGCCTCTCCCGCGCTACCTCAACCCGGTCAGTTGCGGTCCGGCGCCAGCCAGGCCGCCTGCCCCGGTTCGAGGCGCCACCGCCCGTCCCCTTGTACGGGGGAGGCCATGCCGGGCAGGGCCAGGGGACGGAAGGCCGTGGCATCGGTCACCAGGGCTCCCGGGTCGAAGGGGATCGTCGCCGTCCCCGGTCGACCCAGGTGGGCCAGGCACAGCAGCCGCTCATCGCCGTCATGGCGCAGCACGCCGAAGACGTCCTCGGGCAGCGCCTCGGGGGCGATCAGCGTCTGGTCGCCCCGGCGCAACAGCTCGCTGTCGCCACGCAATGCCAGCAGCCGTCCCAGCCGGTTGATCAGGCTGTCGGGGTCGTCCTGCTGGCGCGCCGCGGCCAGGGGATGGTGGCGAGGGTCGACCGGCAACCAGGGGAGCACCTCCTCGGGGCAGAAGCCGCCGTTCGGGGTCTCCTCCCAGGGCATCGGTGTGCGGCAACCGTCGCGGCCCTTGACCTCGGGCCAGAGGTTGATACCGAAGGGGTCCCGGAGGTCCTCATAGGCCAGCTCGGCCTCCGGCAGGCCGAGCTCCTCGCCCTGGTAGAGGCACAGGCTGCCGCGCAGCGAGCAGAGTACGGTCAGTGCCAGCAGGGCGCGTTCCGCGCCCCAGCGAGTGGCGCTTCTCGTCACGTCGTGGTTGGAGAGCGCCCAGCAGGGCCAGGCGTCGTCGCCCAGCTCGCGCAGGCGTGACAGCACCCCGTGGAGCTCGCGGGCGTCGCCGGTGCTGTCCAGCAGGTCGAAGGTGTAGGCCATGTGCAGGCGGCGTTCACCCCGGGTATAGGCGGCCATGGTGGGCAGCTGGTCGTCGCCGGCGATCTCGCCCACGCTGGTGGCCCCCGGGTACTCGTCGAGCAGGGCGCGGATGCGCTCCAGGTAGGCCAGGTTCTCCGGCTGGGAGATGTTGTGGCGCTGCTGCTGGTAGCTCTGGGGGTGGCCGGGCTGGACCTGGGCCCGGGGCGTGGGGGGGTTGTCGGTCAGCGCCGCATCGTGGAAGTAGAAGTTGACCACGTCGAAGCGGAAGCCGTCGACACCGAGATCGAGCCAGAAGCGCAGGTTGTCCAACTGGGCCTGCTGGACCTCGGGATGGTGGAAGTTGAGGTCCGGCTGGCTGGGCAGGAAGTTATGCAGGTAGTACTGCCGGCGTCGGGCATCGAAGGTCCAGGCGCGACCGCCGAAGGACGCCATCCAGTTGTTGGGCGCCGTGCCGTCGGGCCGGGGATCGGCCCAGACGTACCAGTCGGCCTTGGGATTGGTGCGATCCCGGCGGCTTTCCTGGAACCAGGGGTGACGGTCGGAGGTGTGCGAGAGCACCTGATCGATGATCACCCTCAGTCCCAGTTCATGGGCGCGGGCCACCAAGGCCCGGAAGTCCTCCAGGGTGCCGAACATGGGGTCGACGCCGCGATAGTCGCTGACGTCGTAGCCGAAGTCGTCCATCGGCGAGGTGAAAAAGGGCGACAGCCAGATGGCGTCGACGCCCAGGCTCGCCACATGGTCGAGCCGCGCGGTGATGCCGGCGAGATCACCGATCCCATCGCCATTGGCGTCCATGAAGCTGCGCGGATAGATCTGGTAGAGGGTGGCGCCACGCCACCAGTCGGCCCGGTCCGGCGCGGTTAGGTCGGGCCGTGCCTGGCGTTGCTGATACAGGGTCATGAGGGCTCCCGAAGAAGCGGAGGGCCGTCGGGCCCTCCGCATGGGGTGGTCAGGGGGAAGGGTTACCAGCGGCGGCTGTGGCGACGCAGCTCCCCCTCGAGTTGCTGCACGGCGGCCTGGCCGTCGAGGTCGCCGGAGAGCACCGAGTGGACGCGATTGAAGAAGGCGTTGGAGACCCGCGAGTAGTCGCTTCCGGTCACCGCGGCCGGGCGTGGCACGCCGTTGGTCAGGGTCTCGTAGAGCTCGCTCATGGAGGGGTTGGCGTCAAGCACCTCCTCGTCCTCGTAGAGCGCCTCCAGGGTGGGGTTCATGCCCATCTCGATGGCATGCGCCTTCTGCTGCTCGGGGGCGGTCAGGTAAGCGACCAGGTCCGCGGCGATCTCCGGGTGCTCGGAGTAGCGCGACACGGCCCAGTTCCAGCCGCCCAGGGTGGCCGCCGACTCGCCATCCGGGCCATGGGGCAGTGGCGCCATGCCGACCTTGCCGGCCACGTCGCTGTCCTCGCCGTTGGCCAGGGACCAGACGTAGGGCCAGTTGCGCAGGAAGAGCGCGTTGCCGGACTGGAAGATGCCGCGGGTCTCCTCCTCGGTATGGTTGAGGGTGCCCTCGGGGGAGATGTCGTCGATCCAGGAGGCGGCCAGGTCCAGGGCCGCGGCGGCCTGGGCGTTGTTGATGGTGACCTCACCCTGGTCATTGGCGATGGTGCCGCCGCCGTGGCTGGCCACCCACTCCAGGGCATTGGTGGTCAGCCCCTCGTAGGCGCGGCCCTGGAAGCTGTAGCCCCAGAAGTCGTCGTTACCGGCCTCGCGTTCGGCGGCCTGGACCTCGCGGGCGATCTCGGTCAGCTCTTGCCAGGTCTCCGGGACCTCGTGGCCGTACTGCTCCAGCAGGTCCTGGCGATAGTAGAGCAGGCCGGCGTCGGTGAACCAGGGCAGGGCCTTGAGTTCGCCATCGATGGTGTTGTTGTCGATCAGTGCCGGGAAGAAGCCCTCGGTGGCATCTTCAGGCAGGTACTCCGAGAGGTCCACCAGGTGGTCGGCGAGCAGGCCGGGCCAGACGATATCGATCATCAGCACGTCGATATCGTCGGACTGGCTGCCCAGCAGCTGCTGGTAGAGCGAGAGCTTCTCGGTGGCGTCGTTGGGGGTGGAGACGATATCCACCTCGTGGCCGGTCTCCTCGGCCCAGCGCTCGGTGAGCACCGGGCAGTAGTCGGCGGCGTCGCC
>JBKHEO010000141.1:0-4158 GCA_046540755.1 Halomonas sp. | reverse complement strand
GCTTCCAGCTTCCAGCTTCCAGCTTCCAGCTTTTAAACGAACGCTTGACTCTCCATTTTCTCGCGGGTAATTTCAAACAAATGTTTGAAAGCGGCCGGCGCCGCCTTCGCGTCCCTATGAACCGGTGCCCCGCGTGGCCCGACCGTGGAACTGGAGAGTTCGAGATGCCCGACTATCAGGCCCCCCTGCGCGATATCCGCTTCGTCATGGACGAGATACTCGACTACCCGGCGCACTACGCCCGCCTGCCGGGCGGCGAGGAGGCCTCGCCCGATATCGTGGCAGCGATCCTCGAAGAGGGCGCTCGGTTTTCCCGCGAGGTGCTGCTGCCGCTGAACCGGAGCGGCGACGAGGAGGGCTGCCTGCTGGAGGGTGGCGAGGTGAAGGCCCCGCAGGGCTTCAAGGCCGCCTATGCCCAGTACGTGGAGGGCGGCTGGCCGAGCCTGGCCGCCGCGCCCGAGCACGGTGGCCAGGGCCTGCCGCCATCGCTTGCCATGGTGCTCAACGAGATGATCTGCGCCACCAACCTGGCCTGGGGCATGTATCCGGGGCTCTCCCACGGCGCCGCGGATGCCCTGCGCCACCACGGCACCGACGAGCAGAAGGCCACCTACCTGACCCGGCTGGTGGAGGGCATCTGGACCGGCACCATGTGCCTCACCGAGCCCCACTGCGGCACCGACCTCGGCCTGATCAAGACCCGCGCCGTGCCCAATGACGACGGCAGCCATGCCGTCACGGGGACGAAGATCTTTATCTCCGCCGGCGAGCACGACCTGGCCGAGAACATCGTCCACCTGGTGCTGGCCAAGCTGCCGGACGCCCCCGAGGGCTCCAAGGGCATCTCGCTGTTCGTGGTGCCCAAGTTCCTGCCCGATGCCGAGGGCAATCCCGGCGAGCGCAACGGCGTGGTGTGCGGCGCGCTGGAGCACAAGATGGGCATCCACGGCAACGCCACCTGCGTGATGAACTTCGATGCGGCCAAGGGCTTCCTGGTGGGCGCGCCCCACAAGGGCCTGGCCTGCATGTTCACCATGATGAACGCCGCCCGCATCGGCGTCGGCATCCAGGGCCTGGGCCTCACCGAGGCGAGCTTCCAGAACGCCCTGGCCTACGCCCGCGACCGCCTGCAGATGCGTGCCCTCGGAGGTTCGAAGGCGCCGGAGAAGCCCGCCGACCCGATCATCGTCCACCCGGACGTGCGCCGCATGCTGCTGACCCAGAAGGCCTTCGCCGAGGGCGGCCGGATGCTGGTGCTCTACACCGCCCAGATGATCGATATCGTCGAGCACGGCCAGGACGCTGCCGAGAAGGCGCGCGCCGAGACCCTGCTGGGCCTGCTGACCCCCATCGTCAAGGCGTTCCTCACCGAGGCGGGCTTCGAGGCGACGAATGAAGGCGTCCAGGTGTTCGGCGGGCACGGCTTTATCCGCGAGTGGGGCATGGAGCAGCTGGTGCGCGACGCGCGCATCACCCGCCTCTACGAGGGCACCACCGGCATCCAGGCCCTCGACCTGCTGGGCCGCAAGGTACTGATGAGCCAGGGCGAGAGCCTCAAGGTGTTCACGAAGGAGATCCACAAGTTCTGCCAGGCCGAGGAGGGCAACGCCGAGCTCGCCGAGTTCGTGCGCCCGCTGGCCAGGCTCAATGCCGAGTGGGGCGATATGACCCTGGCCATCGGCATGAAGGCCATGAGCGACCGCGAGGAGGTGGGCGCGGCCAGCGTCGACTACCTGATGTACGCGGGCTACGTGACCCTGGCCTACCTCTTCGCCCGCGCCGCCAGGCAGGCCCGCGCCGCGCTGGCCGAGGGCACCCAGGAGGCCGCCTTCTACCGCGCCAAGCTCGACACCGCGCGCTTCTTTTACCAGCGCCTGCTGCCGCGCACCCGCGCCCACAAGGCCGCCCTCGAGGCCGGCGCCGAGCCGCTGATGGCGATCGGCGCCGAGGACTTCGGCTTGGGCTTCGAGCTCTGATTCGCGCTCCCATGGCAACGCCTGACTGACTCGCGAGCCCTCTCTCGATCGGCGACGTCCGGTTGGCGGCGAGGGACTTCCTCGCTGCCGCCTGGCTCTCCGTGTGCGGGGTGGCCGTTGCCAGGCTGACGGTTTGATCGGTGGCCCCGGAAGGCGCAGGATGCACTGTAATGCGTCGGCCATCTGCCTTGCGGTACTTGCGGAGTGATTGCCTCATGCGTGTCTTTGCCAACCCGGTCGGTGCCGGATCCCTCTGGTTCGACAACCTCGCCACCGCCGACGGAACCCCCGTCGCCTATGACCCCCAGGCGCGGGCCTTTCTGCCCATGCCACCGTTCTGTGCCAACCGGGAGGTCATCGGCTGCAACTGGATCGCTCCCCAACAGGGCGCCTTCTGTCGCTCCTGTGCCATGACCGAGCTGGCACCGGACCCCTCCATCCCCCATGCCATGCCGTTCTGGGCGAAGACCGAGGCCGCCAAGCGCTGGGTGCTCGACAACCTGGGCCGCTGGCACTGGTTTCGGCCCGAGGATCCCGGGGCTCGTCCCGTGTTCCACATGCTGGCCGAGGGGCATACGCCGGTGCCCATGGGTCATGTCGGGGGCGTGGTGACGATCAGCGTGGCGGAGGCGGACCCGGTGCTGCGTACCACCCGCCGGGAAGCCCTGGAAGAGCCCTACCGCACCATGATCGGCCACATGCGTCACGAGATTTCGCATATGCTCTGGTGGCGCCTCAGCCTGCGGGAGGATTTTCTCGACGCCTTCCGCGACATTTTCGGCGACGAGCGCTCGGATTACCCCGCCGCGCTCCAGCGGTACTTCCATGACGGCCCGCCGCCGGACTGGAGGCTGCGCTTCCTGACCACCTACGCCTCGGCGCATCCGCACGAAGACTGGGCCGAGACCGCCGCCCACCTGCTGCACCTGACCGATATCACCGACAGCTTCGTCGCGGCAGGCCTCTCCTCGCCGGTATTGCCGAGCCCGGGCTGGGATCCCTACATGGAACCGGACGCCGAGCGTCTGATCCATGTCGCGGCCAGCCTGGTGGCGGGGGTCAACCACGTCAACCGCTCCATGGGGCTCTCCGACCTCTACCCCTTCGTGCTCTCGGAGGCCGCCCGGCGCAAGCTGGTCTTCGTGCATGGCTGGCTTCGCCGAGGTGCCCAGGGGCTTTGAGCGGGGCATGCCCGGGGACGCCGGTCCGCCACCGACAGGCGCCTGACCGGGCGACTGGCACCGCCCCCCTGTCGGAGGCATGATGATCGCCTCGACGCTTCCTGAGGCGGCGAGAGTCTGTCACGCGCCCGAGGAGCCGCCCATGTCACGAACGACCCGCCTGCAGGAGCTGATCCGCCTCCTGCGCCATCGCCGGGAGCCCATGCCAGGCCCTGAACTCGCCGAGGCGCTGGGCGTCTCGCTGCGCACTCTCTACCAGGAGATCGCCGTGCTGCGCGCGGTGGGGATCGAGGTGGTCAACGCGCCCGGCCAGGGCTATGTATTGCCGCCCGAGGTCACCCTGCCGCCGCCGGCCCTGGCTGAGCCCGAGCCGGCCGGGCAGGGCGAGGCCGCCCCGCGGGAGCCGGCCGAGCTCACCTTCTACACCAACCCGCTCTCCCGGGGCGGCATCGTGCACTGGATGCTGGAGGAACTCGGCGTCAACTACCGCACGGTGACGCTGGAGTACGGCGCCGCCATGAAGGCGCCGGAGTACCTCGCCATCAACCCGCTGGGCAAGGTGCCGGCGATCTGCCACGGCGACACCGTGGTGACCGAGGCCGCCGCCATCTGCGCCTACCTGGCCGACGCCTTCCCCGCGGCGGGCCTGGCCCCGCCACCCGCCGCGCGGGGCGACTACTACCGCTGGCTGTTCCTCGCCGCCGGCCCCCTGGAGAGCGCCATCGCCCTCAACGACCTGGGCGTGACGCCCACGCCGGAGCAGGCGATGCGCCTCGGCTGCGGTGATTACTGGACCCTGGTGGAGACCCTGGCCACCGCCGTGTCCGGCAGGCCCTATATCGCCGGCGACGCCTTCAGCGCGGCGGATGTCTACGTGGGCTCGCATATCGGCTGGGGCATGCAGTTCGGCAGCCTGCCGCGTCGCCCCGAGTTCGAGGCCTACTGGGCGGGCCTGCGCGAACGCCCGGCCCACCGCCGCTGCGAGGCCTTCATCGAGCAGG
>JBKHEO010000140.1:0-4222 GCA_046540755.1 Halomonas sp. | reverse complement strand
CCGCAAAAGGGCCACCCCGATCGGGATGGCCCTTTCGCATGCTGCCGGGGGTCGGGACGGCTCAGTGATGCTCGCCGCGGTACCCCTCCACCTGGCTCTTCAGCTTCTGGCCGGGGCGGAAGGTCACCACCCGCCGGGCGGAGATCGGGATCTCCTCGCCGGTCTTGGGGTTGCGGCCGGGCCGCTCGCGCTTGTCGCGCAGGTCGAAGTTGCCGAAGCCCGACAGCTTGACCTGCTCGTTCTCGCGAAGGCAGCCCCGGATCTCCTCGAAGAAGGCCTCCACCATCGACTTGGCCTCGCGCTTGGAGAGGCCAAGCTCCGCGTGCAGGTGCTCGGCGAGTTCCGCCTTGGTCAGTGCGCCCATCGTCACTCCCTCTTCCGGCTCGGGAAGCCGGTCGACACCCCGCGGGCATAGCCCGGCCTCGGCCGGGTCAGCCACGCAGCTCGGCACCCAGATGCTGACGGGATTCGGTGACGATGGCGTCGACCAACTCATTGATTTCCTCGTCATTAAGCGTGCGCGAAGGATGCTGCCAGGTCAAGCCCAGGGCCACGCTCTTGCGCCCCTCGGGAACGCCCTTGCCCTGGTAGACGTCGAACAGCCGGCACTCGATAAGCCACTCGCCGGCCTGGCGATGCAGGGTGTCCAGCAGCGCCTGCACCGGCAACGCCTCGTCGACCAGGAAGGCCAGGTCGCGGCGCACCTCGGGATAGCGCGACAGCGGGGTGAAGGCCGGCACCCGCCCCTGGCTCAGGGCGTCGAGGCGCACCTCGAAGAGCACGGCGTCGACCCTCAGGCCCAGCTCGGCGCGCACCGCCGGGTGCAGGGTGCCGATCCAGCCGGCCTCCTCGCCGCGATGCAGCAACCGGGCGCACTGCCCCGGATGCAGGGCCGGATGCGTGGCCGGCTCGAAGCGCCAGGCATCGGCCTCGCCGCCCATGGCCAGCAGGCTCTCGAGATCCCCCTTGAGGTCGAAGAAGTCGACCCGCTCGTCGTCGGCCGCCCAGCCCTCGGGCTCGCGGGCGCCGCAGGCCAGGGCGCCGAGCATCGGCACCTGGGCGAGGTCGTCCAGCCCGCCCCGGAACACCAGGCCGGTCTCGAACAGGCGTACGCGATCCTGCTGGCGGTTGAGGTTGTGCTGCAGGGCCCTGACCAGCCCCGGGAAGAGGCTGGCACGCATCACCGAGAGGTCGCTGGAGATGGGGTTGGCCAGCACCGGCGAGACCGCTTCGGGCAGCAGCACCCTCTGCAGCTCGGGCGCCACGAAGCTGTAGGTCACCGCCTCCTGGTAGCCGCGCGCCACCATCTGGCGCCGCAGCCGCGACAGCGGGGTGCGCGCCTCGTGGTCGGCACGCAGGGCCAGGCGCGCCTTGGGACGACGCACCGGCAGGCGATTGTAGCCGTGGATGCGCGCCACCTCCTCGATCAGGTCCTCCTCGATGGCCAGGTCGAAGCGCCAGCTGGGGACCCCGGCCTCCCAGCGCGACTCCTTCGCCTCCACCGAAAGTCCCAGCCGCTCGAGAATCTCGGTGACCTCCGCGGCGGGCAGCGCCTTGCCCAGCGCCTGCTCGAGCCGGCCGGCGCGCAGGGTGACGCGGCGCGCCTCGGGCAGGTGCTCGGCGCTTTCGACCTCCACCAGGGGCCCTGCCTGGCCGCCGACGATCTCCAGCAGCAGCGCGGTGGCGCGCTCGGCGGCCTCGCGGGCCAGCAGGGGGTCCACGCCGCGCTCGAAGCGGTGGGAGGCATCGGTGTGCAGGCCGTAGGTACGCGCCTGACCCGCCACCGCCAGCGGCGAGAAGTAGGCCGACTCCAGGAAGATATCACGAGTCGCGGCGTTCACGCCGGAGTGCTCACCGCCCATGACGCCGGCGATGGCCAGGGGGCCGCGCTCGTCGGCGATCACCAGGGTGGCGCCATCGAGATTCACCTCCTGGCCATCGAGCAGCACCAGGCGCTCCCCTTCCCGGGCCAGGCGCACGATCACCGCCCCGTGCAGGTTGGCACGATCGAAGGCGTGCAACGGCTGGCCCAGCTCCAGCATCACATAGTTGGTGACGTCCACCACCGGGTCGATGCTGCGCACGCCGCCGCGACGCAGGCGCTCCACCATCCACAGCGGCGTCTCGGCGCCGACATTGACGCCCTTGATCAGCCGCCCCAGGTAGCGCGGGCAGCGCTCGGCATCCTCGACCCGCACCGGGAAGGTCTCGTCATGGGCCGGGGCGACCGCGGCGATCGCCGGACCCGCCACCGGCAGGCGGTTGAGCACGCCCACCTCCCGGGCCAGTCCCTTGAGGCTCAGACAGTCGCCGCGGTTGGGGGTCAGGTCCACCTCGATGGTGTGATCGTCGAGCCCCAGCCAGGACCGGAACTCCTCGCCCACCGGGGCATCGCCCGGCAGCTCCAGGATCCCCGGTGAGGTCTCCTCCTCGAGGCCCAGCTCCGAGGCGGAGCAGATCATGCCGCGGGATTCCTGGCCGCGCAGCTTGGCCTTCCTGATCCTGAAGTCGCCGGGCAGCACGGCGCCGACCCGCGCGAAGGGTACCTTCTGCCCCGCCGCCACGTTGGGCGCCCCGCACACCACCTGCACCGGCTCGCCGCTGCCGTCATCGACCCGGCACAGGCTGAGCTTGTCGGCATCGGGATGCTGGGTGCACTCCAGCACCTCGGCCACCACGACCCCCTGGAAGGCGGCGGCGACCGGTGCCACGGCGTCCACCTCGAGGCCGGCCATGGTAATCTGGTCGGCCAGTGCCTGGGTCCCGAGCTGCGGTGAGACCCACTCGCGCAGCCACTGTTCGGAAAATTTCATGGCAAATCCTATCGCTGTGTTCTGCTTGGGCGGTGGACGGTCAGGCGAACTGGCGCAGGAAGCGCAGGTCGTTGTCGAAGAACAGGCGCAGGTCATTGACCCCGTAGCGCAGCATCGCCAGGCGCTCGGCGCCCATGCCGAAGGCGAAGCCGGTATAGCGTTCGGCGTCGATGCCGGAGTGACGGAACACCTCCGGGTGCACCATGCCGCAGCCCATCACCTCCAACCAGCCGCTGTGGCCGCAGACGCGGCAGCCGTCGCCGCTACACATCACGCACTGGATATCGACCTCCGCGGAGGGCTCGGTGAAGGGGAAGTAGGAGGGGCGGAAGCGCACCGAGAGGTCGTCGCGCTCGAAGAAGGCGTGGAGGAAGTCCTCGATGGTGCCCTTGAGGTCGGCGAAGCTGACCTCCTCGTCCACCAGCAGCCCCTCCACCTGGTGGAACATCGGGGTATGGGTCAGGTCCGAGTCGCTGCGATAGACCCGCCCGGGGCAGACGATGCGGATCGGCGGCTCGGCCTCCTTCATGGTGCGCACTTGGACCGGCGAGGTGTGGGTACGCAGCAGCCGGGTGGCGTCGAAGTAGAAGGTGTCCGCCATGCCCCGCGCCGGATGGTGGGCGGGAATATTGAGCGCCTCGAAGTTGTGGTAGTCGTCCTCGATCTCCGGCCCCACGGCCACGTCGTAGCCGATGCGGGTAAAGAGCCCCTCGATGCGCTCCAGCGTCAGAGTCACCGGGTGCAGCCCCCCGCTGGGCTGGCCACGGCCGGGCAGGGTCACGTCGATATGCTCCGCGGCGAGGCGTGCCTCCAGGGCCGCCTTCTGCAGGGTCGACTTGCGCCCCTCCAGCTCCTCGGCGAGGGCCTGCTTGGCCTGGTTGATGCGTTCGCCGGCGGCCGGGCGCTCGGCGGCGGGCAGCTTGCCCAGCCCCTTGAGCAGCGCGGTGATCTCGCCCTTCTTGCCGAGGTAGCGCACGCGCAGCTCCTCCAGGGCCGGGATGGTCTCGGCGGCCTGGATCGCCTGGCGGGCCTCGGTGACCAGTTGGGGAAGGTGGTCCATCCGTTGCGCTCCGAATTCGATACGTAAGTCACAGGGCTAAAAAAACAGGGGAAGAGCGGCTGCTCTTCCCCTGCGACGTCAGCGGCCAGACGGCAGGCGCCGTATGGCCGGAGGTGACGCTGTCTCTTACTGGGCAGCCTTGGCCTTCTCGACGATGGCCGCGAAGGCAGCCTTCTCGTTGACGGCCAGGTCCGCCAGGACCTTGCGGTCGATCTCGATGCCGGCCTTCTTCAGACCGCCGACGAAGCGGCTGTAGGAGAGGCCGTGCTGACGAGCACCGGCGTTGATACGCTGGATCCACAGGGCGCGGAACTGGCGCTTGCGCTGGCGACGGTCGCGGTAGGCGTAC
>JBKHEO010000139.1:0-4289 GCA_046540755.1 Halomonas sp. | reverse complement strand
AGGCTCACAGCGGCAGGCTGAGCTGGCGCCTGGCGTCGGGCTCCACCAGCCGGGTGCCCACGCCGAGCAGGCGCACCGGGCGGCGGCCGCGCTCCCAGGCCTGCTCCAGCAGCTGGGCGTAGTGCTCGGGCGTCGGCGCCAGGCCACGGCTCTCCAGGGTGGTGAGGCTGAAGTCGTCGAAGCGCACCTTCACCACGATGCCGGCCAGTGGCGGATGGCCGTGGCGGGCCAGGCGCTCCTCCAGCTTCTCGCACAGCGGCACCAGCGCATCAAAGCAGTGGGCGAGGTCGGGCAGGTCGCGGGAGAAGGTGGTCTCCACGCTCACCGACTTGCGCTCGCGCTCGACCCTGACGGGGCGCTCGTCGATGCCCCGGGCGAGTTCGAACAGCCGCTTGCCGAACTTGCCGAACTCCTCCACCAGCCGCTCCAGCGGCAGCGCGCGCAGCTCGGCGCAGGTCGCGATGCCCAGCGCATCGAGCCGCGCCCCGGTGGCCGGGCCCACGCCGTGGAGCTTGTTGACCGGCAGGGCGCTGACGAAGGCGTCGACACGCTCCGGCGTGATCACCGTCAGGCCGTCGGGCTTCTCCCAGTCGCTGGCGATCTTGGCCAGGAACTTGCTGGGGGCGGCGCCCACCGAGACGGTGATGCCGGTGCGCCTGAGGCTCTCCTCCTTGATCCAGCGGGCCATCCAGGTGGCACTGCCGGAGAAGCGCTCGACCCCGGTGACATCGAGGAAGGCCTCGTCCAGGGAGAGCGGCTCCACCAGGGGGGTGAGCTCGTGGAAGATCGCCTGGATCCGACGGGAGACCTCGCGGTACTTGTCGAAGTCGCCGCGCAGCAGGGTGAGGTGGGGGCAGAGGCGCAGGGCCCGGGCGGTGGGCATCGCCGAGTGGATGCCGTAGGCCCGCGCCGGGTAGTTGCAGGTGGCGATCACCCCGCGGCGATCGACGCTGCCGCCGATCGCCAGGGGGATGTCGCGCAGCGCGGGGTTATCGCGCATCTCCACCGCCGCATAGAAGCAGTCGCAGTCGGCGTGGAGGATCTTGCGCTCAGCAGAGGGCCTGGCCATTGCCTCCACGGATCACGCCGACGCCGACCCCCTCGATCTCCAGCGGGTCATGGCGCAGGTCCACCTCGATGGGCGCGAAGTCGGGGTTCTCGGCGCTCAGGGTGACGTGGTGGCCGTGGCGCTCGAAGCGCTTGACGGTCACCTCCTCCTCGAGGCGCGCCACCACGATCTGGCCGTTGCGCACCCGGTCGGTGCGGTGCACGGCGAGCAGGTCGCCCTCGAGGATGCCCACGTCCCTCATGGAGAGACCGCGCACCCGCAGCAGGTAGTCCGCCCGGGGCGTGAAGTACTCCGGGGGCAGGGGGCAGTAGCGGTCGATATGCTCGGCGGCCAGTATCGGGCTGCCGGCCGCCACCTCGCCGATGATCGGCAGCCCCTGGGAGGGGGCCTCCTCGCCGCTCGGCTCGGCCTCCGCCTCCTGGGCGGGCAGGCGGATGCCCCGGGAGGTGCCGGAGATCATGCGGATGGCCCCCTTGCGCTCCAGGGCACGCAGGTGCTCCTCGGCGGCGTTGGGGGAGCGGAAGCCCAGGGCGCGCGCGATCTCCGCGCGGGTGGGAGGATAGCCGAGCTCCTGCATGGTCTTGACGATGAAGTCGTAGACGTTCTGCTGGCGCTGGGTGAGGGGGCGTGCCATGGGACCTCCTGTGCGGATGGCAGTACCGTAGTGATCAAGTATACAGCATGTTGTTCCGTACAGTAATGTTCCGCTCCGTTTCAAACACCCCGTGGGTTCAGCGTTGAGCCGAAACGTGCGCGTAACGTAGAATTGCGCCACGTTTGAAACAAATGTTTATAACCAGGCGTTCCATCCATGGCCCAGAACGATACCGTCACCCGGATCCTCGACACCGCCGAGGTGCTGTTCGCCGAGCGTGGCTTCGCCGAGACCTCGCTGCGCACCATCACCAGCAAGGCCAGGGTCAACCTGGCGGCGGTCAACTACCACTTCGGCTCCAAGAAGTCGTTGATCCAGGCGGTCTTCGCACGCTACCTCGACCCCTTCACCGGGCGCTTCCACCGCGCCCTGGATGACCTCGAGCGCCACTACCGGGGCCAGGACATTCCGTTGGAAGTATTGCTCGAGACCATGGCGCGTACCGTGCTGGAGGTGCCGGCAGAGCGCAACAGCCTCAAGGTCTTCATGCGCCTGCTGGGGCTCGCCTACAGCCAGGCCCAGGGGCACCTTCGCCGCTATATCCAGGAGGAGTATGGCAGCGTCTTCACCCGCTTCACCGAGCTGATCCGCCAGGCCACCCCGGAGCTGCCGGATGCCGAGCGCTTCTGGCGCCTGCACTTCATGCTGGGCACGGTGATCTTCACCCTCTCGGGGCTGGATGCCCTGCGCGACATCGCCGAGAAGGACTACGGCGAGCATGTCACGGTACGCGACCTGGTACGCCGGCTGCGCCCGGTGGTGGTGGCCGCCATGCAGGCACCGCTGCCCCCCCCGGCGCCGGCCGGCGTGCGGGAGGCGTGACCATGACCATCGCCGCCCGCTCCTCCCGCTCGTCGTCCGCCCCGCAGCTGGGGCCGGTGATGCTCGACCTCGAGGGCACCCGCCTCACCCGCGCGGAGCGCGACCTGCTGCGCCGTCCCGAGGTGGGCGGGGTGATCCTGTTCGCCCGCAACGTCGAGTCCGCCGACCAGGTGCGCCAGCTGTGCGCCGCCATCCGCCAGGTGCGCCCGGAGCTTCTGATCGGCATCGACCAGGAGGGCGGGCGCGTGCAGCGCATCCGCGAGGGGGTCACGAGGCTGCCCTCCATGCGCCGCCTGGGCCGCGACGCCGCCAGCCACCCGGAGATCACTCGCCGCCTGTGTCAGGACACCGGCTGGCTGCTGGGCATGGAGATGGCCGCCTGCGGTCTCGACCTGACCTTCGCCCCGGTGCTCGACGTCGATGGCGGTACCTCCACGGTCATCGGCGACCGCAGCTTCTCGTGCTTCCCCGAGACCGTCGCCGCCCTGGCCTGTGCCTTCATCGACGGCCTGCACGAGGCCGGCATGGCGGCGGTGGGCAAGCACTTCCCGGGCCACGGCAGCGTGGCGGCGGACTCCCATCACGAGCTGCCCGTGGACGAGCGGTCGCTGGAGGCCCTGCGCGCCCACGATCTGGTGCCCTTCGAGCGCCTGGCCGGCCAGCTCGACGCCGTGATGCCCGCCCATGTGGTCTATTCCGCCTTCGACCCGCGCCCGGCGGGCTTCTCCCCCGCCTGGCTAGGCATGCTGCGCGAGAGTCTCGGCTTCAGGGGGGTGATCTTCTCCGACGACCTCAGCATGGCCGGCGCTGCCGCCGCGGGCTCCCCCGCCGAGCGCGCCCGCGCCGCACTCTCCGCCGGCTGCGACATGCTGCTGGTGTGCAACGACCGCGCCGCCGCCCTGGAGGTGATCGACGCCTGCCGCCAGCGCTCCCCGTCGCCGCGCCTGGGCAAGCTGCGCTTCACCCGCGCGCGCCCCACGCTGGAGCGCCTGCCCGCGCTCTCCCGCTGGCGGCGCCTGCACGCCCACCTCGAGGCCCTGGGCTCAGTCCCCAACTCTTAAATCACCACGAGACACCCGACGATGTCCCAACTCGATGCCGAGACCCACGAATCCCTGCACCATATGCGCGAGCTGATGCAGAGCGCCGACTGCCTGATCAGCCAGGCGGAGGTGGAGCGCGCCCTCGACCGCATGGCGGACGAGATCACCCGCGACCTGGGCGACAAGCTGCCGGTCTTCTACTGCGTGATGAACGGCGGGCTGATCACCACCGGCCACCTGCTGACCCGGCTCGGCTTCCCGCTGGAGGTGGACTACCTCCACGCCACCCGCTACCGCGGCAAGACCCGCGGCGGCGAGCTGTTCTGGCGGGTCTCGCCGGAGATCCCCATGGCCGGGCGCCATGTGGTGATCGTCGACGATATCCTCGACGAGGGGGCGACCCTGGCCGCCATCCTCGACTACTGCCGCGAGGCGGGGGCGGCCAGCATCACCACCGCGGTGCTGGTGGACAAGCAGCACGACCGCAAGGCGGTGCCCGGCCTCAGGGCCGACTACTGCAGCCTGGAGGTCGCCGACCGCTACGTCTTCGGTTTCGGGATGGATATCAAGGGCTACTGGCGTAACGCCCCGGGAATCTTCGCCCCGAAGGGGATGTAAGCCGTAAGCTTGAAGAGCGGCGCTGCGCGCCTGGAAGCTTGAAGCCGGAAGAGTCCGGCTTAGACCGAACCCACAAGAAAAA
>JBKHEO010000138.1:0-4441 GCA_046540755.1 Halomonas sp. | reverse complement strand
CGCTGTAGGCATCCTTTTCCTTGAGAATCATCTTTCGTTCCCTGCGAGTTCTGGCCGGTCGTTCTTGTCTTGCGCTTGCCGGCAACTTTCTGTTAACGAGAAGAGTGGCAGCAATGCTGGCGGAGTACCAGTGGGCGAAGGCTTACAGTGTGGATCAGAGTTCGCCTACAGCCGATGTCGACCTCGGGGCGCGCTCAGTTCGTCAGGGCCGGCAGCGCCATGATCTTCTCGCGCAGCGTCCGCTTCTCGTTCTCGAGCGTGTCCCGCCAGGCGCGGCACGCCTCGGCCTCCTCTGGCAGGTCGCGGGCGAAGGCCTCGATCGAGGCGTGGCGCGTGCAGAGGTCCTGGAAGTCGCCGAGAAGGGTCTGGCGCCCCTTCAGCCGGCGCAGCAGCTCACGGTGGCGGCGGGGGTCGAGCTCGGCCAGGTAGCGGATTCGCTTCACGCCCTTGCGCAGGTCATGGAGGGCCTCGTCGAGGCTATCGGGGGCAAGGGCCGCCAGGTCGGCATCGTGCCGGGCGAGGCGCCCGGCTGCGACGCAGGTTGACCCGGTACTGGTGCAGGAACTCGGGGTCGATGCCGGCTACCACGCCGGGCTCGAGGGCACGGACCCGCCGCCGCTGATGGTGCAGGAGCCCATGCAGGCGAATCGCCAGGTTGGCCTTGGCGAGCTGCAGCAGGGCCGGGTTGCGGCCGATCAGCAACACCCGCTCGACCTCCGCCGACAGGCTGCGCAGCCAGGCCAGCAGCGCCTGGCCTTCGAAGGTGTAGAGCGCCTCGCTCACCCGGGCACGCGCCATGAGATCCACATCGGCAAGCTCGGCGTCGATCGACTCCAGGGTCTGCACGCAGCGCCGGGCCCCGCTCAGGTGGAGCTCCCCCTCCAGCGCCTGCCAGCGGGCCAGGGCGGGGCACCCTTCCCAGGCCAGGGGGCAGTGTCAGGATGTCAGCGCGGCCGGGCGCCGGACCTTGCGGCCGCCGGGGTCCAGCCCCAGGTCGGCGGCGGTGCGCGCCAGCACGCGCTCGGTCGCCTCCCGGGCGGCCTCCGGCTGGCGCAGGCGAATGGCATCGAGCAGCCGGCGGTGGCGCTCCAGGCTGTCGGCCAGGGAGTCCGCCTGGTCGTGGGAGCGCTGGATCAGCGCGATGATGGAGGGCCTCAGTAGCCGCCCCATCTGGCGCCACACCAGGTTGTGGCTGGCCCGGTAGATGGCGTCGTGGAAGGCCACGTCGTGCTCGGCATGCTCGTCGCGGCGCGCCGGGTCGGTGGCGCTCTCGCACATGCCCTCGAAGGCGCGCTCGATGTTGGCCAGGTCCTGGCCGGTGGCCGCCAGCGCCGCCAGCTCGCCGATGAAGGGCTCGGCGGAGAGGCGAAAGGCGAACACCTCCCTGACCAGCTGCGGGTGCGGCGCCTCGAGGCCCGCCATCCATTCGCTCATCTGCGGATCGAGCAGATTCCACTCCTCGAGCGGGCGCACCACGGTGCCGCGCCCGGCGGTGCGTTCGATCAGCCCGTTGCTGCTGAGCTCGGCCAGGGCGTTGCGCACCCGGTTGCGGCTGACGGCGAAGTGCTCGCACAGGTCGACCTCGCGGGGGAACGCATCCCCGCTGGCCCACCTGCCCGAGAGGATGGCACGGGCCAGGGTGGTGGCCAGGGCACGTGAGCCACCCGACTTCGGGGGAAGCGGCAGTTCCGACAGGGACATCGGCGAGACCTCATGAAAACGGGGCGTTACCCTACTTAATGTCAGATATTTACCGCAAGCGTCGCGCGCTTGCCAGCGGTGAGAGGTTGGTCACACCATGGGCCGGCGGCGAGAGGCCCTCGCCCCTCGCCGGCCCTCTTCCTTGAAGGAGTCGCCATGCATATCGGCATCCTCACCCTTTCGATCTCGCTGCCCGGCTGCCGCTCGCTGAAGGAGAAGCGCCAGCGCATGGGCGGCCTGCACGAGCGCTTCGGGCGCAACCCGGCGGTGGCGGTATGCGAGAGCGGCGAGCTCGACCGCCTGGAGGCGAGCGAATGGACCTTCGTGGCGGTGGCCACCAGCGGCCCCCGGGTGGAGGCGCTGCTCGCCGAGATCGAGGACAAGCTCCAGCGCACCGTGGATGGGCGGGTGATGGCGGCAAACCGTGAGATACTATAATGACAGGTCTCCCCTTCCCCCCGCCCGGACCCGGCCATGCCCTCATCCAGCACCAACGAGACCATCCTCTGGAACGCCCTCTTCGAGGCGTCCTGGGATGGCATGGTGGTCGTCAGGCTGGACGGCAGCCTCTATCGCGCCAACCGCCGCTATGCCGAGATGCTCGGCTACACGCGCGAGGAACTGGAGGCCCTGCACGTCTGGGATCTGGATACCCGGTTCAGCCGGCGCGAGATCGAGGCCATGCTGCGCGAGGTCGACTGCGGCGGGGCGCACTTCGAGACGCGGCAGCGCCGCAAGGATGGCAGCCTCATCGACGTGGAGCTCAGCAGCAACGGCACCACCTACCAGGGCGACAAGCTGATCTTCTGCATCGTGCGGGACATCACCGCACGCAAGGCGACCGAGGAGAGGCTGAAGCGCAACGAGGCGCTGCTGCGCGGCATCGCCTCCCAGGTGCCGGGAGCGCTCTACCAGTACCGCATGGCGCCGGATGGCTCGCGCAGCTTCCCCTACTTCAGCGAGGGCATCGTCACGCTGGGCGGCCTGCCGTTCGAGGTGTTCGATGGGGCCGGGACGGATCCGGTCATGTCGCGGATCCTTCCCGAGGATGCCGAGCGCGTGGAGGACCAGACCCGGCGCAGCGCCGCCACCATGAAGAATGTCCACATGGAGTTCCGGATCCACCACGGAGACGGCTCCATCCGCTGGCTGGAGTGTCGCTCGACCCCCCGGCGGGAGGCCGACGGCGGCATCCTCTGGACCGGCATCCTGCTGGACATCACCCAGCGCAAGCAGGCCGAGGAGCGCATCAACGCCATGGCCATCACCGACGGCCTCACCGGCATCACCAACCGCCAGGCGTTCGGCCGGCTGCTGGAGAAGGAGATGGCGCGCGCGCATCGCTACGGTTCGCCGCTGTCGCTGATCATGTATGACCTCGACCACTTCAAGCACATCAACGACCACTTCGGCCACAACGCCGGCGACGACGTGCTGAAGGCCCTCACCGGCCTGGTCAATCGGACCCTGCGCGACAGCGACCTCCACGGCCGCTGGGGCGGCGAGGAGTTCATGGTGCTGCTGCCTGAGACCGACCTGGAGGCGGCCGGCAAGGTCGCCGAGAAGCTGCGCCAGGCGATCGCCCACCACCGCTTCAAGGGTATCGGCGGCGTCACCGCCAGCTTCGGCGTGGCTCAGCTCTCACCCGGTGAAAACGACCGCTCGCTGGTCCACCGGGTGGACGAGGCGCTCTACCGGGCCAAGGCACTGGGCCGGAACCGGGTCGAGTCATGGGTCGCAGACGAGCGCGGCTGACGCCTCGTCACCAATCCTCGAGGTGCCACCCGAGCGGCGCCCGCTCATTGCGGAATCGACCGCCGGGCCCTATGGTCGAAGCCCCCGCCCGGCGCCCCCGCAATGAAAGGAGAACCGCATGCCAGCCGCCCCGCCGCAGACGACGCGAAGCCTGCTGATCACCGGCTGCTCCAGCGGCATCGGCCATGCGGCAGCCCACGCCATGGCCGAGCGGGGCTGGCGGGTCTTCGCCACGGCGCGCGCCGAGGCCGACGTCGCGCAGCTGCGCGAGGAAGGCTTCGAGGCGTTTCCCCTGGACCTGGCCAGCAGCGCCTCCATCGAGGCCGCGGTGGCAAGCGTCACGGAGTGCACCGGAGGCCGGCTGACGGCCCTGTTCAACAACGGTGCCTACGGCCAGCCTGGCGCGGTGGAGGACCTATCCCGCGGGGTGCTGAGAGAGCAGCTCGAGACCAACCTGCTCGGCACCCATGAGCTCACCGTTCGCGTGCTGCCGATGATGCGCGCCCAGGGCCACGGGCGCATCGTCCACAACAGCTCGGTGCTGGGCTTCGCCGCCCTGCCCTACCGTGGCGCCTACGTCTGCTCCAAGTTCGCCCTGGAGGGGCTCAGTGACACCCTGCGCCAGGAGCTCCGCGGCAGCGGCATCCACGTCAGCCTGATCCAGCCCGGCCCCATCGCCAGTCGCTTCCGCGAGAACGCCTACCGCGCCTTCCGCGCCAATATCGATACCGAACGCAGCGCCCACGCCGAGACCTACCGCAAGGTGGAGGCGCGCCTGGCCAGCCAGGAGGGCAAGGCCCCCTTCACCTTGGGCCCCGAGGCGGTGGTGGCCAAGCTGATCCACGCCCTGGAGCATCCGCGACCGAAGCCCCGCTATGCGGTGACGGTGCCCACCCACCTCTTCGCCGCGCTCAGGCGCGTGCTGAGCAGCCGCGGCATGGACCGGGTGCTGCTGCGCTCCACCCGCGGCGAGCGGGAGTGAGAC
>JBKHEO010000137.1:0-4502 GCA_046540755.1 Halomonas sp. | reverse complement strand
AAAGCCCAGCAGCAGCCAGACGAGGGTGGCGACGATGGCGCGGCGGGTCAGGGCGCGGAACGCCTTCCACAGCATCCACAGGCCCAGCACCAGGATCAGCAGGCTGACGATGGAGGGGGAGATGCCCAGCGACGCGGCCAGCCCCTGGAGGAAGCCGCGGGCGGAGTCGCCGATGCTGGCGAAGAAGCCGGCCAGCAGGTCGACGACGAAGCGGATGACCTCGCCAAGCGTCCTGCCGACCCAGGTGAAGAACTCTTCCATGTGGGGGATCCCGGTGGTTACTCGATCAGGTCGAGTACGGTACCCACGATATCATCCATTGTCACCAGGCCCACCAGGCGGTTGTCGTCGAGCACCAGGACGCGCTTGACCACGCTGTCGGTCATCAGCCTGGCGACGTGGCGCACGTCCAGGGATTCGCCGACGCCGATGGCCGGTTTGGCGCAGACGTCATAGACGTTGATCAGGTCGATGTCGCCGTTCTCGGCGACGATGGTCTTGAGGATATTGGTGTAGGTGATCAGGCCCCAGGCGTCGTGGGGGTCCTGCTGCTCCACGACCAGGCACTTGAGGTTGTGGCGCTTCATCAGTCCCAGGGCGTCGCGCAGGGTGGCGAAGGGCGATACCGTCACCACGTCGCGCATCATGATGTCCTTGACCAGCATCGTCTCTCTCCGTCGATGGTAGGGGCCGGTTTGATAGGTGGCTAGGCGTCGTGCCGCAGCCGTTCCTCGAAGCGCCTGACCTGGGCCATGTCGATGCCGCCCAGGTGCTCCACGGGCAGGGTCATCACCAGCCCCTTGGAGTCATCCCCGGAAGGATTGAGGAGATGGCGGATGGCCTTTAGCACCTTGAGCGAGAGCCCCTTCTCCAGGGTCATCAGCAGCACGCTCTGGCTGCCCTCGAAGGTCAGGCCGAAGAAGGTCTTCTTGCGCTCGCCGCCGATGCCGCGGCCCGTCATCAGGGTCATGCCCACGGCGCCGGCCTCGGTGGCGGCGTCGATGCACTCCTGCTCCATCTCCTCGGGCACGATGGCCACCAGCAGGGAAAACTTCATGAGGTCGTCTCTCCTCTGTGCGCCATTCGCTCCATCAGAATGGCATAGCTCATCACGGTCACGATAGGGAAGATCGAGGCGAAGGCGATCAGCCCGAAGCCGTCGATCAGCACGCTGCGCCCCTCGATCTGGCTGGCCAGGCCGATGCCCAGGGCGGTCACCAGCGGCACCGTCACCTCGGAGGTGGTCACGCCCCCCAGGTCGAAGGCCAGCGCCACGATATAGCGGGGCGCCAGGGCGGTCAGGGCGATCACCAGGACGTAGCCGCCGATGATGTAATAGTGGATGGAGTCGCCGCTGATGATGCGGTGGACGCCGATGGTGATGCCGATGGCCACCCCGACGGCCACCAGGATCCGGATCATGTTGCCCTGGATCTTGCCGGCGGCGGCTTCTTCCGCCTGCTGGCCCACGGCGATCAGTGCCGGCTCGGCCATGGTGGTGGCGAAGCCGATGGCGAAGGCGAAGAGGTAGACCCACAGCCAGCTGTCGAAGTCGATCAGCTGCTCCGCCATGCTTTGGCCGATGGGGAAAAGCCCCAGCTTGAGGCCCACCACGAAGGCGTAGAGGCCGACGATCACCAGGGCGAAGCCGACGCCCACTCTGAACGGGCTGGCCAGCGGGCGGCGAATCACCGCGTACTGGAAGAACAGGATCACCAGGATGATCGGCAGCACGTCGCGCAGCATGGCGAAGAGGTCGAGGATCATGGTAAGCAGCCCTGAGGGCGCCTCGGTATCGCTGCCGGCGACCAGCTCGGCCCCGGTGCCGACGCTTCCAGGGTCTCCATAGACCAGGATGCCGTAGAGCTGCACGCTGATCATCGGCACCATCACCGCCAGCGCCACCAGCCCGAAGCCGTCGATCAGGGGATTGCGACCGCGGATGGAGGAGGCCAGGCCGATCCCCAGGGCGGCGATCAGCGGCACGGTGACGATGTTGGTGGTGACGCCCCCGGAGTCGTAGGCGAGGCCGACGATCTCCTCCGGGGCGAAGAAGGTGACCATCACCACCGTGACGTAGCCGGCGATCATGTACCAGTGGAGGGGGTGGCCGAGGATCACCCGCAGCACGCCCAGCGCCATCACCAGGCCGACGGAGCCGGCCACGATCAGTCTCAGGGTCAGGGCGTCGATGCGCCCCGCGCTGATCTCCCGGGCCTGCTCGGCCACGGCGATCAGCGCGGGCTCGGCCACCACCGCCGAGAAGCCGATGGCGAAGCCGAAGGCCATCAGCAGCGGCACCGAGCCGCGCCTGGCGAACTGGTTGGCGAGCCGCTTGCCCACCGGGAAGATGCTGAGTTCCAGCCCCTGGAGGAAGAGCGCCACCCCCACCGCGACGATCAGCAGGCCTGCGGCCATGGCCAGGCCGCCCTCGGGCCACTCCCGGAACAGCAGCGCCTGGAAGGCCACCACCACCAGGATGATGGGCAGCAGGTTGCGCAGGGCATGGAGAAAGGCGTGGGCAAAGTCCCTGAGTGGTCCGGCCAAGTTCCCCCTCCCTGAGTATGCGGCATCGCCTGGACGACCCCGTTGGCCACATCCTGCTAGTCTTCAGTCAGGCGGTGTCCGGCGCCGAATGGGGGCATCATATCACCCCGCTGGTGGCATCGGCATGGACGCCGAGGACGTTGTCTTGATATGCATCAAGCCTGGCTTCGCCATCTCTTCAAGGAATCCGCCATGGACCTCTCGCTGATCCTGCCTGTCGTGCTGCTGGTCGCCCTGCTGATCTATGCGGTCGCCATCTACAACCGCCTGGTGGCGTTGAAGAACCGCTTCCAGAACGCCTTCGCCCAGATCGAGGTGCAGCTCAAGCGGCGCCACGACCTGATCCCCAACCTGGTGGAGACCGCCCGCGCCTACATGGCCCACGAGCGCGAGACGCTTTCCGCGGTGACCGAGGCGCGCAATGCCGCCGAGGTGGGGCTGAAGCATGCCGCCGCCGACCCCGGCAATGCCGCCGCCATGGCCGAGCTGGCCGGCGCCGAGGGGGCACTGGGCGCCGCCCTGGGGCGTCTCAACGTGGTGATGGAGGCCTACCCCGATCTCAAGGCCTCGGAGAACATGCGCCAGCTCTCCGAGTCGCTGACCAGCACCGAGAACCGCGTCGCCTTCGCCCGCCAGGCCTTCAACGATGCCGTGATGCAGTACAACACCTACAAGCAGAGCTTCCCGCCGGTGATCCTGGCCGCCTCCTTCGGCCACCGCGATGACGCCGCGCTGCTGGAGTTCGAGGACAGCGCCGAGATCCAGGCCGCGCCTCGCGTCAGCTTCTGAGCCCCGGGCGATGGACTTCTTCACCGCCCAGGATCGCGCCCGGCGCCTCTCCGGCCGGCTGGTCCTGCTGCTGCTGCTCGCCGTCGCCGCCCTGGTGGCGCTGACCTGCGTGCTGGTGGCGGTGACGGTGGTGGCGCTGAACCCCGAGCGGATGAGCGGCGGCGATCCCCTGACGGCGGCGCTGGAGCCGCGCCTCTTCGCCATGGTGGCGGGCGGCGTGGTGGCGGTGGTGGTGCTCGGCGGCCTGGTGCGCCACCTGCAGCTGCGCGCCGGCGGCTCGGCGGTGGTCGAGGCTCTGGGCGGGCGGCCGCTGGCGCTGGACACCCGCGACGAGGGCGAGCGGCGCCTGCTCCATGTGGTGGAGGAGATGGCCATCGCCTCGGGGCTGCCGGTGCCCGCCGTCTACCTGCTCGAGGACGCCGCCATCAACGCCTTCGCCGCGGGACATGACAGCCACGATGCGGTGATCGGCGTGACCCGCGGGGCCATCGAGCATCTCGACCGCGACCAGCTGCAGGGCGTCATCGCCCACGAGTTCAGCCATATCCTGCACGGCGACATGCGCCTCAACCTGCGCCTGGTGGCGCTGCTCCACGGTATCCTGGTGATCGGCCTGGCGGGGCGCTTCCTGCTGCGCGGCATGGCCGGGGGCCGCCATCGGCGTGGCTCGCGACGCGGCGGCGGCCACCTGGCCCTGTTCGGCCTCGGCGTGGGTCTGATGGTGGTGGGCTACGCCGGCACCCTGTGCGGCAACCTGGTCAAGGCGGCGGTGAGCCGCCAGCGCGAGTTCCTCGCCGACGCCAGCGCGGTGCAGTACACCCGCAATCCCGAGGGGATCGGCGGGGCGCTCAAGACCCTGGCCGCCTACCGCCTGGGCTCGCGGCTGATGGCCAGCGACGCCGCCGAGTTCAGCCACCTCTACTTCGGCAGCGGCGTGCGTCACTTCAGCCGCCTCACCGCCACCCACCCGCCGCTCGAGGCGCGTATCCGCCGGGTGCTGCCGCGGTGGGACGGCCGGCTGCCCGAGCCCTTCGCCCCGACGCCCCGGGCCGCTCCCGAGCCTCCTGCCTCGCCGCCCCCGGCCTCCTCCATTCCGCCCGGCGGCGTGGCGGCGCTGGCCGGTGACGCCCTGGCTGGCGAAGAAGGCCTGCCAGTCGAAGTGCGGC
>JBKHEO010000136.1:0-4542 GCA_046540755.1 Halomonas sp. | reverse complement strand
AGGTCGATGCAGAGGTACTTGGTCTCCAGGAACTCCTCCAGCCCCTGGTGGCCACCCTCGCGGCCGAGGCCCGAGGCCTTGACCCCGCCGAAGGGGGCGGCGGCGTTGGAGATCAGCCCGGTGTTGATGCCCACCATGCCGTACTCCAGGGCATCGGCCACGCGCCATACGCGGCCCAGGTCGCGGGAGTAGAAGTAGGAGGCGAGGCCGTACTCGGTGTCGTTGGCCATCTCCACCGCGCGCTCCTCGTCTTCGAAGGGGAAGACCGCGGCCAGCGGGCCGAAGGTCTCCTCGCGGGCCACCTTCATCTGGTCGGTGGCGAAGCTGATCAGGGTGGGCGAGAAGAAGTTGCCGCCCAGCGAATGAGGATGGCCGCCCAGCAGCAGCTCGGCGCCCCTGTCCACGGCGTCCTGGACGTGTTCGCTGACCTTGGTCACCGCCTTGTCGTCGATCAGCGGCCCGATATTGATGCCCTCCTGGGTACCATCACCCACCTTGAGCTCGCTGTGCATGGCCACGGCGAGCTTCTCGCAGAAGGCGTTGACCACGCTGGACTGCACCAGGAAGCGGTTGGTGCACACGCAGGTCTGGCCGGCGTTGCGGAACTTGGCCGCCATGGCGCCCTCCACCGCGGCGTCCAGGTCGGCGTCCTCGAAGACGATGAAGGGGGCGTTGCCGCCGAGCTCGAGGGAGATCTTCTGGATATGCCGGGCGGCGTTGGCCATCAGTTCGCGACCCACCTCGGTGGAGCCGGTGAAGGTGATCTTGCGCACCAGCGGCGACTCGGTCATGGCGGCGGCGATCTCGCCGGCGCGTCCCGGCACCACGTTGAACACCCCGCGCGGCACGCCGGCCCGCTCGGCGAGCTTGGCCAGCGCGGTGGCCGAGAAGGGGGTCTGGCTGGCCGGCTTGCAGACGATGGTGCAGCCGGCGGCCAGCGCCGCCCCCGCCTTGCGGGTGATCATCGCCGCCGGGAAGTTCCAGGGGGTGATGGCCCCCACCACGCCCACCGGCTGCTTGGTCACCACGATGCGCTGGTTGGCCTTGGCGGGGGGAATGGTCTCGCCGTAGACGCGCCGCGCCTCCTCGGCGAACCAGCGCAGGAAGCTCGCCGCATAGGCGATCTCGCCGGCGGCCTCCTTGAGCGGCTTGCCCTGCTCGAAGGTCATGATCATCGCCAGGTCGTCCTGGTTTTCGAGCATCAGGTCGTGCCACTTCATCAGGATGTCGGCGCGCTCCTGGGCGGTCAGCGCTTTCCAGGCCGGCAGGGCCGCGTGGGCTGACTCGATGGCGCTCTCGGTCTCGGCACGCCCCAGGCGCGGCACGTCGCCCATGGTCTCGCCGGTGGCCGGGTTGACGACCTTGATCTGCTCGCCGCTGTCGGCGGCCACCCAGCTGCCGTCGATGTAGGCGAAGGGACAGTAGAGCTGCGTTTCCTTGAGGGCTTCCATCTCGGTCTCCTGCCGCGGCGCGGCCATGGGGTCGGTTTGCCCTCATGCTAAGCGCAAACCCGTGCCACTCCAACCGTCTTTATGCCCGCCGACACCAAGGCGCCGTCGTTCCCGCCCCGGGACCTTGGCGCGCAGGCGGGCCCAGAGGCATCAGCGGGGCTGTCGGCTCTGCGAGAGGGTGACCGAGACCGAGTCGGCGAAGCGCAGGGCGTGCGGCTTGTCGATCTCCACCTGGGCGGTGAGCACCGGGTCGTGGGCCATGATCAGGTCGAGTACCTCGCGGGTCATGCGCTCGAGCAGCAGGAAGCGGTTCTCCTCCACGTGGGCGATCACCTGCTTGGTGATGGTGCGGTAGTTCAGCGCCTGCTCGATATGGTTGAAGGCCACCGCCTTGTCGGCGCGATAGCGGATCACCGCGTTGATCACCACGTCCTGGCGGTTCCTGATCTCCTCCTCCTTGATGCCGATATAGGTGCGCAGGCGGAGGTTCTTGATGCGGATGGTCGCCAGGTCATGGTCGAAGTGCTGGTCATCGATGGCGTGCAGCGGCATGGGCCGGCTCTCCTGGGCGGGTTCAGCGTCCGTGGATCAGGGTCAGGAACTCCTGACGGGTCGAGATGTTCTCGCGGAAGGCGCCGAGCATCACCGAGGAGGTCATGCTGGAGTTCTGCTTCTCGACCCCCCGCATCATCATGCACAGGTGCTTGGCCTCGATCACCACGGCCACGCCTCGGGCGCCGGTGACCTCCTGCACGGCCTCGGCGATCTGACGGGTCAGGTTCTCCTGGATCTGCATGCGGCGCGCGTACATATCGACGATGCGCGCGAACTTGGAGAGGCCCAGCACCTTGCCGTTAGGCAGGTAGGCGATATGGCACTTGCCGATGAAGGGCAGCAGGTGATGCTCACACATGGAGTAGAGCTCGATGTCCTTAACCAGCACCATCTCGTCGGTCTCGGACTCGAACACGGCGCCGTTGACGATCTCCTCCAGCGACTGCAGGTAGCCGCGGTTGAGGAACTGCATCGCCTTGGCGGCGCGCTTGGGGGTGTCCTGAAGGCCCTCCCGACCGGGGTCCTCCCCCACGGCGAGGATGATCTGTCGGTAATGGTTGGCGAGCTCTTCGGTCATCGGGGGCCCCGTCAGGTAGTCGCGGCCCGTTATCCAGGGCCAATAATGTACAAAATATAGAAAATATATAGCCTCTGTACAATATATTGTCTTTTCCTGCCCCAGTCTACCAGCCGCGGCCACGATGCTCTTCCCCGTCGGCTGTCGAGGCATTCGCGACATCCTGCCGCACCCCTTGTCGAGCGGTGAGGCAGGACACGCGGCTGTGGTATCCTAAGGGCTCGCATGCTGTGCTGATCATCCCGCGAGAGCCCGACATGACCAAGATCTCCCTGCTGCTGGGCGCCCTGCTGGCCCCCTCCCTGGCCTTCGCCGACACCCTGGAACTGCCCACCGACGCCCGCATCGAGATGCAGGTGATCGAGCCGCTGGTGCTCGATGACGACACGCCGGAGCGTGAGGACGTCCTGTTGCGCTCGGTGGCAGACGGCGGCGGTACCCACCAGGTGCCCGACCACTGCGTGGTGGTGGGAGAGGCCCGCCTCGACGGCGATCGCATCCGCCTGACCACCGACACCATCACCTGCATCGATGCCGAGGCCGACGACAGCCATATCTTCAGCGGCGAGATCTCGGCGGCCGCCTACGAGGAGGGCGACTTCGGCATCGACGCCTGCCAGGACGGGCGCTGCGAACTCTCCCCGGACCACGGCTTCGAACTGCAGCTGGCCCGCGACCTGGCCATCGAGGAGGAGGAGAACCCCTCCGAGGAGATCAATATCGAGCGCCGCCAGGCCAATGGCGAAGGAGTGGCCAACCCCATCCCCGCCGAGGCGCCGGATCCCGACGCCGACTGACCCTCCCGCTGCCTAACGCCGCCACGCCCCCTGCCCGGGGGCGTGATCGTTTCAGGCCAGCCAGCGCGGCGACGGCTCCAGCGCCTGGCGCTGCTGCGCCAGGGTGCGGATATGCCCCTCCCAGTACCCGGCATCGGCCAGCCACGGAAAGGCCGCCGGAAACGCCGGATCCTCCCAGCGCGCCGTCAGCCAGGCGCTGTGCCGCAGCAGGCGCAGGGTGCGCAATGCCTCGCCCAGGCCCAGTTCGCGCCGGTCGAAGTCGCGCTGCTGTTCGTACCCCTCGATCACCTCGGAGAGCTGCATATGGCGCTCCTCCGGCGTCTGGGCGGTGATCAGCATCCACAGGTCCTGCACCGGGGGCGCCATCAGGCAGTCATCGAAGTCCACCAGGGCGAAGCTCTCCTCGCGCCCCAGAATGTTGCCGATATGGCAGTCGCCGTGGACCCGTATCGCCTTCTCGGGCGGCCAGCGATAATCGGAGAGCGCCTCGTGCAGCGCTGTGGTGATGCGCTCGTAGGCCTGGCGCTGGCGGCGGTCCAGCCAGGGTCCGGCGAGCACGCGCTCGCGGGCCTCCAGCACCATGGCGTCGAGGTCCATCGCCACGCGATGGCGAAAGCGGCCCCGCTCCCCCACCGCATGCACGGCGCCGATCAGCTCGCCCAGGGCGAAGAGATGGGCAGGGTTCTCCAGTTCCGGCGCCTGGCCCGGGCGCTGGGGGAAGAGCGCCAGGCGAAACCCCTCGGCGTGGTGCAGGCTTCCCCCCGCCGCGTCGCGCCAGGGTGCCGCCACCGCCACCCCCTGGGCCGCCAGCTCGGCGAGGAAGTCGTGCTCCTCCTGGATCTGCGCGTCGCTCCAGCGCTCCGGGCGATAGAACTTGGCCACCCAGCGCCGGCGCTCGTCGTCGTGGACCAGGTAGACACGGTTCTCGTAGCTGTTCAGGGCGAAGGGCTCGCCGGGCAGCCAGAAGCCCAGCGACTCGATGGCCGCCACCACCCGGGCGGGCGACAGCGCGGCGAAGGGATGGGGGGAGCTGGGGTAGGGGGAAGCGTTCATGTCGCGGCCTCGTGCGAAAACGCCCACTCTACCAGCCTTGCGGCCTCGACTCCGCCAGCGGCGTACGCGCCACGGCCCAGGCCTCGACCTCCTCGGCCCCGGCGGCCAG
>JBKHEO010000135.1:0-4795 GCA_046540755.1 Halomonas sp. | reverse complement strand
AGGGGTCAGTTTTCCGTGTCGCCTGGGGGTCAGTTTTACGTGTCGCCTGACACTGCAACGTAGCCCTCCGACAGGTAGCGGTTGTCCAGCGCGCTTGAAACCAAATGACGCACGTCGAACCCGGGGGAGGCGCACGGGTCTCAGGCAGAGCGAATCAGAAGGAGACGCCTGTGCTAGCCAATATCCAGCGATTCTTTCAGGAGATGCTTTCAGAGGGAGAGGGCGGTGCCGGTCGCGAGGCGCCGAGCCTGGAGCTTGCCGCGGCGGCGTTGCTCTGCGAGGTGATGCGAGCGGATTACAAGGTGACCCGCGATGAGCTCGATACGCTGCGGCGGCTGCTTCGCGAGCACCTTGACCTCGACGATGTCGCCATCGAGGAGCTGATGACCCTGGCTCAGGAGGAGGTCGACGAAGCCGTCGACCACTACCAGTTCGTGAGCTTGATCCGGGATCACTACGGCTATGGCCGGCGCGTCGAGCTGGTACGCATGATGTGGCGGCTGGCCCTCGCCGACGGTGAGCACCACCATCTGGAGGAGCACCGCATCCGCCAGCTGGCCGACCTGCTGCATGTCAGCCATGCCGACTTCATTCGCACCAAGCTGAGCGCCCAGGAGGGGCAGCAGACGGCGGGCGAGGAGTGATGGCCCCGCCAGCCGCCCGCGACCTCGCAGCCGTCTGGATGCGCAGCACGGCGAACCGGTGAGCCTGGCGTTGGACCGGCGGGTTCAGGCCGCACGCGAGCTCATGGACGACCACATCAGCGCTCCTACGAGGTGGCGTTGGGAAGCATTTCTTGAGCGGCGGGATGGCCCGTTTTCGTTTCGCACGCCAGCCGGGAGGTGGTTGCGTCGCTGGAAAACGGGTGTTCATGCGGCGAAAAATCGGCATGATAGGGGCGGTATACGATGCCCGTCGCGGCATCCATAACAATTCCGCCCGGTCACCGGACACGCCGCAAGGAGCCCTAGATGTCCTGCCATTCCCGTTCTCGAGTTAACCGCCCTGTGTCACGAACCCTGCTGGCCTCGGCCCTGGCCGCGCTGCTGGGAGCCGGCGCTGTCAGTGCCCATGCCGAGACCCGCGTCACCTACAAGTCGGCCTCGGCCGGCACCGCCTATTACCAGATGGGCGTGGAGCTCTCGGAGGCCATCGATCAGGGCACCGACGGTGAGATCTCCCTGACCCTGGAAGAGAGCCAGGGCTCGGTGCAGAACGTGATGGAAGTCATGTCGCGCCAGGGCAACTACGTGTTCACCACGCCGCCGGCGCTGGTCGACAGTGCCCAGGCCGGCGAGGGCCCCTTCGCCGATCGCCAGAGTCCGCGCTTCGAGGAGATTCGCGGGCTCTTCCCGATTCCGGCCATCACCATGCATTTCGTCGTCGCCGACGATGCCGGGGTGCTGGCGCTGGAGGATCTCGAAGACAAGCACATCCTGATCGGGCGCGGCAGCTTCGGCGCACGCGAGGCGCAGCGCTATCTGGAGCTGTTCGATCTCGACGACAAGGTGGAGGTGGCCGACGCCGACATCGGCAGCGGCCCCGACGCCCTCAAGAACGGCCAGATCGACGCCTTCGCGACGGCGAGCTCGTTTCCCACGCCCAACGTGATCGAGACGGCGGCCAGCATGCCGGTCAGCCTGGTGAGCTTCAGCGAGGCGCAGATCGAGCAGACCGGGGCGGCCCATCAGACGATTCCCGGCGGCACCTACGAGGGCATCGAGGAGGATGTGGAAACGACCTCGCTGCCGGTGATCGCCTATACCACCACGAGCATGGATGACGAGACGGCCTATTCGCTGACCAAGACCTTCTGGGAGCGCCGTGAGGCGATGGCCGAGGAGTCGCCCTGGTGGGACAGCATCACCCACGACATGATCGGCAACATCGCCGGTCGTCTGCATCCCGGGGCGATCCGCTACTACGACGAGGCGGGCATCGAGATTCCCGACGCATTGCGCTGATGCAGCGCTGACGGTTCATTCACTATGTCATCGATCTCGTCACCGGCGGCCGGGGCCGCCGGTTCGCTTTCCTCGGGCGTGCATCCGGCCTGGGTGGCACTGGGCGCGGTGTCCGTCGTCTTCCACCTGGGGCTGATCTTCTACGGTCTTTCGCCGGCGATGGTCAGCCGCCCCATCCATATGGCGCTGCTGCTGCCCTGGGTGCTCGTTTTCGCGGCGCGAACGCGCTGGCAGCGCACCACCGGCTGGGGACTGACGCTGCTCGGCGTGGCGGCCTGCGCCTACATCGCGTTCAACGAGTCGGCGCTGGCCGATCAGTACGGGTTTATCGATACCCCCTGGCAAATGGCGGTCGGCGTCTTCCTGATCGGCCTGGCGCTAGAGACGGCGCGTCGCGCCATCGGCTGGCCGTTGCCGCTGGTCGCCCTGGTGGCGCTGGTCTATGGGCTGCTCGGCGATTACGTGCCCGGCCATTTCGGCCATCAGGGCATTCCACCGGGAAGCTTCATCGGCACCCTGACCATCACCGAGGGTGGCCTGTGGGGCAAGCTGACCGGGGTGAGCGTGGGCGTGGTGGCCATCTTCGTGATCTTCGGTGCGGTGCTCAACGCCGGCGAGGCGGGGCGGGGCTTCATGAATCTTGCCAGCGCCGTGGCCGGGCGGCTGACCGGCGGGGCGGCCAAGGTCGCGGTGATCGCTTCGGCGCTGATGGGCTCGATCTCCGGTTCCGCCTCGGCCAACGTGGCCTCCACTGGGGCGATCACCATTCCCGGCATGGTGCGGCAGGGCTATCCGCGCTCGCTGGCCGGCGGCGTGGAGGCCGTGGCCTCCTCCGGCGGGCAGATCATGCCCCCGCTGATGGGGGCCGGCGCCTTCGTGATGGTCGAGCTTACCGGCACGCCCTATACCCAGATCATGGGGGCGGCGCTGCTGCCGGCGATTCTCTACTTCGTCACCGTCTGGGTGGGCATCAACGCCTACGCCACGCGCTACGACTTGCGGCCCATGGCGGCCAGCGAACGGCCGAGCGGCAGGGAGGTGCTGGTCACCTCGCTGTTCTTCGCCGTGCCCTTCGTGGTACTGCTCGAACGCATCTTCCTGGGCGGCTATACGCCTCAGTACGCGGCGAGCCTGGCCATCTTCGTCGGCCTGGCGCTGCTGCTGTTCGACGCGTCGCTGCACGTCTCGCTGAGCGGATTCGCCACGCGCCTTGGCGAGGCGCTGGTCACTGCCGGCAGACAGGTGGCCACCATCGGGGCCATCATCATCTGCGCCTCGCTGGTGATCGGGGTGCTGTCGATGACCGGGCTGGGGGTGAAGATCACCTCGGGCATCCTGTCGCTCTCGGGCGAGCTACTGTGGCCGGCGCTTCTGCTGACGGCGGTGGCGTGCCTGGTGCTGGGCATGGAGGTGCCGACCACCGCCGCCTACGTGATCTGCGTGTCGGTGGCCGGGCCGGCGCTGACCGAGCTGGGGCTGCCGCCGCTGCTCGCCCACCTGTTCGTGTTCTGGTATGCGCTGCTCTCGACCATCACACCGCCAGTGTGCGGCGGGGTGTTCATCGCCGCCGGCATGGTCGGCGAGAACTGGCTCAAGGTGGCGGTCAAGGCCATGGCGCTGGGCATCGGCCTCTACCTGATTCCGCTGGCCATGGTGGCCAACCCGGAGGTCATCCGCCTGGCCTTCGAACCGGTCTGGGCGGTGTTCGATGCGCTCAAGATCGCCGTGGGCCTGGGGGCGATCTCCTATGGCGTGATCGCCCGGCGCCCGGCCTGGCTGCGCGGGCTGCTGATACTCGCCGGGGCGGTGGTGATCTTCATGGTCTAGGCAGGCTGGCGCCGGCCGGGGCCTCACGCGCCGAACTGCCGCACCACCGGCGCCTGCGGCCAGATCGCCGGATCCTCGGCGAGCTTTTCGCGCCCGAACAGCACCCAGGCGTCCAGCGCCGGACCCAGGTCTTCGACCAGGCGCAGCTGCTCCGGGTGCTTCTCCAACACCTCCCGGGCGCACACCCCGGCCTCGAAGCGGCCTTCGAGCAGCCCTTCGGCCACGTCGACGATGGTCGGCGCTTCGATCTGCTCCGCATAGTCGCTCAGGTCTGTGTAGTGGCGGGTGGCCGGCTGCAGGCCGATGCAGCGCGGCGTTGCGATCTCCCGCCTGGCGAGCACGGCCAGCGGCTGGCTGCCGGCGATGAAGGCATCCACCGGAAAGGCGCGGTGCATGTAGCGTCCCACGCACTCGCCGTGGCTGGGGTGGGCGGTGCACTGCAGCACGAAGTCGGTGGTGCCCTCGAGAAGGGCGTCGAAGGCGGCATCGAAGGTGTCGACCAGATGGATCGTCGCGTGCGCCAGTCCGCGCGCGGCGAGATAGCGTTCAAGCACCAGCGCGTGGTTGCTGCCGGCGGGACCGAGGGTGGTGAAGTGCATAGACCGACCTACTGTACAGGGATTGGAAGAGCTGTCGCCGGGTTCAGCTACGCTTATCGCATAAAACCACGCCGGCCAAGCCTTCGAAATGGTCATCGGCAGTGATCAATTCGATCCAGCCGCACGAATCCAGGATGGCGGGCATCAATATCGGTCGCTGAGGTCGATCCCTCTGGAGCGGCTCCCATGAGCAAATCAGCCGCCCATCCTATGCATCGACGCGATGCGTGTAACGCGAGTCAAGCGGCGTGCCTTCAAATCACCGGCGCTCATATCACGCTCTTAACATTCTGGCAGCGAGAGCCTGACGCCCCGAACCAGTGCGTAGCATGGTTTGTGAGAGCATTCACGATCATGTCCAGGGCTCCTACGAGGTGGCGTTGGGCAGCTTTACTGCCGTGAGGC
>JBKHEO010000134.1:0-4871 GCA_046540755.1 Halomonas sp. | reverse complement strand
GGTTGGCCTCGACCATCTCCTTCTTGGCCCGGCGCGCCTTGGCCTCGCCGATGGAGAGGCGGCGGTTGACCTCCTTGATCTCCTGCACCGGCAGCCGAACCATCTCCTCCTCGAAGGCGATCTTGCGCTGGGCGCGCTGGATGTCGGCGCGCAGCGGTGCCAGACGATCGGCGTACCTGGGGTGCTCCGCGGCGAAGGTGTCGAGCCACTCGGGGTCGGATTCGCTGCCCGGGAAGGCCTTGATGAAGGTCTTGCGCGGGACGCGTGCCTTCTTGACGCACAGCTGCATCACCGCCTTCTCCTGGGCGCGCACCTGCTCGACGCTGATGCGCACCTGGTTGACCAGGCGCTCGAAGTGCTTGGGGACGAGCTTGATCGGCGAGAACAGCTCGGCCAGGCGGGCGAGCTCCTCCTGGGCGGGCCTGGAGTGGCGCCCGTGGGCCTCGATGGCGGCCTTGGCGGCGGCGTTCTGCTCGCGGATCTGCTCGAAGCGTGCGCGGGCCTCCTCGGGATCGGGGCCACCGCTGCTCTCCTCCTCGGCCTCGCCGTCCTCGTCCTCGTCGCCCTCCGCCCGGGGCTCCTCCTCGGGCACCTCGGCCTCGGCCACGCCGGGAATGCCCTCGTCGGGGTCGATGAAGCCGGAGAAGAGGTCGGAGAGGCGGCCGGGGGCCTCCTCGTCCTGGGTGGCGTCGTAGGCGTCAAGGATGGAGTCCACCGCACCGGGCAGGTAGGCCAGCGCCGACATCACCTCGCGGGTGCCCTCCTCGATGCGCTTGGCGATCTCGATCTCGCCCTCGCGGGTCAGCAGCTCTACCGTGCCCATCTCGCGCATGTACATGCGCACCGGGTCGGTGGTACGACCCACGTCGCTCTCCACGGCAGCCAGCGCCGCCACGGCCTCCTCGGCCGCCGACTCGTCGGTGGAGTGATCCGACATCATCAGGGTGTCTTCATCGGGGGCTTCCTCGACGACGCTGATGCCCATGTCGTTGATCATGCCGATGATGTCTTCCACCTGATCCGGGTCGGCGATGTCCTCCGGAAGATGGTCGTTGACCTCGGCATAGGTCAGGAAGCCCTGTTCCTTGCCGCGCGCGATCAACTCCTTCAGACGTGACTGCTGCTGCGCATTTCCAGCCATAGAAACCCTATCTCGACGAAGAAGAATGAAGCACCTGAAGCGCTGGGTGGAGAAAAGTCGTGAAGCCGAACATTATAGCGGCTGAAAGCCCCTTTCTGCCAGTTCGATCTATTTGCGCGGTCATTCAGGTGTGTTAGGTTGTCAGGTTGCGCCGGTGCCGAGCGCTCACTCCTATTTGGGGATGGTAGGAGAGAAATCAACCTCGGCGCCAATGTGAACTGTCGTTTTGACCTCTCGGTCAGCGGTGCAGTTCGGTGAGCAGCGCCATCAGGCGCTGCTTCTCCTCCCGCGACAGCCGCTCCCCCGCCTTCTCCCTGGCCAGCAGCGCGTCGATCTCCTCCTGCGGCGAGCGCCTGCGCCGATGACGCCGAAAGTGCGCCACCAGCCCCTCCAGCTCGGCGCGCCGCGCCGCCCTCGGAATCAGCAGCTCGCGTTGCGCCAGCGCGGCCAGGCGCTCCCCTTCCGGGGTCCCGTGGAAGTGCGCCAGCAGCACCTGGGGGCTGCGATAGCCTCCGGCACGCAGCAGGCGTATCACCTCGCGGCAAAGTGCCCCGTCCGGATCCTCCGCGGGGCACCACTCCTCCTCCTCCTCGGGCAGCCCCTCGACCAGCGCCGGCTCATGCACCAGGAGCTGCAGGGCGCGAGCCACGAGGCTCAGCGTTCCACCGGCGCTCGGCGCCACCTCGCCCGACGGCGGCGCGGGCGGCACGCCCGCCTCCCGGTCCTGCTGGCTGGCTCCCGAAGGCGGGGGCGACGCCGGGCCGCCCTCGGCCCTGGCCAGCAGGGCCGAGAAGTCCGCCGCCTCCACGCCGGTGCGCCGCGACAGCTCACTGAGCATCAGCGAGCGCAGCACCCCCTCGGGCAACCGGCCGATCGCCTTGAGCACCTGGCTGGCGTAGCGCTCGCGCTCCTCGAGCCGCGCCAGGTCGCGCCCCGCCGTCGCCTGGTCGAAGAGGAACTCCGACAGCGGGCTGGCGCAGGTGATGCGATCCTGGAAGGCCTCGGCGCCTTCGCGACGCACCAGGGTGTCCGGATCCTCCCCCTCGGGCAGGAACAGAAAGCGCGCCTGGCGGCCGTCGATCATCAGCGGCAGCACCGTCTCCAGCGCCCGCTGGGCGGCCTGGCGGCCGGCGCGATCGCCGTCGAAACAGAACACCACCTCGCCCACCAGGCGGAACAGGCGTGACAGGTGCTCCTCGGTGGTGGCGGTGCCCAGGGTGGCCACCGCATTGCGGATACCGAACTGGGCCAGGGCCACCACGTCCATGTAGCCCTCGACGATCACCACCCGCTCCAGGCGATGGTCCGCCTGGCGGGCCTCATAGAGGCCGTAGAGCTCGCGCCCCTTGTGGAACACCGGGGTCTCGGGGGAGTTGAGGTACTTGGGCTTGGCATCGCCCAGCACCCGCCCGCCGAAGCCGATGGTGCGCCCCTTGATGTCGCGGATCGGGAACATCACCCGGTCGCGGAAGCGGTCGTAGCTGCGCCGGCTCTCCTCGCGCTGCACCAGCAGGCCATACTCCACCTGCACCGCCTCGCCGATGCCGCGCTCGCCCAGGTGCCGCTTGAGGTGCTCCCAGCCCGCCGGGGCGTAGCCGATGCCGAAAGTGTCGATCACCTCGGGCGCCAGGCCGCGCCGCTCCAGGTAGGCACGCGCGCCCTGGGCTTCGGGCATCTTCAGCCGCTCGCGGAAGTAGCTGGCCGCGAGCTCCAGCAGGTTGACGCCCTCCTTGCGCTTGCGCTCGCGGGCCTGGGCGCGCGGGTCGTCGGCCCCCTCCCGGGGCACTTCGAGCCCCAGGCGCCCGGCCAGCTGCTCCACCGCCTCGGGAAAGCGCAGCTTGTCGTACTCCATCAGGAAACGCAGGGCGTTGCCGTGGGCACCACAGCCGAAGCAGTGGTAGAACTGCTTGTCGGCGCTGACGGTGAACGAGGGGGTCTTCTCCTGGTGGAAGGGGCACAGGCCTGAGTAGTTGCGTCCGGCCTTCTTCAGCTTGACCCGCTCGCCCACCACCTCGACCACGTCGACGCGGGCCAGCAGGTCATCGATGAAACGCTGGGGAATCTGTCCGGCCATGAAGCGGGATCACCTCGGCATCGGCGCTGCGATCACTGCGGGTGGCGGCACCGGCCGCCACCCCGAAAAAACAAGCGGCCACCGGATGGCGGCCGCTTGGCGTCCTCCTGAGATCGTCGGGCCGAGGCCCGGCGTCTCCAGTACGGATCAATAGAGCCGTTCGAAACGCTTGCGCTCACGCTGGAGCTTCTTGGCGTGACGCTTGACGGCCGCCGCCGCCTTGCGCTTGCGCTCCGCGGTCGGCTTCTCGTAGTGCTCGCGACGACGCACCTCGGAGAGAACACCGGCTTTTTCGCAGGAACGCTTGAAGCGACGCAGCGCGACGTCAAACGGCTCGTTATCACGTACTTTAACAGAAGGCATTAAGCACTCACCTACCTTAGGTAACTAGAGTTCGGTTAGTACGCACACCCCTGCGGGTGGCACGTTTCGCGACGAAAGAGACGCCCGGGACGCCGTGGCGCGCCGGAAAACGAGGCGATCGGTCGCGGAATGCCGCCCCTGGGTGCACGACCCAGTCTTGCAGCGCACGACAGTCTAGACCCCGTGCCGGGCCTTTGCAAATGCTTTCCGCGCCCATAGCGCGTAGAATGGCGGCCCGATTTCACCACCGAGCCGAACCATGCGCGTACTGGGCATCGAGACCTCCTGCGACGAGACCGGCGTCGCCCTCTTCGACACCGAGCGCGGCCTGCTGGCCGACGCCCTCTACAGCCAGATCGCCATGCACGCCGAATATGGCGGCGTGGTGCCGGAGCTCGCCTCCCGCGACCATACCCGCCGCCTGCTGCCGCTGATCCAGCAGGTGCTCGACGAGGCGGGCCTGGTACGTGGCGACCTTGATGCCATCGCCTACACCGCCGGCCCCGGGCTGGTGGGCGCCCTGATGGTGGGTGCCGCCACCGCCCATGGCATGGCCCGCGCCCTGGGCATCCCGGTACTCGGCGTGCACCATATGGAGGGCCACCTGCTGGCCCCCATGCTGGAGGAGGCGCCTCCCGAGTTCCCCTTCGTGGCCCTGCTGGTCTCCGGCGGCCATACCCAGCTGGTGGAGGTGCACGGCCTCGGCCGCTATGCCCTGCTTGGCGAGTCGCTGGACGACGCCGCCGGCGAGGCCTTCGACAAGGCGGCCAAGATGCTCGGCCTCGACTACCCCGGCGGCCCGCAGGTGTCGCGACTCGCCGAGGGCGGGAACCCCGAGCGCCTGCGCTTCCCGCGGCCGATGACCGACCGCCCGGGGCTGGACTTCAGCTTCTCGGGCCTCAAGACCCACACCCTCACCGCCATCCGCGAGCTGGAGGCGGCCGGGCACCTGGACGAGGCGGCCCGCGCCGATGTGGCCCGCGCCTTCGAGGAGGCGGTGGTGGATACCCTGGTGATCAAGTGCCGCCGCGCCCTGGACCAGACCGGCCTCAAGCGCCTGGTGGTGGCCGGCGGGGTCAGCGCCAATACGCGGCTGCGCGAGCGGCTGGAGCGGGAGTGCGCCAAGCGCGACGCCCGGGCCTACTACCCGCGCGGGCGCTTCTGCACCGACAACGGCGCCATGATCGCCTATGTGGGCGCCCAACGCCTGCTGGCCGGCGAGCGCGACGAGTCCGGTGCGATGCGGGCGCTGCCGCGCTGGCCGATGGAGTCCCTTCGCGAGCCGTAAGCTGG
>JBKHEO010000133.1:0-4876 GCA_046540755.1 Halomonas sp. | reverse complement strand
CGAGGCGAGCTCGCCCACCCGCTCCATCAGCGCCTCGGGATCACAGACCTCCAGCACGATGCCGTACTCGAGGGCCTCCTCGGCGTCGATCACCCGCCCGGAGAGGGTCAGCTCGAAGGCGCGCTGGTAGCCGATCAGGCGCTGCATGAACCAGGCGCCACCGTCGCCGGGGATGATCCCCAGGTTGAGGAAGGTCTCCCCGAACTTCGCACGAGAGGAGGCGATGCGGATATCGGCCATGTTGGCCAGGTCGAAGCCGGCGCCGATGGCGGGCCCGTTGACCGCGGCGATGATCGGCACCTCCACCTCGGCCAGCGCCAGCGGGATGCGCTGGATGCCGCGGCGGTAGCGCGCCGAGACCTCGGCCACGTCGCCGGCGAAGTCGCCGCCGCGGCTGGCCATGTCCTTGACGTTGCCCCCCGCGGAGAAGGCACTCCCCGCGCCGGTGATCACCAGCACCGAGACGGCCTCGCAGGCGTTGACCCACTGAGCCACGCTGACGATGTCGTCGACCAGGGCGGTGCCGGTCAGGGCGTTGCGCAGGTCGTGGCGATCCAGGGTCAGGGTGGCCACCCGCCCCTCCAGGGTGAGGCGGGCATCGGTCAGCTGGGGCAGGTCGGCTTGGGAACTTGACTGGCTCATGCGTCGGCTTCCTGGTCGGTGGTCTCACTGTCGCGGTCGACGATAACCCGGGCATCCACCACGGCATAGCCGTCGGCGTTGACGATCACCGGATTGAGATCAAGCTCGGAGAGCGCCGGGTAGGCCTCGACGATGCGCGACACCTTGAGCAGCAGGTCGACCAGCGCCGTCTTGTCCACCGGCTTCTCGCCACGCACCCCGCCGAGGATCTTCCTGGCCTTGATCTGATCGACCATGGACTCGGCATCGTAGCGGGTGAGCGGGATCGAGCGGAAGGCCACATCCTCGAGGATCTCGACGAAGATGCCGCCGAGGCCGAACATCAGCACCGGGCCGAAGATGGGGTCGCGGATCACCCCGAGGATCACCTCGACGCCCTTCTTCGCCATGGGGGTGACCAGCACTCCCTCGATCTCGGCGTCGGCGTCGTAGTCACGGCAGGAGGCGAGGATCGCCTCGCGGGCCTCGCGCATGGCGGCCTCGCCCACCAGGTTGAGCTTAACGCCGCCGGCGTCGGACTTGTGCAGGATATCCTTCGAGACCACCTTCATGGCCAGCGGCGTCTCGCCGAACGCCTTAGCCGCCTCCGCCAGCTCCGCCTCGTCGCGGACCACACGCTCCTCCGGCACCTCGACGCCGTGGTCCCGCAGCAGCCGCTTGGCCTCGAACTCGAGGAGGTCGCGCCCCTCGGCCCGGGCCCGGTCGAACATGGCGGTGAGCTCGGGGAGCGGCTCGACGCTCTGCTCCCGGCCCTGGCCTCGGGTCTGCGCCAGGTAGAGGCCACGCTCGCCCAGCGCCGAGAGCACCCGCACCGCATGCTCGATGGAGGCGTACACCGGCAGCCCCGCCTCGTGCAGGCGGCGCAGCGCCGGCGGCTTGACCGGGGTATAGAGGCTGTAGATGACCAGCGGCTTCTCGGTGACCCGGGAGAGGTCCACCATCGCCTCGGCGCCACGCATCTCGTCGCCCAGCAGCGACTCGGCGAAGCGCAGGCTGTAGCCGCCGAACATGCCCACCAGGAAGACGCTGTCGACGTTGTCGTCGGCGGCGACGATCTCCATGCAGGTGGCCAGCAGCGAAGGGTTGGCATCGGTGGAGCCGGCCACGTCCACCGGGTTGACGGTGGAGGCCTGGGGAAAGAGCACGTCGCGAAGCTTCTGGCGGGTCGCCTCGGAGAGCTCGGCGAGCTCGAGACCCGCCTCGGAGAGCCGGTCTGAGGCGATGGTGGCCTGGCCGCCGCCGTCGGAGATCACCGCCACCCGCTTGCCGCGGGCCTTCTGCAGCAGCCCCAGACCCTCGGCCACCGGCAGGATCTCGTCGGACTGGTGCACCACGCTGACCCCGGACTGCTTGAGCAGGTCCACGGTCATGGCATAGCTGCCGGCCAGCGCCCCGGTGTGGGAACTGGCGGCCTTCTGGCCCGCCGCGGTGGAGCCGGACTTGTAGACCACCACCGGCTTCATGGCGGTCACCTCGCGGGCCACCTCCAGGAACTTGTGGCCGTCGCGGAAGCCCTCCACATAGAGGGTGGCGACCCGGGTGTGGTGATCCTCGCCGAGATAGCGCAGGTAGTCATTGAAGCCGATATCGCTCTGGTTGCCGGGGCCCACGTAGGTGGAGAAGCCTACCTGGCCGTTGTGCTGCGCCTCCAGCGCCAGCGACAGCAGCATGTTGCCCGACTGGGAGACGATACCCACGTCGCCCGGCTTGACGTTGTCGAGCGCCAGCAGGTTGACCTGGTGGTGCAAGTTGAAGATGCCCGAGGTGTTGGGGCCGATGATGCGCACGCCGTGGGCGCGCGCCTTCTCCATCATCTCGCGCTCCAGCGCCGCGCCCGCCTCGCCGATTTCGGCGAAGCCGCTGGCCAGTATCACCGCGCCCTTGATACCGCGCCGGCCGCACTCGGCGATCAGGCCCGGCACCGTGGCCGCCGGGGTGCAGAGCAGCGCCAGCGCCGGGTTGCCGGGGATGGCGGTGACCGAGGGCCACGCCTTGACCCCCAGGATCATGTCGGCCTTGGGGTTGACCGGGTAGATCTCGCCCCGGTAGCCATCCTTGATCAGGCCGACCATGGCCTTGTAGCCGCGCTTGGTGGGGTCGGCGGAGGCGCCCACCACGGCGATGCCGGAAGGGGCCAGGATGTCGTGCAGGGGGCTGCGGGTGGGGAGATGTCCTTCGATGGGATTCATGTGCTCGCTGACCTTGGCCTTATGGCCGATGGAGAGTGGTCGATGCCCGGCCACCGCCGGGCGGGAAAGGGGAAGGAGGAGTAGGCTTCAGCGGCCCTCGAAGCGTGGCGCGCGCTTCTCGGCGAAGGCGTCCACGCCCTCCTGCCAGTCGCGGGTGGTACCGACGAAGGTCATGCCCTCGAGCTCGGCGGTAAGGCAGGCGTCCAGGGTGCGCTCGGCGGACAGGGTGAGCTGCTCCTTGGCCAGCGCCATGGAGAAGGGGGCCTTGGCGGCGACCTTCTCGGCGAAGGCCATGACGGCATCAAGAAAGCCCTCATCGGGATAGTGGCGATTGGCCAGGCCGATGCGCACCGCCTCGGGGCCGTCGATGCGCTCGCCCAGGAAGACCAGCTCACGGGCCTTGGCCAGACCCACCAGCCGCGGCAGCAGCCAGGTGACGCCGCCACCCAGGAAGTTGCCGATGGAGACCTCCGGCAGGCCGAGCTGGGCGCCGTCGGCCATCAGCAGGAAGTCGGCGGCGATGGCGATCTCCGCCCCGGCGCCCAAGGCATAGCCGTTCACCGCGGCGATCACCGGGGTCTGCATCTGCATCAGGCGCTTGCAGACCAGCTGCTCCCCCTGCAGGTACTGGCGGCGATCGAAGGCGGTGCGCCCGGCCTTGTGCTCCTTGAGGTCGGCGCCCACGCAGAAGGCGCGCCCCTCGCCGGTGATCACCACGACGCGCACCTCGGGGTCCTGCTCGGCGGCTGTCAGGGCATCGCCCAGCTCGTCGTAGAGGCCCTGGGTCACGGCGTTGAGCCGATGGGGGCGGTTGAGGCGAATCTCCTGCACCTGGCCGTGGCGGCGAAGGATCAGGGTCTCGGGGTCTGGCGAGGCGGCGTGGCTCATGGTGTCGAAAAGCGCTCCGGCGTGTTGGCAATCGATAATTGGCGGCGGACCTTTCCACCGCTGAAAACAAACGTGTCATTATCCGAACGAGTGCAATACGCTTGTTTTGCCGGCATCCTAACCAAGGGTGACAGCCGAGTCAATACACGCGTGTCGAATAAAGCACCATGAAGAAACACATGTTTCGCTCGTGAGCCGGGGCGATCGGTTACAATGCGCGCCGAGTCACCTCCATCAACACCCCAGGAGACCGCCCGTGCTGGAATCCGACCAGGCCCAAGTGGACACCGGCCCGAACCGCCTGGATGCGGTGAACCGCGAGCTCGCCGAGGCCTACCCGGAGCTCAGCCCGCAGCTCAAGCTGGCCGCGGGCTATGTGCTGGAGCACCCGGTGGAGATCGCCTTCCAGTCCATCCGCAAGTCGGCGGCCGCCGCCGAGGTCACCGCCTCGACCCTGGTGCGCCTGGCCAAGCGCCTGGGGTTCGACAGCTATGAACAGTTCCGGGAGGTGTTCCAGTCGGCGGTGCAGGCAGGCCCGGTGGAGCTCTCGGGGCGCGCCAGCCAGCTTCGCACCCTGGCCAGCCAGACCGACGACCAGGTGTTCCTCGACGTCGGCGACGCCGCCTTCGACAACATCGGGCGGCTGTTCACCGCGGACAACCAGGCACGGGTACGCGACGCCGCCCGGCTGCTGCTGCAGGCGGGCAGGATCGCGGTGGTGGGGTTTCGGGACACCTTCGCCTGCGCCTACCACTTCGCCTACGTGGGGCGCATTGCCATGCCCAATATCCAGCTGATCCGCGGCCAGGAAGGAGGGCTTCTGACCGAGCTTGCGCCCTTCGGCGAGGGCGACGTGGTGGTGGTGTTCGGCTTCGAGCCCTACTGCGCCGAGACCATGCGCGCCCTGGAGATCACCCGGGCGGCGGGGGTGAGTGCCATCGTCATCACCGACACCCTGCGCTCGCCGCTGGTGCCGGGGGCCACCATCACCCTGCCGGTGGCCAACGCCACCCCGCACTTCTTCCCCTCGATCCTGGCCGCCATCACCCTGGTGGAGACGCTGCTCGCCGAGTGCGTGGCCTTCGGCCCGGACGACCTGGTGGACAACGTGGCGAGCTTCGAGTCGCGGATGCGAGCGATGGGCGCCTATGTGGAGA
>JBKHEO010000132.1:0-4957 GCA_046540755.1 Halomonas sp. | reverse complement strand
GAAACCTGGACCCGCTATCGTGTGTCGCAGCCAGACACGCCGCCTCGATGCCCGGGGCGGCAGCGCAACCAGGGAGACCGCATGAGCGATCACAGTCGGTACGTGCCGCCGAAGGTATGGAAATGGGAGCAGCCGAGCGGTGGCACCTTCGCCAGCATCAACCGCCCGGTGGCCGGTGCCACCCACGACGCGCCGCTGCCGGTGGGTCGTCACCCCTTCCAGCTCTACTCCATGGGCACCCCCAACGGGGTCAAGGTGACGGTGATGTTCGAGGAGCTGCTGGCGCTGGGCCATCGGGAGGCGGAATACGACGCCTGGCTGATCCGCATCGGTGAGGGCGACCAGTTCGGCAGCGGCTTCGTGGAGGCCAACCCGAACTCCAAGATTCCGGCGCTGATGGACCACTCGACCCAGCCACCGACCCGGGTGTTCGAGTCCGGCGCCATCCTGCTCTACCTGGCGGAGCGCTTCGGCGACTTCCTGCCGAGCGACCACGCCGGGCGTACCGAGACCCTCAACTGGCTGTTCTGGCAGATGGGCAGCGCGCCCTTCCTGGGCGGCGGCTTCGGCCACTTCTACGCCTATGCGCCGGAGAAGCTGGAGTATCCCATCAACCGCTACGCCATGGAGACCAAGCGCCAGCTCGACGTGCTCGACCGCCGCCTGGCCGAACACCGCTACCTGGCCGGCGACGCCTACACCATCGCCGATATCGCCAGCTGGCCCTGGTACGGCCAGCTGGTGCTGGGGCGGCTGTATGACGCCGCCGAATTCCTGCAGGTGCAGGAGTATGCCCACGTCCAGCGCTGGGCGAGGGAGATCGATGCGCGCCCGGCGGTACAGCGCGGCCGCATGGTCAACCGCACCTTCGGCGAGGCGTCCATGCAGCTCCACGAGCGCCACGACGCCGGCGACTTCGACACCCGCACCCAGGACAAGCTGGGCGACGAGACGTAGTCGCTGGCGGCGTGGCGGGTCATCGATGGCGACATCGGGATGATGATGGCCGCCATCGCGCTCAAGCTGGCGGGTGGCACGGGCGTGCCTCCCGCCATGGCGGGGGTCAGTTGATCTGGGTGACCATCACCGGGGTCACGCCGTTGTCGAGCAGCCCCAGTTTGCGGGCGGCGCTCTTGGAGAGGTCGATGATGCGACCCTTGACGAAGGGACCGCGGTCGTTGATCACCACCTTCACCTGCTGGCCGGTATCGGGGCGCTTCACCACCACCTCGGTGCCGAAGGGCAGGGAACGGTGGGCGGCGGTGAGCTGGCTCTGGTCGAAGGGCTCGCCGCTGGCCGTGGTGCGACCCTGGAACTTGTCGTGGTAGTAGGAAGCGTATCCCTTCTGAGCCTCGGCGCTGGCGTCATGGGCCTGAAGGTTGGCCGCAGTGCCGAGGGTCAGGAGGCCTGCCAGGCAGCAGGTCAGTAACAGACGCGTTCGGGTGCCCATCGGGTGGTACCTCACGGTTCTCGCTATGGCGGTGCGCGCACAGCATGCAATGAGGGTGGGGGACTCCCCCGCTGCGCTGCACAAATCATAACCACTGCCGCTCGGCGACGCAAGCGATCTCGAAGTTGGGCGACGTTCGGCGCAAGATCGCGACAGGATTTCCCGGTGCGCTGGCGTCAGGCGTCGATGGTGAGCCGCCCGGCGGCAAGGCGCCCGGTGGCGCCGTAGCGCCACGGGCGGTTGTGCAGGCCGTGGCCGACCGGCAGGCCGTGGTAGAGGGGAATCCCCCGCGGGGCCAGGGTCTCGGCGAGGATCGCCTCGAGCCGCTCGTCGCCCCAGGGGGGGCAGCCCTCGAAGGTGCCCAGGCAGACTGCGGCGGCGCGGTCCAGGGCGCCGCCCTGCACCAGCTGCCAGAGGGCGCGCTCCAGGCGGTACCAGGGCTCGCCCACGTCCTCGAGGATCACCAGGGCCCCCTCCGGGGCGTGGAAGGCGGCGGGGGTGCCGACCAGGCTGGCCAGGGTGGTGAGGTTGCCCCCCGCCAGCGGGCCTGCGAGCGTTGCGGGCGCCTCGCCCCAGGCGGCGATGGGGTAGTCGAGGGCGGTGGGCCCCTCGATCAGCGCCAGGGTCTCCTCGAACTGCTGCACCAGCACCCGCCGCGCCTCGGGCTCGGCATCGAGCAGGCCGGCGGCGGCCTTGGCCACCGGGCCGTGGATGGCCGGCAGGCCATGGCGATGCCAGTGGTCGAGCAGCACGCTGACGTCGGAGTAGCCCACCAGCGGCTTGGGCCGGGCGGCGAGCCGTGCCCAGTCGATGCCATCGAGCAGCTGGGCGGCCCCGTAGCCGCCGCGGATCGCCCATACCGCCCGGGTCTCGGGGTCGTCACAGGCGGCATGAAGCTGGGCCAGGCGCCATTCGCGGGAGCCGGCCAGGTAGCGGGCCGGACGCTGCAGCGGCCGTGGCAGGCGCACCCTGACGCCCAGCGATTCCAGCCCGCGAATGCCGCGCGCGACGGCGTTGTCGTCGGTGACCGAGGAGGGGGCGATCAGGCTGATGGCAAGCGGCATGGGCGGTATCCGGTGGCGGAGAGTGCCCCGAGGATGCCATGCCGAACGGCGCCGCGCATCCAGGTGTCTCCCCGAAACGAAAACACCCCGAGCATGGCCCGGGGTGGGGAAGGGAGAACGAGCGGCCTCAGGGTCGCGAGGCGTCTTCCTCCTCGAACAGCTCCGCCTTGGCATCGCGCATCACGTCCTCGCAGGCCGCCTGGTGGGCGAGCTGGGTGAGCAGGCTCTGGGTCACGGCGAAGCCCTTGCCCAGGCAGGTATCCACCTCGTCGCGGCTCACCGCGGGCGTGACGTCGCAGTCGATCTTGAGGGTCCGGCCGCCGCCATCGAGCCGGTCGGCGAACTCGCGCAGCCGCCAGGCGATCCGTTCCTTCCAGCTGGCCGATTCATCCGCGCCTTCGTTTACGCTAAACGTGCACCGCCATTCAGGTTTGTAGACCTTCATGTGAACCTCCGTGCTGGCTTGGATAGGGTGATCGATCGTGTATTCTGCTCCTGGGTCGTGCGGTACTGCCGCCCCCAGCATACGTGATTGTCGTCGCCGCTGCAGGCGACGTTAGTCGTCACTAACGACTTCCTCCCCACCCCCGTTCGTCAGGAGAGCGCCATGGCCAGCATCTTCACCCGCATCATGCAGGGCGAGATACCGGGACACTTCGTGCACCAGGATGACCAGTGCGTGGTCATCATGACCATCCAGCCGATGAAGCCCGGCCATGTGCTGGTGATCCCCCGCGAGGAGGTCGATCACTGGGACGACCTGCCCGAGCCGCTCTACCAGCACCTGATGGGTGTCTCGCGGCGCATGGCGAAGGCGATCAAGCGGGCATTCCCCTGCCGGCGGGTGGGCATGTTGATCGTCGGCCTGGAGGTGCCCCACGTGCATATCCATCTGACGCCGCTCGACGAGATGCGCGATATCCAGGTGGAGGGGTTGCCCATGGCCGATTCCGCCGACCTGGCGGCGGCCGCCGAGACGCTGCGCGCCGCCCTGGGCTGACGGCGGGACCCGGGCCGGCCGTCAGTCGCCGGGGCCGCACTCCATGCAGCGCTCGGTGATCGCCGGGCCGAGCTGGAGGTTGGCATTGAGGTCGCGCAGGGCACCGCGCAGCCCCTCCTCCAGCACCGGGTGGTACCAGGGCATGGCCAGCATCTCGCCGACGCTGAGTTTCTGCTCCAGGGCCCAGGCCAGCAGGTGGGCCATGTGCTCCACCCGCGGGCCGAACAGCTCGGCGCCCAGGAACTGGCCGGAGCCGTGCTCGCCGTAGAGGCGCATCAGGCCGCGGTTCTGGCGCATCACCACCGCGCGCCCCTGGTCGGCGAAGGAGGCCTCGCCCCTGGCCAGGCAGTCGCAGCCGCCCAGGCGCTTCTCGAGTTCGGCAGGGCCCTCGCCCACGGTGGCCATCTGCGGCTCGGTGAAGACGATGGCCAGGGGCACGTTGCGCCGGCCGGCGCGCAGTTCCGGGAAGCGCCCGGCGTTGTCGCCGGCGATGCGCCCTTCGCTGTTGGCTTCGTGGAGCAGCGGCAGCTCCTGGTTGGCGTCACCGGCGATAAAGACATGGCTGGGGCTGTCGCCTTCGTTCAGGCACTGCAGGGTGAAGCGGTTGAAGCGTGGCACGCCCCTGTCGTCAAGGGCGAGGCCCGCGTTCTCCAGGCCCAGGCGGTCGACGTTGGGGCGCCGGCCGGTGGCGGCCAGCAGGGTGTCGAAGCGCTCGGTGAGGGTCTCGCCGCTGCCGCGCTCGACGAAGGTGATCGCCACGCCGTCGCCGTCGCGCTCGATCTTCTCCACCCGGGCGTCGGGGTCGACGTAGAACTCCGCGTTGAAGGTGGCCTCGGCATAGTCGCGCACCTTGTCATCGCGGAAGGGGCCCAGGGCGCCACCCACGCCGAACACCCGCAGGCGCACGCCCAGGCGGTGCAGCGCCTGGCCCAGCTCCAGGCCGATCACCCCGGGGCCGAACACCGCCACCGACTCCGGCAGCTCCTCCCACTCGAAGACGTCGTCGTTGACGACCAACCGGTCCCCGGCGGCGTCGAACATCGCCGGCCAGGTGGGACGCGAGCCGGTGGCGATGACGATATTGCGGGCCCTGACCCGGGTATGGTCGCCCACGTTCAGGGTGTGCGGGTCCTCGAAGCGGGCGTGGCCGGTAAGGCGGTCGGCCTCGGGGATGCGCTGCATCGAGGTGAAGACCCGCCCCACGAAGCCGTCGCGCTCCTCCCTGACCCGGGCCATCACCGCGCGGCCATCGACCTCGACGCCACCCACCTTGATGCCGAAGCCACAGGCGTCGCGGGCCTGGTGGGCGGCCTCGGCGGCGGCGATCAACAGCTTGGAGGGCATGCAGCCCACCCGGGCGCAGGTGGTGCCGTACTCGCCGCCCTCGATCAGGACCACGCTGTCGCTGTGCCGGCGGGCGGCGTGCCAGGCGCTCAGGCCGGC
>JBKHEO010000131.1:0-5000 GCA_046540755.1 Halomonas sp. | reverse complement strand
CGGCTCAGAACCAGACTTCGGTCTGCACCCCGAAGGTCCACTCGCTGCCGGTGAAGCCATCGCTGCCCAGGGCATCGTCGTCGCTGTAACCGTTGAGCTCGTCGTCCCAGTCGCTCCAGGAGGCGAACAGGCGGATCTCCGGGCGCTGCCAGAAGCCGCCCACCTGGGGCTTGAAGGTGGGGGCGATAGTGAACTTTGTGTAGTCGCCCTCGGCGGCGTTGCCGCCGTCACCCTGGTCGAGATCCATCCACTGATAGCTGCCCTCGTACTGCATCTCGAAGTTCTCGTTCAGCTCGTTGGCCAGGCGCACGTTGAAGCTGGCCCAGTCGTACCGGTCGCCGTCGGCGAGGCGATCCTCGCTGGTCTCGGCCAGCAGCGCCGGGGCCACCCGCCACTTGGGCGCCAGGTAGGTGGTGCCGTAGAGGCCGAGGCGAGTGGTGGTGGCGTCGTCGGTCAGGTCGCCGTTGGAGCCGATGCTCTTGACCTCGGCCCCCAGGCCCTGGCCATGGAGCAGCGCGACCTTGGAGTTGCCCTCGCCGAGGCCGAAGAAGCTGTCGCCATGGTAGGCCACCATGGTATGGAAGCCGCTGTCGGCGGCATCCTGGCCGGCCCCGATATCGCGCTCGTCGTTGTCGGCGGCGGACAGGCCGCTGACCATCCACTGCCAGTCACCGAAGTAGTTGTTGGAGGTCAGGATCAGGTTGTCGGTGCTGCCGGTGTCGTCGGGATTCTCGCTGTCGACCCGGTAGTCGGAGAAGCTGCGCCCGTAGAGGGAGAGGTTGGAGGTCCAGTCCTCGCCCAGCTGCATGTCGTAGATGCCCGCACCGGTGCCGGAGAGGAAGATGACGTCGCTGTCGAGCCAGTGGATGTCGAAGTTGTCGCGGTCGAAGCGCTTGCCGGCCCAGATGGAGGCGTTCTCGAAGGCGCCGGTGAAGCTCGGCAGGTCGCTGAACTCGGCGTAGACCTGGCGCACGTTGAGGTTCGACTCGTCGGCGGTCCAGTCGTTGCTGGTGGTCACCCCGTCGGCCAGCATGGTGCTGTACCTGGCCTTGGCGCCGTTGTCGAAGCGCATGCGGTAGTTGAGGATCGCCTCGGCGTAGGTGTCGGGCTCATTGCCCAGCCGGCCCACGGCACCGCCGTTGCCGCCGGCGGGGGTCAGGTAGGGGCCGCCCTCGGCGCTCTTGCCGTCGTCGCCGATCAGCAGGCCGGAGCGGGCGTAGGCGTTGAAGGAGAAGCCCTCCTCGCCGCTGGCCTGGCGCTCCACCTTGGCCAGGCGCTCCTCCACCTCCTCCTCGGAGAGGCGGCCCTCGGAGCGGGCCTCGGCCAGCTCGGCGCGCTCCTCGGCCGCATCGGCGCGCTGCTCGGCGGCGGCGATACGCGCCTCCAGCTCGGCCAGGCGGTCGTCGAGATCGGCGGACTGGGCGGAGGCAGTGCCGGCCAGGGCGAGGCCGGCGGCGGCCACGGCGATGGCCAGCGGGGTCTTGAAGATGACGCGGTTCATGATGAAGCATCCCTTGTTGTTGTGAAGGCATGGGTCACAGGGTCGGGCGATGGGGGCTCATGGCCGGGTTCCCATGCCCCGGTCGCCGCGGGACGGCGTGCCAGGAAAAACTTAATCGTTTAAGCGAGAGGCGGCAACGCGGAATGCTCCATTTTCGACCAATGTCTTAATCGTTTAAGCCCACTTAGCGAGACAGCCGGATTGCGACAAAAGTCTAGGTTGATGCACCCCGTCCGGTGGTCTTAACTGTCGCCACGATCTTAATCGTTTAAGTCTTACGGCGAGCGGCGTATCCCCGCTCGCCTCCGGCCCCACAACAACAAGCCACGACGAGGAAACCCCCATGCTCAAGAAGCCACTGATCACCGCCATCGTCCTGGGCGGCGCCACCCTCTCCGGCGCCGGCCAGGCCCAGGCGGCGGAACTGACCATCTCCTGCGGCGCCGTGGGCGCGGAGCTGGAGCTCTGCGAGGCGGGCGTCGAGGCCTGGGAGGAGGAGACCGGCCACGAGGTGGAGATCGTCTCCACCCCCAACTCCTCCACCGAACGCCTGTCGCTCTACCAGCAGATCCTCTCCGCCAACTCCAGCGACATCGACGTTATGCAGATCGACGTGGTGTGGCCGGGCCTGCTGGCCAACCACCTGCTCGACCTCAACGAGGCGTTGGGCGAGGACGCCGCCGACGGCCACTTCGAGGCCATCGTCGAGAACAACACCGTCGACGGCAAGCTGGTGGCCATGCCCTGGTTCACCGATGCCGGGGTGCTCTACTACCGCAAGGACCTGCTCGAGGAGCATGGCCACGAGCCACCCGAGACCTGGGAGGAGCTGACCGAGATCGCCGCCGAGATCCAGGCCGCCGAACGCGAGGCCGGCAACGACAAGATGTGGGGCTTCGTCTTCCAGGGCCGCGCCTACGAGGGGCTGACCACCAACGCCCTGGAGTGGGTCTCCAGCTACGGCGGCGGCACCCTCGTCGACGACGACGGCAAGGTGACCATCGACAACGAGCGGGCCGTGGAGGCGCTGAAGCTGGCCGCCACCTGGATCGGCGAGATCTCGCCGGAGGGCGTGCTCAACTACACCGAGGAGGAGGCCCGCGGCATCTTCCAGAGCGGCGATGCCGTGTTCATGCGCAACTGGCCCTACGCCTGGTCGTTGGCCCAGAGCGAGGACAGCGAAGTGCGCGACCGGGTTGGCGTGGTCAAGCTGCCACACGGCCCCGAGGGCGCCAGCGCCGCGGCTCCGGGCGGCGAAATCCGCAGCGCCGCCACCCTGGGTGGCTGGAACCTGGCGGTCTCGAAGTACAGCGAGGAGCCGGAGCTCGCCGCCGAGCTGGTGGCCTTCCTGACCGGCGAGGCCGAACAGAAGCGCCGTGCCATCGAGGGCTCCTACAACCCGACCCTGGAGGCCCTCTACGAGGACGATGAGGTACTCGAGGCGGTGCCCTTCTTCGGAGAGCTCTACGACACCTTCACCAACGCCGTGGCGCGCCCCTCGGCGGTGACCGGTGACAGCTACGGCCGCGTCTCCAACGCCTTCTTCGACGCCACCCACAGCGTGCTCTCCGGCGACATGAGCGCCGCCGACGCCCTCACCCAGCTGCAGGGCCAGCTGCGCCGGCTCGAACGCCGCTGGTAAGCCGCGGAGAACGACATGACCACGACTGCGACCCGCGCGCCCGAGAGGGCGCGCCCCTACCGAGGCACCAAGGTCCGCCGGCAGCGCGTGCGCGCCGCCTGGACCTTCCTCGCCCCCATGCTGCTCGCCCTGGCCCTGGTGGCCGGCTGGCCGCTGCTGCGCACCTTCTACTTCAGCTTGACCGACGGCACCCTCTCGGCGCTGGGCCAGGCCAGCTTCATCGGCCTCGAGAACTACCTGGTCTACGACGACGGCGAGTGGTACGGCCTGCTCACCGACCCGCTGTGGTGGCGCTCGGTATGGAACACGGTGTTCTTCGCCGTGGTGTCGGTGACCCTGGAGGTGATCTTCGGCGTCATCGTGGCGCTGCTCCTCAACGCCGAGTTCCGCGGCCGCATTCTGGTGCGCGCCGCGGTGCTGATCCCCTGGGCGATCCCCACCATCGTCTCGGCCAAGATGTGGGCCTGGATGCTCAACGACCAGTTCGGGATCATCAACCAGCTGCTGATGGGGCTCGGCATCATCGACTCGCCCATCGCCTGGACCGCCAGCGCCACCTACTCCATGTGGGCGGTGATCATGGTCGACGTCTGGAAGACCATCCCCTTCGTCGCCCTGCTCGCCCTGGCCGCGATGCAGATGCTGCCCAGGGACTGTTACGAGGCCGCCGAGGTCGACGGCATCCACCCGGTGCGGGTGTTCTTCAAGGTGACCCTGCCGCTGATCACCCCGGCGCTGATGGTGGCGGTGATCTTCCGGCTGCTCGACGCCCTGCGGGTGTTCGACGTCATCTACGTGCTGACCTCCAACGCCTCCAGCACCATGACCATGTCGATCTACGCCCGCCAGCAGCTGGTGGAGTTCCAGGACGTGGGCTACGGCAGCGCCGCCTCGTCCCTGCTGTTCCTGATCATCGCCCTGGCCACGGTGGCCTACCTCTACCTGGGCCGCAAGCAACTGCAACTGGGAGGCGACTGACATGACCTCACGCCAATTCAGGAAGCTCGCCACGCGGGCCGGCTTCTGGCTGCTGGTGGCCGTGGTACTGATCTACGCCATCTTCCCCTTCTACTACGCGGTGATCACCTCGCTGAAGCCCTCCAGCGAGCTGTTCCGGGTCGACTTCTGGCTGAGCTCCGTGGACTTCTCCAACTACGCGCAGATCTTCAGCCAGAGGAGCTTCGTGCGCGCGGTGCTCAACTCCATCCTGGTCTCGATCAGTGTGGTGGCCATCGCCCTGCTGCTCGGGGTCACCGCCTCCTACGCCCTGGGGCGGGTGCGTTTTCGTGGCCGCACCACGGTGATGCTGGTGATCCTGGGGGTCTCGATGTTCCCCCAGGTGGCGGTGCTCTCGGGCCTGTTCGAGGTAATCCGCGGGCTCGGCCTCTACAACAACCCGGCCGGCCTGATACTGAGCTACACCATCTTCACCCTGCCCTTCACCGTCTGGGTGCTGACCACCTTCATGAAGCAGCTGCCCATGGAGCTCGAGGAGGCGGCGATCATGGACGGCGCCACCCCCTGGGTGACCATCACCAAGGTGTTCCTGCCCCTGATGTGGCCGGCCATGGCCACCACGGGACTGCTGGCCTTCATCGCCGCCTGGAACGAGTTCCTGTTCGCCCTGACCTTCACCCTCACCGACAGCCAGCGCACCGTGCCGGTGGCCATCGCCCTGATCTCCGGTGGCAGCCAGCACGAGCTGCCCTGGGGGCCGATCATGGCTGCCTCGGTGACCGTCACCGTGCCCCTGGTGGTGCTGGTGATGATCTTCCAGAAGCGCATCGTCTCCGGCCTCACCGCCGGTGCGGTCAAAGGATGAACCGACACATGGATCCCGAGATGCAAGACAACCTG
>JBKHEO010000130.1:0-5072 GCA_046540755.1 Halomonas sp. | reverse complement strand
GGCACGCGGATGGCGTTGCCGGTGAGCTTGCCGGCGAACTCCGGCAGCGCCTTGGCCACCGCCTTGGCGGCGCCGGTCTCGGTGAGCACCATGTTGAGCGGCGCGCTGCGGCCACGGCGATCCCCCTTGTGGTAGTTGTCGATCAGGTTCTGGTCGTTGGTGTAGCTGTGCACCGTCTCGACGTGGCCGTGCTCGACCCCGAACTCGTCGTTGAGCACCTTGAGCACCGGCACGATGGCGTTGGTGGTGCAGGAGGCCGCCGAGAGGATGCTGTCGCTCTCGGCGATCGCCTGGTGGTTGATGCCGTAGACGATGTTCTTTATGTCGCCCTTGCCAGGGGCGGTGAGCAGCGCCTTGGCCGCGCCCTGGCACTCCAGGTGCTGGCCCAGGCCCGCCTCGTCGCGCCAGATGCCGGTGTTGTCCACCACCACGGCGTTGTCGATGCCGTAGGCGGTGTAGTCGACCTCGGCCGGGGAGTCGGCGTAGATCACCTGGATGACGTTGCCATTGGCGGTGATGGTGCGCGCCTCGGCGTCGACGCTGATGGTGCCGTCGAAGGGGCCGTGCACGGAATCGCGACGCAGCAGGCTCGCCCGCTTTTCCAGATCCTTGGCGATATCGCCGCGGCCGCGCACCACGATGGCGCGCAGGCGAAGCAGGTTACCCCCGCCGGCCTTCTCCACCAGTACCCGGGCCAGGATGCGGCCGATGCGGCCGAAGCCGTAGAGCACCACATCCTTGGGCTCGCCGTTGCCGGCGGCGGGGTCGTGAGCGTCGACGATCTCGGCCAGCTGCTCGCGCAGGAAGGCCACGGCATCGCCGCCGCCCTGCTTCTTGTAGGCCACGCCCAGCTTGCCCACGTCGACGTGGGCCGGCCCCAGGTTGAGCTCGGTCATCGCCTTGACCAGGGGATAGGTGTCCTGCACCGCGAGCTCGGTCCCCTCCACCTTCCGCACGAAGCGGTGGTCCTTCAGGATGCGGATCACGCTGCGGTTGAACAGCGAGCGCCCGTAGAGCGTGGTGACCACGTTGTTGTGCCGGTAGAGGCTACCGATCATCGGGATCATCTGCTCGGCAAGCGCCTGGTTGTCATGCCATGCCTGGAAGACGGTATCGGAGGGTTGCTGACTCACGTGCGGCCTCATTGTGGGGTTCGGGATTCGGCGCCATTATCCCGGGGCCTTCCCCGCGCGGCAATCGCTGGATGGTCGCAGCCGCTGTAGGGGGATTACAGGAACGGTCGTTTGACTACAAGACGCGGGGCGGCTGGTATGATGGCCGCCTGCGAGACGCCAGCGAGGACCCGCCGGGCCCAGGAACCCGCCGACTGCCGACGACGAGACCATGCCGACATTCTCTCCGCTCGACCCACCGCGGCCCCAGGGGCTGCGCGACACCCTCTACTGGCAGCAGCCCCAGGGCAGCGCGGCCGCCCTGGCACTCGCCCACCTGGCCGAGGATGCGCCGCTGCTGGTGGTCACCGCCGACACCGCCCAGGCGCTGCGCCTGGAGAGCGAGCTGGCCTTCTTCAGCCGCGTGCCGGTGCTGCCCTTCCCCGACTGGGAGACGCTGCCCTACGACAGCTTCTCGCCCCACCAGGACATCGTCTCCGCCCGCCTGCGCACCCTGCGCCGGCTGCAGGACGGCGAGCACGGCATCGTGCTGGTGCCCATCAACACCCTGATGCAGCGCCTGCCGCCGGTGGAGTACATCGCCGGCCGGGTGATGACCCTGGAGGTGGGGCAGCGCCTGGATCGCGAGCGTTTCCGCGACGCCCTCTCCCGCGCCGGCTACCGCGCCGTCGAGACCGTCTTCGAGCCCGGGGAATACGCGCTGCGCGGCGCCATCATCGACCTCTTCCCCATGGGGGTGGAGGCGCCGCTGCGCATCGACCTCTTCGACGACGAGATCGACACCCTGCGCAGCTTCGACCCGGACACCCAGCGCAGCGCCGAGAAGGTCGAGCGCATCGAGCTGCTGCCGGCCCATGAATACTCGCTGTCGCGCTCCGCCATCGCCTGCTTCCGCGAAGGCTTCGAGACGCTGTTCGACGTCGACCCCCGCCAGTGCCCGCTCTACGTGGACGCCCTCAAGGGGATCCCCTCCCCCGGCCTCGAGCAGTACCTGCCGCTGTTCTTCGAGGAGACCGCCACCCTCTTCGAGCACCTCGCCGAGGGGACCCGAGTGGCACTGCTGCCCGGTGCCTTCGAGGCCGCCGAGCACCACTGGGCGGCGATCGAAAGCCGCTTCGAAAACCTCGGGGTCGACCCCACCCGGCCGCTGTTGCCGCCGCATCGTGCCTTCGTGCCGGTGGCCGAGGTATTCGCCGCCATCAAGCGCCACCCCCGGGTCGAGTTGACCACCGACGAGGCCCGGCGCCACGCGCTGGCCCCGGCCACCCAGGCGCCGCCGGAGGTGGCGATCAACGCCCGGGCCAGGGAGCCCCTGGCGGCGCTGTCGCGCTTCCTCGAGGCCAACGCCGATACCCGGGTACTGTTCGTGGCCGAGTCCCGCGGACGGCGCGAGGCGCTGGAGGAGACCCTGGCGCCGCTCAGGCTGAGCCTGCCCCATGTCGCCGACTTCAACGACTTCCTTGCCGCCGAGGCGCGCACCGCGATCACCGAGGGCGAGCTGACCTCCGGGCTGTGGCTCGAGACGCCGGCGCTGGCGGTGATCAGCGAGTCGGAGCTCTACGGCGAGGTGGTGCGCCAGAGCCGCCGTCGCGAGAAGGCCACCGACGCCGACGAGCTGGCGATCCGCCACCTCTCGGAGCTCAAGCCCGGGGCCCCGGTGGTGCACCAGGCCCACGGCGTGGGACGCTATCGCGGCCTCGAGACGCTCGAGGCCGGCGGCCAGGCCGCCGAGTTCGTGACCCTGGAATACGCCGACGGCGCGCGCCTCTACGTGCCGGTGGAGAGCCTGCACCTGATCTCGCGCTACGCCGGGGCGGACGACGAGCTCGCCCCGCTGCATCGGCTCGGTTCCGACCAGTGGGAGAAGGCCCGCAGGAAGGCCGCCGAGAAGATCCGCGACACCGCCGCCGAGCTGCTCGACATCTACGCCCGCCGCGAGGCCCGCGAGGGCTTCGCCTGCGCCGCGCCGGACGCCGACTACGCCCGCTTTGCCGCCGCCTTCCCCTTCGAGGAGACGCCTGACCAGCGCGCCGCCATCGGCGCGGTGATCGCCGACATGACCGCTCCGCGCCCCATGGACCGCGTCGTCTGCGGCGACGTGGGCTTCGGCAAGACCGAGGTGGCCATGCGCGCCGCCTTCCTCGCCGTGCACTCCGGCCGCCAGGTGGTGGTGCTGGTGCCCACCACCCTACTCGCCCGCCAGCACTACGAAAACTTCCGCGACCGCTTCGCCGACACCGCGGTGAACATCGAGCTGATCTCGCGCTTCACCGCCGGCAAGGGCCAGGCCGCCGCGCTGAGGCGCATCGAGGAGGGGCAGGCGGACATCGTCATCGGCACCCACAAGCTGCTCTCGAAGTCGATGAAGCTGCCGAAGATGGGCCTGCTGGTCATCGACGAGGAGCACCGCTTCGGGGTGACCCAGAAGGAGCGCCTGAAGAGCCTGCGCGCCGAGGTGGACATCCTCACCATGACCGCCACGCCGATCCCGCGCACGCTGAACATGGCGATGAGCGGCATCCGTGACCTCTCCATCATCGCCACCCCGCCCGCACGCCGCCTGTCGGTGAAGACCTTCGTGCAGCGCCGCGACGAGGCCGTGCTCAAGGAGGCGATCCTGCGCGAGATCCTGCGCGGCGGCCAGGTCTACTTCCTGCACAACGAGGTCAGGACCATCGAGACCGCCGCCGAGACGATCCGCGACCTGGTCCCCGAGGCCCGCGTCGGGGTGGCCCACGGCCAGCTGCCGGAGCGCGCCCTGGAGCGGGTGATGTCGGACTTCTACCACAAGCGCTTCAACGTGCTGGTGTGCTCCACCATCATCGAGACCGGCATCGACGTGCCCAGCGCCAACACCATCCTGATCGAGCGCGCCGACAAGTTCGGCCTCGCCCAGCTGCACCAGCTGCGCGGCCGCGTCGGGCGCAGCCACCACCAGGCCTACGCCTACCTGCTCACCCCGCCGCCCAAGGCGATGACCCGCGATGCCCTCAAGCGCCTGGAGGCGATCGGCGCCGCCGAGGACCTCGGCGCCGGCTTCACCCTGGCCAGCCACGACATGGAGATCCGCGGCGCCGGCGAGCTGCTCGGCGAGGAGCAGAGCGGCCAGATGGAGGCGATCGGCTATGGCCTCTACATGGAGATGCTCGATCGCGCCGTATCGGCGATCCGTGCCGGCAGGACGCCCAACATCGAGGCACCGCTGGACGAGGGGGTCGAGGTGAGCCTCAACCTGCCGGCGCTGATTCCCGATGACTACCTGCCCGATGTGCAGCAGCGCCTGGTGATGTACAAGCGCATCGCCAGCGCCCGGGACGAGGCGGCGCTCAAGGAGCTGCAGGTGGAGATGATCGACCGCTTCGGCCTGCTGCCGGGCCCGGTGAAGACCCTGCTGCGCCAGACGAAGCTGCGCCAGCGTGCCGAGCGCCTGGGAATCACCCGCCTCGAGGCGGGGCCCGAGCGCGGCCGCGTCATCTTCGGTGACCACACCCGGGTCGACCCCCTGACGCTGGTCACCCTGATCCAGCGCGAGCCGGGCCGCTACCGCCTCGACGGCGCCGACACCCTGCGCTTCGAGGCCGCCATGGAGCAGGAGGACGCCCGCTTCCAGGCCGTGGAGCAGCTTCTCGAGACCCTCAACCGCAAGAGCGAGGCGGCATAGCCGCCATCGCTGGCGGAACCGCGCCTTTCGCGGCATGCTATGGGCGTACACCGATGTCTCGTCGCCCCACCCCGGCATCGGCGGCAGGACGCCGCAATGCCCCCCTTGGTTACCAGGAGGCGACTTCCCCTGATGAACATCGTAACACTGGCTAACGGCGCCGCTCGCCTGGTGATGGCGCTGGCCGCCGGCGCCCTGATGAGCTCGGGTGTTCTGGCCGCAACGCCAGCCGCCGACGAGGTGCGCGAGCTGCCGCGTGGCCATTACGCCCTGCCGGA
>JBKHEO010000129.1:0-5084 GCA_046540755.1 Halomonas sp. | reverse complement strand
GGCCTACCCTGCTCAGCCGAGTGGGCGCCAGCCGTCAGGCGTATAGCGCTCCATCCCCGTCTCGGTGAGGCGGCAGAGCCACAGCCAGCGGTGCTCCACCAGCCGGGCGACGTCGGGCTGGCGGGCCAGCACCCCCTCGATGCGTTCGCGGGGGGCGTCGATAACCACCGTCAGGCGCAGCGGCTCGTGGCGCCAGTCGCCGCCGTCGTGGAGCGACTGCCACGGCAGGCCGATGCGCAGCTGGGGCGAGTTGCCCTCGATTACCCCCAGATGGCCCGCCACCACCGAGTGGAGCAGCTTGTTGCCCGCCCCGTGACGCTCATGGTCGGCGGTGGAGGCGTAGTACTGCAGGTTGATCCAGTTCGCCACCAGCATGGGCGCGCTCATCAGCGCCTCCAGGGTGCGGCCGTCGGGATCGCGTGCGGGGTGGTACTCGTGCAGGAAGACGCGCCCCTCCAGGTCGCGGCCCTGGCTCGCCGCCCGCGGGGCCAGCAGCAGGGCGGCGTTGTTGGCCAGCCCCCACTCCGGGCGCGGCTGGGACCAGTCGCCGCCGCGCCGGGCCAGGGCGGCGAGGCGTGTATCGTCGTCCTCGGCCTCGACCCCCAGCGCCGCCGCGCGCGCCTCGCGGGTGGCGCGGCCGGCCTCGGCCAGCGCCTGTTCGAAGCGCTCGAGCAGGGGCGAGAGCGCCGCCGGCACGCTCTCGGCGTCGTGCAGGGTGATGCGGTCGGTGAGGGTGCAGTGGGTGGCGGCCAGCACATGGGTCGTGGCCGGCAGGCCGGCGCCGCGGGCGGCCAGGCCCCGGCGTACCTCGGGGTCGTTGAGCAGCCGCGCGGCCAGGCGAGCGTTGAGCCCGCCGCCCTGGCCGCCGCAGGCCCCGCAGGTGAGCCCGGCGTGATGCGGGTTGTTGTCGCTCGCCGAGTCGTGGCCCACCAGCACCAGCAGCGGCGCGACCTCGCCGTCCGGCGCCAGCACGTCGAGCAGCCCGCGGGCGAGCGCGACGCGCTCCGCCGTGGTCAGCGGCTCGCCGCCGACGGCATGGAAGGGGCCCTCCAGGGGCGTCGGCGAGGGTGAGGTGGCCGGGCGCCGGCGGCTGTCCCGGATCAGCTTCCAGGCCCAGGCGAGGCCGGTGGTCTCCACCAGGGTGAAGGTGGACAGCGCATGGTACTTGGCGTGGCGGACGCCCTGGCGGCTGGCCTCGCGCCGGTGGCGCTGGCGATGCAGCGGGGCCAGCGGCGACGCCTCGGCGGTACGGTAGCGCGGCGCCAGCAGGCCGGGCAGGCGCGGCAGGTCGCGCTCCGGGCCGGCGCTTGAGTGGGTGATGGGCATGCCGAAGAAGCCCGCGACCCCCAGGGTGGCGACCTCCTCCCAGGCGGCCTCCAGGTGGCGCCTCAGCGGCTCGGAGCGCACGTCGATGCAGAAGGCCGCCTGCACGGCCGGTGCCGGGCGAGGCGCGGTGGGGGTGGCCAGGGTGGATGCCAGGCGGCGCTGGTAGCCCAGCTCGTAGGCGCTCTGCCAGCACCACAGGGCCTCGCGGTCGCGATCGGCAGGCGCCGGCGCCTCCGCCCACTGCGCCGCCCAGTGGGCGCGGCGTGGGGCATCCAGCTCGGCCAACCCCAGCCACTCCCAGGCCAGCAGCACCACCAGCAGCGGCTCGATGCCGGCATGGGCGGCGGCATGGGGGGTGTGCCAGGCCAGCCCCTGGCACCAGGAAGCCCAGCCATTGACCCGCAGCAGCAGGGCGTGGGCCAGCGCCTCCAGGGCCTCCGGCGACAGAGAAAATTCGGCGATCAGCCACTCGCGGGCGGCGTCGACGTCGGCGGGCAGGCCCGCCACGAGACCGCGGCGAGTCGCGTCCAGGCGCCGGTCGTGGCGGCTCTGGTCCTGCCACCAGGCATAGAGCGATGCCTCGGGGTTGCCTTCCCAGCGCTGCTGGTGGTGGTCGAAGTAGCCGGTGCAGAGCTCGGCCACCGCCGCGAAGGCGTCATCGGCCGTCGGCGCGGCGTCCTCGCCGGCCAGCTCCCAGGCGCTCCTGGCATGCCGGGGCGGGGTGGCGGGACGAGACAGGTGCGCCAGCAGGGTGGCCTCGTCCAGCGGCGAGTCGCACAGGGCGATCGCCTCGCGCAGTTCCTCGCGACGGATGCGCCCGCGTTCCCAGGCCTCGCGGTAGAAGGTGGGGTCGAGGGTCAGGCGACCCCCGCCGCGCCGGGCGAGCAGGGCCTCGGCCTGTTCGATGGGAAGGTCGCGCAACCCCCACCAGGGGTTGACGGCGATCCAGCGATCCAGCGGCCAGGTGGGGGCGATGCGTGCCGTGGCGCGGGAAAGGGCCCGATGGTGCTCGGCGGTGAGACGCGGGGCGGCGGTGGCGGCGAAGGCGGTCATGACCCCTCTCCTCTGGCGATGGTGGCGGTCCGGACCTGGCGGGTAAGCCGGGCGGGCTCGGGCAGGCGGTGGCGCATCAGGCGGTCGGTGGCACGCTCCAGCGGCAGGTGGGCGTAGAGGCCCTGGCGGAAGTGGATGCGCCAGCGCGCCACCGCCGGATGCCCTGGCCTCAGGGTGACCGCCAGGGCCAGGCCGACCAGGGCCACCAGCAGCGCGGCGCCCAGCAGGCCGGCGGCCAGGGTCAGCGGGTCGGCGGCCCGCGGCAGCGCCGGCGCCACCAGGGCGTGCAGCAGCGCATAGAGCGGCACCAGGGCCAGCGCCAGGGTCGCGAGGAGCCAGCGGCGCGGGCGATCCAGGCTGGCGGGCAGGCCCAGCAGGGCCCCGCCCACCGCTAGGGTCAGCAGCGCACCGAGCAGCGGGTTATGGCTGACCAGCGCGGGCCAGGCCAGCAGCAGCGCCGCCGCCGCACCGGCGGCCAGGCCCGCCGTCGCCAGCCGCTCGGAGAGCGGGGCCAGCGCCATCCGCGCGCAGCGTGCCGCGCGCACCGTGCGCCCGGAGGCGAGGAAGGAGTGGGCCTTGTAGAGGGAGTGGGCGAGCAGGTGGACCAGCGCCAGGGTGTAGGCGCCCAGGCCGATCTCCAGCAGCATGAAGCCCATCTGGGCGCAGGTGGACCAGGCCAGGGCATGCTTGACCGAGGCCTGGGTGAGCATGGTGAGCACCGCGACGATGGCGGTGGTGCCGCCGATGGCGACCAGCAGCAGGTGCCCCGGGGTGAGGCCGTCGAACAGCGGGTAGAGGCGCAGCCAGACGTAGCCGCCGAGGTTGATCACCCCTGCGTGGAGCAGCGCCGAGACCGGGGTGGGGGCCTCCATCACCTTCATCAGCCAGCCGTGCAGCGGTAGCTGGGCGCACTTGCACAGCGCGGCCAGGGCCAGGGCCACCGAGGCCGCCGGCAGGGCCCAGCCCTCGCCGGTCGAGGCCTCGGTGGCGGCCAGCAGCACCGGCAGCTCGAAGCTGCCGTAGTGGTGGAAGAGCAGCCCCACCGCGGCCAGCAGGGCGAGGTCGCCCAGGCGGCTGACGGCGAACTTCTGCCAGGCGGCACGGCGCGCCTCGCGGCGCTCCGGGTAGAGGGTCAGCAGATGGTGGAGGGCCATGCTGACGCCAACCCAGGCCACCAGCATCACCAGCAGGTGGTGGGTGAACACCAGCAGCAGCACGCTGGCCAGCACCACCAGGCACCAGGGCAGGAAGCGGTCGCGCCCGCGGTCACCCTCCAGGTAGCCGTCGGCGAAGCGCAGCAGCACCACGCCGAGGAAGCTGATCAGCAGTGCCATCCACACCGCCAGGCCGTCGGGGTAGAGGCCCAGGGGGGCGGCGGCCTCCGGCAGGCCGGTGTCGAGGCCGGCGGCATCGACCACCAGTAGGGCGCCAATCGCCGCGCTGGCCAGGAAGCTGCCGGCCATCAGCGCCTGGCCGAGGCGCCAGCCGCGCCGCTGCCGCGCGGGGGTGGTGGCGCGGCCGCACCAGCCGGCAAGCAGCAGCAGTGCGACCGGCAGCGCCAGCCACACCGCCAGCGACGCATGGATCGCCGCATCGAGCAGGGTCGTCATGGTAGGGCTCCTGTGGAGAACGGGTTGCCCGTACTATGCCGCCGTGCCTTGTTGCAAAAAAATGGTTTATCGAGAAGCTATCGTTCGGTTAAAAAGAACAATTGGTGCCACCGCCCGGAGCGCGGCCATGAAACTCAACTACCATCACCTCTACTACTTCTGGCAGGTCGCCCGGTCGGGGCACCTGACCCGCACCGCCGAGGCGCTGCACGTCTCGCAGTCGGCGCTCTCTCACCAGATCCGCCAGCTGGAGGAGCGCCTGGGGCAGAAGCTGTTCCTGCGCGAGGGGCGCACGCTGCGCCTCACCGAGGCGGGTCGGCTGGCCTTCGACTACGCCGAGGCGATCTTTCGCCAGGGGGAGGAGCTCACCGCGCTGTTCGCCGAGGGCGGCCACGCCCATCGCGAGGTGATCCGGGTGGGGGCGGTGGCGACGCTGTCACGCAACTTCCAGGAGGAGTTCCTGCGTCCGCTGCTCGACCGCGAGGACCTGGAACTGAGCCTGCAGAGCGGCGGGCTCGACGACCTGCTGCGCCGCCTCTCGGCCCACCGCCTGGACGTGGTGCTGGCCAACCAGTCGGTGCACGGCGACGACCAGCATCCCTGGCGCTCCCGGCGCCTGGCGCGCCAGCCTGTGAGCATCATCGGGGCGACGCGCCGGGGGCCGCCGGCGCCCTTCCCCGAGGGGCTCGCCGGCCGTGGTCTGATCGTGCCCGGGCCGGAGAGCAGCGTACGCCAGGCCTTCGATGGGCTCTGTGAGCTCCACAGGCTGACGCCGACGATCATCGCCGAGGTGGACGACATGGCCTTGATGCGCCTGCTGGCCCGGGACACCGGCCACCTGGCGGTGATGCCGCCGGTAGTGGTACGCGACGAGCTGCGTGCCGGCAGCCTGACCGACTTCGGCGTCCTGCCCGGGGTGTTCGAGGAGTTCCACGCCATCACCATCCGCCGGCGCTTCGAGTCACCGCTGCTCAAGCGCCTGCTGAGTCAGTCCAGCGAGGCGCTGCTGCCGGGCACGCGGGAGTGATCAGGCGTTCTGCTCGATGCCCTGCACGTACCAGGGGGCGCCGTCGCGCAGCTCGCGCACCAGGTGCC
>JBKHEO010000128.1:0-5206 GCA_046540755.1 Halomonas sp. | reverse complement strand
TGCTGCCGCTCTACCGGCAGGCGGTCAAGAATGCCCGGGTGCGCGACTGGTTCCGGCTGCTGGACTACGCCCGCGAGGAGCGTCGCCTGCTGGCCGCCGGCGGCAACCCCAACCCCCAGCTGGTGCTGGAAGCCTGGCTGGTGCGCTGGTCCGCCCTGCTGCGTTCGTGAGACGCCGCGCAAGAGATCCGAGGAGAGACCCATGGCAGCCCAGAAGGCCCTGTCGCTGAATATCCAGGATGTCCAGACCCTGCTCTCGGCCTACATGCCGATGCTGGAGCGCGGCGGCATCTTCGTGCCCACCCGGGAGCGCTACGAGCTGGGCCAGGAGATCTACCTGCTGCTGACCCTGCCCGGCGAGAGCGAGCGGGTGCCGGTCACCGGCCAGGTTGTGTGGGTCTCCCCCGAGGGCGTGACCGGGCGGCGCATGCCTGGCGTCGGGATCCACTTCAGCGCCGCCGACCAGGGCGTTCGCGACCGCATCGAGAACCTGCTCGCCGGCCACCTCGACAAGGGTGCCCAGACCTATACGCTCTGAGGAGCTTCGAGCTTCGAGCTTCGAGCTTCGGGCCATTCATCTGCCACCGGATACACCCCATGTTCGTCGACTCCCACTGCCACCTCGACCGTCTCGACCCCGCCACCCACGACGGCGACCTGGCTGCCACCCTGGCGGCTGCCCGCGCCCGCGGGGTGAAGCAGTTCCTGGCCATCGGCGTCACCCTGGAGGCGGTGCCCGGCGTCGCGGCCATCGCCCGCGAGCATGACGACGTGGTGATCTCCGCCGGCGTGCATCCCCTGCACCGGGTCGACGAGGAGCCCGACGTGGAGGCGATCAAGGAGGTCGCCGACCGCTTCGGCGCGGTGGCCATCGGCGAGTGCGGGCTGGACTATCATTACCTCGAGAAGTCGCCGGAGCAGGTGCCCTCCCGGGAGGTCCAGCGTGAGCGCTTCCGTCGCCAGCTGATCGCGGCCACCGAGCTCGAGCTGCCGGTGATCATCCATACCCGGGAGGCCCGCGACGAGACCCTCGAGATGATCCGCGAGCACACCGACCCGGCCATCGGCGGCGTGCTCCACTGCTTCACCGAGGACCTCGAGATGGCACGCGAGGCGGTGCGCCACGGCTTCTACATCTCGCTGTCCGGGATCGTCACCTTCCACAGCGCCGGGGCGCTGCGCGAGGTGGCCAGGCAGGTGCCCCTGGATCGCCTGCTGATCGAGACCGACAGTCCCTACCTGGCGCCGGTGCCGCATCGCGGCAGGCCCAACGAGCCGGCCTTCGTGGTGGAGGTCGCCGAGTGTCTCGCCGCCGCGCGCGGCGTCAGCGTGGAGGAGGTGGCGATGCAGACCAGCGCCAACTTCTATCGGCTGTTCCGCGCCGCCGTCCCGGAGGTCTCCGAGGAGATGCGGGGCATCCTCAGGGGTGCCGGCCTGGTGACCTGACGCCGCCGCCCTGGCGAGAGAGGAGGACGCCATGGACCTGGAACCGCTGGTGGCACGGATAGACCCCGAGGGGGGGATCCCGCCCCTGGAGCGCTGGCACCCCGAGCATTCGGGGGAGATGGACCTGGTGATCGCCGCCGACGGCCGCTGGTTCCACGAGGGCTCGCCGATGACGCGTCCGCGGCTGGTGCGGCTGCTCTCCACCCTCCTGCGCCGCGAGCCCGACGGGCGCTACGCCCTGGTGACCCCCGCCGAGCGGCAGTTCATCCGCGTCGAGGACCGTCCCTTCGTGGTGGTCGACGCCGAGCCAGACGAGGACGGTCGCTGGTGGCTGACCACCAACGTGGGCGATCGCCTGCCCCTGGACGGCGACCACCCCTTCACATTGAGCGCTACCCCCGGCGGCGAGACGGTGCCCGAGGTGCCGGTGCGCTTCGGCCTCGCCGCGCGCCTCGGGCGCAACCTCTTCTACCGCCTGGCCGAGCACGCCGAACCCATGACCCTGGCGGACGGCCGCGCGGCGCTGGGGATCGACAGCGGCGGCCTGCGGCATCCGCTGGGCACGCTGGAGGACGACCTGCAATGCGGCTGACCGCCGAGCAGCGCGCCGTGGTGGAGCATGACGGCGGGCATGCCCGGGTCGCCGCCGTGGCCGGCTCCGGGAAGACCAGCACCCTGGTCGCCCGGGTGCTGAGGCTGCTGGCGCACGGGGTCCCCCCGCAGCGCATCCTGGTGCTGATGTTCAACCGTTCGGCCCGCGAGGACTTCCAGGCGCGCCTGGCCGCCATGGCGCCGCCGGGGCAGGCGCTGCCCGATGTGCGCACCTTCCACTCCTTGGGGCACCGCCTCTCGGCCAGCCTGACCCGCTGGGGGGCGCTGTCACCGCGCCACCTGCTCACCGCCGACTGGCAGCTGGAGCGGCTGATGCGCCAGGCCACCCAGCTGGCCCTGGGCGAGCAGGACGACGAGGCCAGGGAGTCGGCACTGGAGGGCGAGCGCCTCGAGGCCCTGGCCCACTTCTGCGCCCTGGTGAAGGCCGAGATGGTGCCCGCCGCGGCCCTGCACGAGCGGCTTGACTACGGCGAGGAGACCCGCCACTTCCCGGCCGCCTTCGACCATGCCGAGGCGCTGCTCGAGCAGCATGGCCTGATGGGCTACGCCGACCTGCTCTACCGCCCGCTGCGGGTCCTGGAGGCGGATGGCGCCCTGCGCGCCCGGGTCCAGGGCTTCCTCGACCACGTGATCATCGACGAGTATCAGGACATCAACGTCGCCCAGCAGCGGCTGCTGGCGCTGCTGGCCGGCGAGCGCGCCGAGGTGATGGCGGTGGGGGACGCCAACCAGTGCATCTACGAGTGGCGCGGGGCCCACCCCGACACCATGCTGGAGCGCTTCACCGCCACCTTCGGCGCCGCCGTGGACTATCCCCTCTCCACCACCTTCCGACACGGACACGCCCTGGCGCTGGCCGCCAACCACGCCATCGAGGCCAATCGCCGGCGTCCCGACCAGCTGTGCCTGGCCGCGGACGACAACCCGGCGACGCGGCTGGCGGCGGGGCAGGGCAGCCGCGGCCTGCTGGAGGCTCTCGGCGCCTGGCAGGCGGGCGGGCGTCGCCTCGACGAGGCCTGCGTGCTGGTGCGCAGCTGGGCGCTCTCGGTGCCCCTGCAGCTGGCGCTGCTGCGCGAGGGGATCCCCTTCCGCCTGGCCCGGGAGGATCGCTTCGTGTTCCGCCTGCCGCTGGTGCAGGCGCTGGCCGGCTACCTGCGCCTGGCCCGGGAGCCGGGGCTGTTGCGCGACCCTGGCCATCTCGCCCTGCTGCTGGCCCAGCCCACCCCCTTCGTGGCCCGAGAGCGGCTTCACGCCCTGGCCGAGCGGCTGGCCGACGGCCAGCGCTGGCCCGCGGCCGGGGATCCGCTGCTGTCGGGGCTCAAGCCCCACCAGCGGCGCACCCTCAAGAAGCGCTGGGCGCTGCTCTGCCAGCTGCCTCGCCTGGCCGACTGGCCCCCGGCGGCCTTGCTCGACCATGTGGTCGAGGAGGTCGACGCCGAGAAGGTGCTCAAGCGAGCCGCGTCGCGGCGCGAAAAGGGAGAGGAAGACGTGCGCCTGCTCGACGTGCTGCGCGAGCAGGCGGGGGAACTGGGCAACGACCCCGAGGCCTTTATCGAGTTGCTCAGCCAGCCGGTGGAGAACCGCGTCGACGGCGTGCTGATCACTACCGTGCATGGCGCCAAGGGGCTGGAGTGGCCGCTGGTGGCGCTGGCCGGGGTCAACGAGCAGGACTTCCCCCACTACACCCGCGACAACCCGCTCTCCTCGCCGCGCCTGGAGGAGGAGCGACGGCTCTTCTATGTCGCCATCACCCGGGCCCGGGAGCGCCTGGTGCTGCTCCATGACGGCGGCGACCACCGCCCCAGCCGCTTCCTTGCCGAGAGCGCCTGGGAGGAGTGCGACCGCCTGGCGCGGCGCCTCGAGGCGAAGGGGCCAGCACCCGGGGCGGGCGACCCTCAGGCGCCGCTGGCGGTATCGCGCCCGCCCCTGGTGAGACGCTACCTGGGCGCCCTGGGGCGCGAGCTGCCGCTTGATGCGGCCGAGCCCGGCGTGGCCGAGGGGGCGGCGGCCTATCGCGCCTTCGACGTCGGCCAGCGCCTGCGTCATGCTGTCTTCGGTGAGGGCGAGATCGACCTGGTGGAGGGGGATCCCGACAACCCGGTGATCGAGGTGCGCTTTCGCCATGCCGGCCGGCGTCGGCTGATCGCACGTCGCGCGCCCATCGAACTGCTGCTAGGAGACCCCGCATGAACCGACCGCTGATCGCCGCCTGGGAGCTGGAGGAGGCGCTGCAGGGGCCCCGGCCGCCGCGGCTGCTGGATTGCCGGGCGCGCCTGGGCGACCCCGACGCCGGCCACGGCCTGTGGTGGCGGGCGCACCTGCCGGCCAGCCACCACCTCGACCTGGACCGTGACCTGGCGGGACCGCCGGGGGAGGGCGGTCGCCATCCGCTGCCGACCCAGGCGGCGTTCAGCGCCACGCTCCGACGCCTGGGGCTCTCGCCGGCGGTACCCATCGTGGTCTACGACGACATGGGTGGCCAGCTTGCCGCGGCGCGCGCCTGGTGGATGCTCGCCTGCTGGGCCGGCCACCCCGAGGTGAGGCTGCTCGACGGCGGCATCCAGGCCTGGCTCGCCCACGGCGGCGAGCTGTGCGAGGGGGACGCCGCGGCGCCGGAGGCCAGCGACTGGACGCCCCACTATCGCGACGCCGCCTGGGTCTCGGCGGAAGAGGTCTTCTCGGGCCGCGCCCTCAAGGTGGACGCGCGCAGCGGCGAACGCTTCCGCGGCGAGGCCGAGGCCATCGACCCGGTGGCGGGGCATATCCCGGGCGCCGTCTGCCGGCCCAGCGCGGAGAACCTCCAGGCCGATGGCTACTTCAAGCCCGCCGCCCGGCTCGCCGGGGAGCTGCCCGAGGCGGACGAGGTGGTGGCCTACTGCGGCTCGGGGGTCACCGCCTGCCATGACATCCTCGCCTATGCGGTGGCGGGCAGGCCGCTGCCGCGGCTCTATCCCGGCTCCTGGAGCGAGTGGATACGCGACCCCTCGCGGCCGGTCGCTACCGGCGAGTAAGCCGGGCCTCGCCCGGGGCTGGAAGAACGCCCGCTTCGCGGGCTTAAGCTGGAAGAGCGTCGCTTCGCGCCTGGAAGCTTGAAGAAAACCCTTGACCCCAGAGTGAGCGGGATCACGCTGCTTTCCAGCTTCCAGCTT
>JBKHEO010000127.1:0-5223 GCA_046540755.1 Halomonas sp. | reverse complement strand
GGCTCAAGCACTCATGGGGTAGGTGAAGAGCGCCAGGTGGGTGAGGTTGAGCCCCGGTGCGCCAGCACCGCCCACGCCAGCCGTATCGCCCAGGGCTAGAGCACGCCTTCCGCCCAGCCGTAGACGGCTCCGATCACCGCACCGAAGACGATATGGGCGATCAGCATGGATAGCGGTGCCACCAGCCCGAAGCCCAGGCCGAACAGGCCGGAGCCCGCCAGCGGAAAGACCGTGACCATCACCACCAGCCAGCTGGCCACGCCAAACTCCAGGCCCCGCCGGGTGGGAGTGCGGCCCGGGAGATAGGGGACCAGCAGCGCGAAAAGCAGCCCCCAGATCAGCGTACCCACGACGAAATGGATGCCCCAGGACAGCATCCGGCCTCCCTGCCGTTTCTTGAAACCAGGAGAGTGAGCCTTGCGATCCTCATCTGAGTGTCTGTATGCCAGAGACAGGAAGGGCCCGCCGATGGCGGGCCCTTATCAGCCTACAGGATCGCCGGAGCGATCACTCCCACTCGATGGTCGCGGGCGGCTTGCTGCTGACGTCGTAAGTCACTCGGGAGACGCCGCTTAGCTCGTTGATGATGCGGTTGGAGACGGTTTCGAGGAGCTCGTAGGGCAGGTGAGCCCAGCGGGCGGTCATGAAGTCGATGGTCTCCACGGCGCGCAGGGCGATGACCCACTCGTAGCGGCGGCCGTCGCCGACCACGCCCACCGAGCGCACCGGCAGGAAGACGGCGAAGGCCTGGCTGGTCTTGTGGTACCAGTCCGCCTTGTGCAGTTCCTCGATGAAGATGGCGTCGGCCTCGCGCAGGATGTCGGCGTACTCCTTCTTGACTTCGCCGAGGATGCGCACGCCCAGGCCCGGCCCCGGGAAGGGGTGGCGGTAGACCATGTCGTAGGGCAGGCCGAGCTCGAGGCCGAGCTTGCGCACCTCGTCCTTGAACAGCTCGCGCAGCGGCTCGACGAGCTTGAGCTTCATGGTCTCGGGCAGGCCGCCCACGTTGTGGTGCGACTTGATGACGTGGGCCTTGCCGGTCTTGGCGGCGGCGGACTCGATGACGTCGGGGTAGATGGTGCCCTGGGCCAGGAAGTCCACGCCCTCGATCTTGCTGGCCTCGTCATCGAAGACGTCGATGAAGGTGTTGCCGATGATCTTGCGCTTGGCCTCGGGGTCGCTGACGCCTTCCAGGCGCGACAGGAACTGCTCCTCGGCGTCGACGCGGATCACCCGCACGCCCATGTGGCGGGCGAAGGTCTCCATCACCTGGTCGCCCTCGGCCTTGCGCAGCAGGCCGTTGTCGACGAAGACACAGGTGAGCTGGTCGCCGATCGCCTTGTGCAGCAGGGCGGCCACCACCGAGGAGTCGACACCGCCGGAGAGGCCGAGCAGCACGTGGCTCTCGCCCACCTGCTCGCGGACGCGCTCGATCTGGTCCTCGATGATCTGCGCCGGTGTCCACCAGCGTTCCGCCTGGCAGATGCCCAGCACGAAGTGCTCGAGGATGCGCTGACCCTGGCGGGTGTGGGTCACCTCGGGGTGGAACTGCACCCCATAGAAACGCTTGGCCTCCCAGGCCATGGCGGCGATGGGGCAGCTCGGCGTGGAGGCGGTGACGGTGAAGGCGTCGGGCACCCGGGCGACCTTGTCGCCGTGGCTCATCCAGACGTCGAGCAGGCCCTTGTCGGTCTCGAAGTCGACATGGTCCTTGATGTCCTTGAACAGCGCCGTCTCGGCGTCGACACGCACCTGGGCGTAGCCGAACTCGCGCTGGTGGGAGCCCTCCACGGCGCCGCCGAGCTGCTCGGCCATGGTCTGCATGCCGTAGCAGATGCCCAGCACCGGCAGGCCCATCTCGAACACGCACTGGGGGGCGCGGGGCGAGCCGAGCTCGGTGACCGACTCGGGACCGCCGGCGAGGATGATGCCGTTGGGGGCGTACTCGCGGATCTCGGCCTCGGTGATGTCGAAGGCGCGGATCTCGGAGTAGACACCGATCTCGCGCACGCGGCGGGCGATCAGCTGGGTGTACTGGGAGCCGAAGTCCAGGATCAGGATCTTGTGGGCGTGAATGTCGGTCATCGAGCGGTCCTTAGCCGGCGCGGTAGTTGGGGGCTTCCTTGGTGATCTGCACGTCATGCACGTGGGACTCGGCGAAGCCGGCGCCGGTGATCTGCACGAACTGCGGCTTGGTGCGCATCTCCTGGATGTCGCGGCAGCCGGTGTAGCCCATGGAGGCGCGCAGGCCGCCCATCAGCTGGTGGACGATGGCACCCATCACGCCCTTGTAGGGCACGCGGCCCTCGATGCCCTCCGGCACCAGCTTCTCGGCGCCGGCGTCCTTGTCCTGGAAGTAGCGATCGGCGCTGCCCTGGCTCTGGGACATGGCGCCCATGGAGCCCATGCCACGGTAGGCCTTGTAGGTGCGGCCCTGGTAGAGTTCGATCTCGCCGGGGGCCTCCTCGGTGCCGGCCAGCAGGCCGCCCACCATCACCGCGCTGGCACCGGCGGCGATCGCCTTGGCCAGGTCGCCGGAGAAGCGGATGCCGCCGTCGGCGATCAGCGGGATGTCGTAGGGGGCCAGCGCCGCGGCGACGTTGGAGACCGCGGTGATCTGCGGCACGCCGACGCCGGCCACCACCCGGGTGGTGCAGATGGAGCCGGGGCCAATGCCCACCTTGACGGCGTCGGCGCCGGCCTCGGCGAGGTCACGCGCCGCCTCGGCGGTGGCGATGTTGCCGCCCACCACCTGGATGCGCGGGAAGTGCTCCTTGACCCAGCGCACGCGGTCGATCACGCCCTTGGAGTGGCCATGGGCGGTGTCGACGATGATCAGGTCCACCCCGGCCTCGGCCAGGGCCGCCACGCGGTCCGGGGTCTCGGGGCCGGTGCCCACGGCGGCCCCGGCCAGCAGCCGGCCGTCGGCATCCTTGGCGGCGTAGGGGAAGGTGCGCGCCTTCTCGATGTCCTGGAAGGTGACCAGGCCACGCAGGTGGAAGGCGTCGTTGACCACCAGCATCTTCTCGACCCGGTGCTCCTGCATCTTGCCCTTGATCACCTCGAGCGCGGTGCCTTCCGGCACGGTGACCAGGCGCTCGCGGGGGGTCATGATGTCGGCGACGCTGTCGCCGTGGTTGGGCTGGAAGCGCATGTCACGCTCGGTGACGATGCCCACCAGGGTCTCGCCCTCGACCACCGGGAAGCCGGAGAAGCCGTGCTCCTGGGCCATGGCCAGCAGGTCCTCGAGCTTGGCCTTGGGGCCCACGGTGACCGGGTCCTTGACGATCACGCTCTCGTGCTTCTTGACCTTGCGCACCTCGGCGGCCTGGTGGGCGATGGTCATGTTCTTGTGGATGATGCCGATGCCCCCCTCCTGGGCCATGGCGATGGCCAGGCGCGCCTCGGTCACGGTATCCATGGCCGCGGAGAGCAGCGGGATGTTGAGGTGGAGGTCGCGGGTCAGGCGGGTCCGCAGGCTGACGTCCTTGGGCAGGACCTCGGAGTAGCCGGGTAAGAGAAGGACGTCGTCGAACGTCAGGGCTTCTTGGGCCATACGTAGCATAGTCGGCACACCCAGTGGGCTGGTGGGAGGGGGTGATGAAGTTAATCCTCCATTGTAACGGCCGGGGATGGGTCGCGTCACGGCCTCGAGTGGCCCGCCGCCGCAGGCTCAACACGGGAAAACCATTCATTACCCATCATTACCTGGCCTGGACTAGGGTTAGAGTCAGCCCCGCCGAGGCGCGACGCCGGCAGCCGGGGCAAGCGGCCCCGCCCGGGGTCGGATGGACCCGAACCGATCAAGGAGCGAACCATGCGCAAGATGACCCCTCCCCTGTCCCTGGCCATCGCCCTGCTCTCCGGCGGCCTCGCCGTCGGCGCCCAGGCGCAGACAGACCACGACCCCCAGGGCCTCTACTCCGCCGAGGATATCCTCGACGCCGACGTCTACCTGAACGACGACCCCGAGGAGCGGGTCGGCGAGGTGGAGGACATCCTTCTCGACGAGGCGATGCAGGTCACCGCCCTGGTGGTCGAGAGCGGCAGCGTGCTGGGGCTCGGCGGCCGCGACATCATCGTCGAGTCCGGGCAGTTCACCCTCAACACCCAGCGCGATGACGACGGCGACACCGAGCACCGCGTGGTGCTCGAGGCCAGCGCCGAGGAGCTCGAGGAGTACCCGGTCTACGACAAGGACTGGTGGCACGAGGCCCGCGAACGCTCCCGGGAGGCGTGGCTCGACACCCGGGAGGGGGCCGAGAGCGCCTGGCAGACCACCCAGGAGGGCGCCGAAAGCGCCTGGGAGACCACTCGCGAGAACGCCCGCCGCGCCTGGGAGAGCGCCCGCGACGCGGTAGGCGCCGAGGACTGATCCAAAGCGCCCACGCCGAGCCGGCCGCCGCCGGGGGGTCTCCCGGCGGCGCTGCCGCCTGCGGGGCGCCGCGTGATAGGCTGGCGCAAAGCCAGCCGCGAGCCTCTTATGCCACCCCTCGACCCCGACGCCGCCTCGGCGACCGCTTCCGAACCGCTCTCCGTCAGCGAGCTCAACCGCAGCGCCCGCCAGTGGCTGGAGGGGCGCTTCGGCGAGGTGTGGGTGGAGGGCGAACTCTCGGGCGTGTCGCGGCCGAGCTCCGGCCACGTCTACTTCACCCTCAAGGACGATAGCGCCCAGCTGCGCGGGGCGCTGTTCCGCCAGCGGGCACGCTTCGTCGGGGCACCGATGCGCGACGGCGACCGGGTCAAGGTGCGTGGTCGGCTGTCGATCTTCGAGCCCCGCGGCGACTACCAGCTGATCGCCGAGGCGGTGCAGGCCGCCGGCGTCGGCGAGCTGCTGGCGGCCTACGAGCGGCTCAAGGCACGGCTCTCCGCCGAGGGGGTGTTCGCCAACGCCCGTCCCCTGCCCTGCCCGCCGCGCCACCTGCTGGTGGTCACCTCTCCCACCGGGGCGGCGATCCGCGACGTGCTGGCGGTGCTCGCCGCGCGCTGGCCGCTGACGCAGGTGACGCTGATCCCGGTGCCGGTGCAGGGCCGCGAGGCGGCACCGGCGATGATCTCGGCGCTGGGCCTGCTCAATCGCCAGTCGGCGCTGGACCCGGCCCGCGACGCCGTGCTGCTGACCCGCGGCGGCGGCAGCCTGGAGGACCTGTGGGCCTTCAACGACGAGCACCTGGCCCGCGCCATCTTCCACTCGCGACTGCCGGTGATGTCGGCGGTGGGCCA
>JBKHEO010000126.1:0-5230 GCA_046540755.1 Halomonas sp. | reverse complement strand
CCTGCCACGAAGCGACGCCCCCTACTATGTGTCGGGCCACACCCCCGCCCGCGGCGCGCCCCAGCGTCGCCTCGAGGCATAGCGCCGCCCCCTCGTCGCCCCCAAACGCCCCGCCCTGTCCTGCAGCGCGGGGCTTTTCTTGCTATTCCAGACTGTCGAAGATGGCTATAACGCTCGAGGCTTTTCCGGCGACAGGCGCTTCGGGGAGGCGCTATGAATCCTTCCCTGGACGCTACCTCGGCCATCCCTGGTCCTCGGACCTCCCCTCCGGCCTATCCCCGGCGCCTCTCGCTCCTCTCCAGAACCTTAGCCAAGGGCCTTGCCGCTGGCCGGTTGCAGTAATGTGGGCTAGTCTGCAAGGATTCAAACATATGTTCGAATCCTTGCGTCTCACAACAACCGGAGTCACGCCATGCTCACCCTGATCCTGCTGCTCGTGGCCATTGCCGGCCTGCTGGCGGTGATGCGCCGCGAGGCGGGCGCCCTGCCCGCCCTGGCGGTGCTCGCCGTGACCGGCCTGGCCAGCCTGCTTGCCGCCTCCGCGGTGCTCGGTATCCTGCTGCTGGCCGGTGCCGGCATTATCGCCGCGGCCGGCCTGCCCGCCCTGCGCGGCAAATGGCTGACGCCGCGCCTCTTCGCGATGTTCGAGAGGGTCTCGCCGAAGGTCTCCGACACCGAGCGCGTCGCACTCGAGGCCGGCAGCGTGGCCTGGGACGGCGAGCTCTTCACCGGCAGGCCGAACTGGCAGGCGCTGCTGGACGCCAAGGACGATGGCCTCACCGAGGAAGAGCGCGCCTTCATCGACCACCAGTGCTCGGTGGCCGCCGGCATGTGCAACGCCTGGGACATCGCCAAGGAACGCGCCGACCTGCCCCAGGCGCTCTGGGACCACCTCAAGCAGGAGCGCTACTTCGGGATGATCATCCCCAAGGCGTACGGCGGCCTCGGCTTCTCCGCCAAGGCGCAGTCCCTGGTGCTGCAGAAGCTCGCCATCGACGAGACCCTGATGGTCACCGTGGGCGTGCCCAACTCCCTCGGCCCGGGGGAGTTGCTGCTCAAGTACGGCACCGACGAGCAGAAGGAGCACTACCTGCCGCGGCTCGCCGACGGTCGCGAGATCCCCTGCTTCGGCCTCACCGGCCCCCGCGCCGGCTCTGACGCCACTTCCCTGCCCGACACCGGCGTGGTCTGCAAGCGGACCATCGACGGCGAGGACGTCCTCGGCCTGCGCCTGAATTTCGAGAAGCGCTGGATCACCCTGGCGCCCATCGCCACCGTGGTGGGCCTGGCCTTCCGCCTCTTCGACCCGGAGCACCTGCTGGGCGAGGAGGCGGATCGCGGCATCACCCTGGCGCTGATCCCCCGAGACACCGAGGGCATGGAGATCGGCCGGCGCCACCACCCCATCGGCAGCCCCTTCCTCAATGGCCCGATCCGGGGCAAGGATGTGTTCGTGCCGCTTTCGACCATCATCGGCGGCGAGGCGATGATCGGCCAGGGGTGGCGGATGCTGGTGGAGTGCCTCTCGGTGGGGCGCTGCATCACCCTGCCCTCCGGCGCCACCGGCACCGCCCGCTACGCCATCGGCTGGAGCGGCGGCTTCGCCCGCATCCGCCGGCAGTTCAACGTCCCGGTGGCCGAGATGGAGGGGATCCAGGAGCCCCTGGCGCGCATGGCGGCGCTGGGCTACATCGCCCAGGCGGCGGTCTACCAGACCGCCAATACCATCGACCGCGGCGAGAAGCCGGCGGTGCCCTCGGCGATCCTCAAGAGCCAGCTTACCGAGTTCCAGCGCCAGGTCCTCGGCGACGCCATGGACATCCACGGCGGCAAGGCGGTCACGCTCGGCCCGCGCAACTACCTGGGAATCGGCTACAGCGCCAACCCGGTGGCGATCACCGTGGAAGGCGCCAACATCATGACCCGCAACCTGATGATCTTCGGCCAGGGATCGATCCGCTGCCATCCCTATGTGCTCGAGGAGCTCGCCGCCAGGGACGCCAACGATATCGACGCCTTCGACCGCGCCTTCTTCGGCCATGCCGGGCTGATCTTAGGCAACGCCGCCCGCGCCCTTACCCAGGGCCTCGGTATCGGCCAGCCGACGGTGCCCTTCGACGACGAGGCGAAGCGCTACGCCCGGGAGGTCGCGCGGCTCTCCGCCGGCTTCGGCCTCTGCGCCGACGCGGCCATGGCGAGCCTCGGCTCGAGCCTCAAGCTGCGCGAGATGCTCTCGGCGCGCCTCGGCGACGTGCTCGCCAATCTCTACCTCGCCTCCATGGTGATCAAGCAGTGGCACGAGGACGACAAGGTCGGGGATGAGGGGGCGCTCTTCCACTACGCCTGCCAGTGGCTGCTGGGCCGGGCCGAGCAGGCCCTCGACGAGCTCTTCGACAACCTGCCCAACCGCGCCCTGGCCCGCACCCTGCGCCTGCTGGCGATGCCGCGGGGCAAGCGCTTCAAGCGCCCCCACGACGACCTGGCTCGGACCATCGCCCAGGCGGTCTCACGGGACAGCGCCCTGCGCGCCAAGCTGCTGGCCAACACCTGGAGCACCGACGACGGCGTGCAGGAGAACCCCCTGGCAGAGTACAACGCCCTGCTGGCGACCCAGGAGCGCGCCGAGGCGCTCTACCGCACGGTCGACAGGGCCCACACGAAGGGGGAACTGCCCGCCGAGGCGCTGCACCCCGAGCAGCGGGTGGAAGCAGCGGCCCGAGCCGGCATCATCAGCGAAGAGGATGCCACCTTTATGCGCGAGCGCGAGGCCCGGGTGCTGGACCTGCTCAGTGTGGACGACTTCGAGTACGACGCCTTCGTCACCGACAAGTCCAAGGTGCTGCGCCACCACGCCGCCTGAGACCATCCGCCCGCGCGACCCCCGACGCCCCGGCCGAGTGTCGGGGCGTTTTATAGCGGCCAGACCACCAGGATCATGGGAATCGCCACCGCCAGCACCACCAGGGAGAGCGGCAGGCCCAGCCTCCAGTAGTCGCCGAAGCGGTAGCCGCCGGGGCCCATCACCAGGGTGTTGGACTGGTGGCCGATGGGGGTCAGGAAGGCGCAGGAGGCACTCACCGCCACCGCCATCAGGAAGGGGTCCGGCGAGGCGTCGAAGCCGCTGGCCAGGCTCGCGGCGATGGGCGCCATCAGCAGCGCCGCCGCGGCGTTGTTGATGATGTTGGAGAGCACCATGGAGAGCACGAAGAGGCCCGTCAGGGTGACCACCACCGGCCACTCGCTGCCCCAGGCGAGCAGCGCCTCGGCGATCAGGGTGGCGCCGCCGCTGGTCTCCAGCGCCTGGCCCACCGGGATCATGGCGCCGAGCAGCACGATCACCGGGCCGTCGATGGCCTGGTAGCCCTCGCGCAGGGGCAGCACCCCGATCAGCAGCGATGCCAGCGCCGCCGTGGAGAGTGCCACCGCCGCCGGCAGCAGGTCGAACAGCATCGTCAGGATGGCGGCAGCGAAGATGGCCAGGGAGACCAGCAGCATGCGCTTCTGGCCGAGCTGCAGATCCCGCCGAGCCAGGGGCAGGCAGCCCAGGGTCGCCAGGCTCTCGTTGAGCTCGCTCTCGCCACCCTGCAGCAGCAGCACGTCCCCCGGGCGGAAGCGGATCTCGCGCAGGCGCTGCTTGAGGCGCCCGCCATCCCGGGCCACCGCCACCAGATGCAGGCCGAACTGGTTCTGGAGACGCAGCTGGGTCACGGTGCGATTGACCATCATGGAGTCGTTGCGCACCACCGCCTCCATCAGCTGCAGCCCCTCGGTGTCCACGCCGCTCTTCTCTTTTTTCTCCTTTTCCCCACTCTCTTTCTTCTTGCTCTTCTCGCCCTTCTCCTGCTCGCCCCGCGTCCCCGGCCTCTCCGCCTGGGGGCGCTTATCGGCGCCCTGCGCTCCCTCGCTCGCTTCGACCTCCTTGCGCCCCTCGGCCTCCTGCTGTTCCGCCTCCTTCTCTTCCGCCTCCTGCTGCTCTTCCTCGGCCTCCTTGCCAAGCCGCAGCCCCGCCTTGTCCTCCAGCAGCTTCATCTCCTCGGGGCCCGCCTCCATCAGCAGGATGTCGCCTTCCCTGAGGGTGCCGAAGAAGGCGTGGCCGGCGCGGCGCTTGTCGTCGCGCACCACGGCCAGCACCGGGATGGTCTCCTCCAGCGTCTGCTGCAGCTCACGCAGGGTGAGGCCATTGGCCCTGGACTCCTCTCCCACGCGCAGCTCCACCAGGTAGTGGGCGGTATCGAACATCGCTTCCGTGGAGGCCTTGCCGGCCCGCTGGGGCACCAGCCGCCAGCCCAGCAGCAGGATGAAGGCGAAACCCGCCAGGGCCACCACGACGCCCACCGGCGTGAAGCTGAACAGACCGAAGTTCTCGCCGGTGACGTTGCCGCGGTAGCTGGCGATGATGATATTGGGCGGGGTGCCGATCAGGGTGGTGAGCCCGCCCAGCAGCGAGCCGAAGGCCAGCGGCATCAGCAGGATCGACGGCGAGGCGTCGTGCTCCCGGGCCAGGCGCATGGCCACCGGCAGCAGCAGCGCCAGGGCGCCGACATTGTTCATCAGCCCGGAGAGCACCACCACGGTGCCCACCAGCACCAGCAGCTGCAGGAAGAGGCGCTCGCCGACCCTGAGCACCTGCTCGGCGATGACATCCACCACGCCGGAGCGCTCGAAGCCGCGGCTCAGCACCAACACCGCGACCACGGTGATCACCGCGGGGTGGCCAAAGCCGAGGAAGGCCTCGTCGCTGGGCACCAGGCCCAGCATCACCGAGCCGAGCAGCGCGGCCAGGGCCACCAGGTCGTAGCGGAAACGCCCCCAGACGAAGGCGGCCAGGGTCGCGCCGAGCACGATAAAGACCAGGGTGCTGTCGGCCATCGGTTCACCTCCCTGTGAGATCGGATGGCCCCAGCATCGCCAGGCATGTGGCCCAGCGACAAGTGTTTTCTTCTGAAACACCTCCGCCCGGCCGAGGCCGGGCGCGATGAAACCTGATGACAGGCAACGTTATTTCGCCATCTTCTCCAGCATGGCGTTGACGGCGTCCAGATGCTCGGGCTCGTTGTGACACATGCCCTGGAAGACCGCACAGAGGTCGAGGAAGTCCTTGAGCTCGGTGCGTTGCGCCATCTTCATCAGCCGCTTGGTCAGACGGGTCGCCTTGGGCGGCTGGGCGGCGATGCCCGAGGCGAGCTCGCCCACCCGCTCCATCAGCGCCTCGGGATCACAGACCTCCAGC
>JBKHEO010000125.1:0-5239 GCA_046540755.1 Halomonas sp. | reverse complement strand
ACTCGAACCTGCGACCCAGTGATTAACAGTCACTTGCTCTACCAACTGAGCTATCCGGGAACGGCGTCGAACACGGGGCGTAGTATACGGATCCGCTCTGCCAGGTCAAGGCTCGGGCGATGATCCGGCCATGGCCCCGCCCCAGAATGCACAGCGCCCGCGCGGCAGGAGCCGCGCGGGCGCTGGAGGAATCCTGGTGGCTACGCCCTGACTCGAACAGGGGACCCCATCATTATGAGTGATGTGCTCTAACCAACTGAGCTACGTAGCCTTTTCACGAGATTGCCCGGCCACGGCCGGGCAATGGGAACGCATTATGCACGCGGGCTCGCCGCTTGGCAAGCAAGCCCGCGCCGGCCGCCTCAGGACTCGATATCGAACGCCTCGCGCACCGCGGCCAGGCCCTCCTCGCCGTCGCGGGTCTCGACACCCTCGAGCCAGGCCTCGAGCACCTCGGGGTTGGCCTGCAGGTAGGCACGGGCGGCGTCACGCGGGTCCTCGCCCTCGTCCATGATCTCGCCCATCAGCTCGTTCTCCATCTCGAGGGTGAACTCGAGGTTCTCCAGCAGCGCCCCCACGTTGCCGCACTCCTCGACATAGCCGCCGCGGGTGTTGGTGTAGACGGTGGCACCGCCCAGGTCAGGACCGAAGTAGTCGCCGGCCCCCTCGAGATAGGCGATATCGAAGTTGGTGTTCATGGGGTGCGGCTCCCAGCCCAGGAACACGATCCACTCCTCGTCGGGCACCCGGGCACGCACCTCGGCCAGCATGCCCGCCTCGCTGGAGTCGACCAGCTGCCAGTCGCCGAGGTCGAAGGCATCGTCGTCGATCATCTCCTGGATCAGCTCGTTGCCGTCGTTGCCGGCCTCGATGCCGTGGATGGTGCCCTCGAACTCGTCGGCGTGCTCGGCCAGCTCCTCCACCGAGGTGATGCCGGCGTCGTACACGTACTGCGGCACGGCCAGGGTGTACTTGGCCCCCTCCAGGTTGGCGCCCAGGCGATCGACGTCGCCATCCTCGACGTAGGGGTCGCTGATCGAGGCCATGGAGGGCATCCAGTTGCCCAGGAAGACATCGAAGTCGTCGTTCTTCATGCCCTGGTAGGCGATGGGCACCGAGACGGTGTCGATCCGGGTGTCGTAGCCCAGCGCCTCGAGCAGCTCGGTGGCCAGGGCGGTGGTGGCGGTGATATCGGTCCAGCCTACCTCGGCGAAGCGGACCGTCTCGCAGCTCTCGCCCTCCTGGGCGAACAACGGGGTGGCACCCAGCGCCATGGCGGCGGCGCCCAGGCCAAGGGTCATGCGGCGGGACAGGGGGAGTGCGTTCATGGAATAACCTCCTGGGAAGAACTCGAATATGCGCGTCGATTGCCATCTGTTTATTGATTGAACGTTCAATAAAAAAATGGCAAGCTGCGGCTATCCTAACCGCATCCCCTGGTGCGGTGGCAAGTCATCCGGACACGGGAGGGCGCGACGATGCCCAAGGTTGGAATGGAACCCATCCGTCGCCAGCAGCTGATACAGGCGACCATGGCGGCCATCGACGAAGTCGGCCTGGCCGATGCCACGGTGGCACGCATCGCCCGTCACGCCGGCGTCTCCGCCGGCATCATCAGCCACTACTTCGGCGGCAAGGACGGCCTGCTGGAGGCCACCATGCGCCAGATCCTGACCGACCTGGGCGACGCCGTGGCCGCTCGCCGCCGCGTCCGGCCGGACGATTCGCCACGGGCGCAGCTGCAGGCGATCATCGAGGGCAACTTCGATCGCAGCCAGGTCACCGGCCCGGTGGCCAAGACCTGGCTCGCCTTCTGGGCCAGCAGCATGCACAAGCCGGTGCTGCAGCGGCTGCAGCAGGTCAACGACCGCCGCCTGCACTCCAACCTGTGCGCCCAGTTCCGCCGCCTGATGCCGCGCGACGAGGCCCACCGCGCCGCCCAGGCCCTGGCCGCCATCATCGACGGCCTGTGGCTGCGCGGCGCCCTGACCCCCCAGGGCCTGGACGCCGAGGCGGCGCGCCGCACCGCCCTGGCCACCCTCGACCAGCTGCTCGACGCTGTCCCCCACCCCGTTCACTGAGGAGCCACCCCATGGCCATCACCTCCCCCCTGCCCCTCTACATCGACGGCCGCCCGGTGGACGCCACTGCCGGCGGGAGCTTCGAGGTCGTCAATCCCTTCGACGGCAGCCTGCTGGCCCGCGTGCAGCAGGCGTCGGCCGCCGATGTCGACGCCGCCGTGGCCGCCGCCCGGCGCGGCCAACGCGAATGGGCCGCCATGAGCGGCATGGCTCGCGGGCGCATCCTGCAGCGCGCCGTGGCGCTGCTTCGCGAGCGCAACGACGAGCTCGCCGAGCTGGAGACCCGCAACACCGGCAAGCCCATCAGCGAGACCGCCGCGGTGGACATCGTCACCGGCGCCGACGCCCTGGAATACTACGCCGGCCTCGCCGCCGCCATCGAGGGCACCCAGATCCCGCTGCGCGAGGACGCCTTCGTCTACACCCGCCGCGAGCCGCTGGGCGTGGTCGGCGCCATCGGCGCCTGGAACTACCCCATCCAGATCGCCTGCTGGAAGGCCGCCCCGGCGCTGGCCGCCGGCAATGCCGTGGTCTTCAAGCCCAGCGAGGTGACCCCGCTCACCGCCATGAAGCTGGCCGAGATCCTCAGCGAGGCGGGCCTGCCGGGTGGCGTCTTCAACGTGGTCCACGGCGACGGCGAGGTGGGTGCCCTGCTCACCGGGCATCCCGGGATCGACAAGGTCTCCTTCACCGGCGAGGTGGGCACCGGCAGGAAGGTGATGGCCGCGGCCGGCGGCTCCACCCTCAAGGAGGTGACCATGGAGCTGGGCGGCAAGTCGCCCCTCGTGGTCTTCGCCGACGCCGACCTCGACCGTGCCGCCGACGCCGCCATGATGGCCAACTTCTACTCCAGCGGGCAGATCTGCACCAACGGCACCCGGGTCTTCGTCGAGCGTTCGGTGAAGGAGGCCTTCGAGGCGAAGGTCAAGGAGCGCGTGGCCCGCATCCGCGCCGGCGACCCGCTGGACCCTGCCGTCAACTTCGGCCCCTTGGTGAGCTTCGAGCACCAGGCCAAGGTGCTCTCCTACATCGCCCTGGGCCAGCAGGAGGGCGCCACCCTACTCGCCGGCGGCGAGGCCTGGAACGAGGGAGACAGGGCGAAGGGCGCCTGGGCGGCTCCCACGGTGTTCACCGACTGCAGCGACGCGATGCGCATCGTGCGTGAGGAGATCTTCGGACCGGTGATGGCGATCCTCGCCTTCGACGGCGAGGAGGAGGTGATCCGTCGCGCCAATGACACCCACTACGGGCTGGCCGCCGGCGTCTTCACCGAACGCCTCAACCGCGCCCACCGGGTCATCCACCGCCTGGAGGCAGGCATCTGCTGGATCAACACCTGGGGCGAGTCCCCGGCCGAGATGCCGGTAGGCGGAGTCAAGCAGTCCGGCGTGGGCCGCGAGAATGGCCTCGAGACCCTGGCCCACTACACCCAGACCAAGTCGGTGCAGGTGGAGATGGGCCCCTTCGAGTCGGTGTTTTAAGGAGGCGACATGCCCGAGCTTCGAGAATTCGACTACGTCATCGTCGGCGCCGGCTCGGCAGGCAACGTGCTCGCCGCCCGCCTCACCGAGGATGCCGACGTCTCGGTGCTGCTGCTGGAGGCCGGCGGCCCCGATTACCGTTTCGACTTCCGCACCCAGATGCCGGCGGCCCTGGCCTACCCGCTGCAGGGCAAGCGCTACAACTGGGCCTTCGAGACCGACCCCGAGCCCCACATGGACGGCCGGCGCATGGAGTGCGGCCGCGGCAAGGGGCTGGGTGGCTCCTCGCTGATCAACGGCATGTGCTACATCCGCGGCAACGCCCTGGACTACGACAACTGGGCCGAGGCGCCCGGCCTCGAGGAGTGGAGCTACGCCGACTGCCTGCCCTACTTCAGGAAGTCCGAGAGCCGCGACATCGGCCCCGACGCCTACCACGGCGGCGACGGCCCGGTGAGCGTCACGACGCCGAAAGCCGGCAACAACCCGCTCTACCGCACCTTTATCGAGGCGGGCAAGCAGGCCGGCTACCCGGAGACGGAGGACGTCAACGGCTACCAGCAGGAGGGCTTCGGCCCCATGGACCGTTTCGTCACGCCCAACGGCCGGCGCGCCTCCACCGCCCGCGGCTACCTCGACCAGGCGAAGCCGCGAACCAACCTCAGCATCGAGACCCGCGCCCTCACCGACGTCATCGAGTTCGAGGGCAAGCGGGCCGTGGGGGTGCGCTATCGCCGCCGCGGCCAGGAACGGAGGGTACGCGCCCGCCGCGAAGTGCTGCTGTGCGCCGGTGCCATCGCCTCGCCGCAAATCCTGCAGCGCTCCGGGGTCGGCCCCAAGCACGTGCTCGACGCGTTCGGCATCGAGGCGGTGCACGCCAACGACAACGTCGGCGCCCATCTCCAGGACCACCTGGAGATGTACATCCAGTACGAGTGCACCCAGCCGATCTCCCTCTACCCGGCGCTCAAGTGGTGGAACCAGCCGAAGATCGGTGCCGAATGGCTGTTCCTCGGTCGCGGCATCGGCGCCAGCAACCAGTTCGAGGCGTGCGGCTTCATCCGCACGAGCGACGCGGAAGCCTGGCCCAACCTGCAGTACCACTTCCTGCCCATCGCCATCAGCTACAACGGCAAGAGCGCGGTGCAGGCCCACGGCTTCCAGGCCCACGTGGGTTCCATGCGCTCGGAGAGCCGCGGGCGCATCCGCCTCGCCTCCCGGGACCCGAGGGCCGCGCCGAGCATCCTCTTCAACTACATGTCCACCGACAAGGACTGGCAGGAGTTCCGCGACGCCATCCGCCTGACGCGGGAGATCATCGCCCAGCCCGCCTTCGACCCCTACCGCGGACGGGAGATCTCGCCGGGACCAGACGTGCAGTCCGACGCCGAGCTCGACGCCTTCGTGCGCGCCCACGCCGAGACCGCCTACCACCCCTGCGGCAGCTGCCGCATGGGCGAGGGCGAGGACGCCGTGGTGGATGGCCAGGGCCGGGTGCATGGCGTGGAGGGGCTGCGCGTGGTGGACGCCTCGCTCTTCCCGCTGATCCCCACCGGCAACCTCAATGCCCCGACCCTCATGCTGGCCGAGAAGATCGCCGACCGCATCCGCGGCCGCGAGCCCCTGCCACGAAGCGACGCCCCCTACTATGTGTCGGGCCACACCCCCGCCCGCGGC
>JBKHEO010000124.1:0-5308 GCA_046540755.1 Halomonas sp. | reverse complement strand
GGATGCCGTACTTGTAGCCGGCGGCGCCGTTCAGGGCCAGGGCGATGCCGATCACCGGCGCCCGGGTCAGCTCGCGGGCGGCGAGCAGGCCGGGGTCGCCGAAGCAGGCGATGATGTAGGCATCGGCGCCTTCCCGCTCACCGGTGAGGACCTGCTCCAGCACCCCCACGGCGCTGATCGCCTCGTCGAAGTGGCTCTCGATGGAGACCGGGCCATGCTCGGGCTGCGTGGCCACGATCTCCGTGCCGGTGGCGGCGACGCGGCGTGCCGCCTCGCCGATGGTCGTCGTCATGCCGACCGTGGTGTTGGGGTTGATGAGGCGTAGGCGCATGGCGGGTCTCCGGGATGACTAGAGTGATTGTACACAAAATAGGTCTATTTTGTGTGTGGAAAGAAGTGGGTGTCAGGCGTGGCAAGCGCCCTGTATCCCCGGTTTCATGCGGCCTGTGGGCTGTCTGGGCAGGACTTCCTGGCCCGGGCTGAAGCCAGACATTGGTCTAATGGGAGCCTCGAAAGCTTGGGTGGTGACATTATTGGAAAATAAATGTATACGATAATGGGCCCGTCGCTGGGCTTGCAGTCCGCATGGCAACAGCTTATTTTTACTTTGTATACATAGTGACGGCCACGTTCGCTCGCCCCTTTACTGCCCATAACAATCAGGATCTCTGCCATGACGCCGACCTCCGCGACCGACTATCCCCGCGACCTGATCGGCTACGGCCGCACGCCGCCCCACCCCCACTGGCCCGGCAACGCCCGGATCGCCGTGCAGTTCGTGCTCAACTACGAGGAGGGGGGCGAGAACTGCGTGCTCCACGGCGACGAGGGCTCCGAGCAGTTCCTCTCCGAGATCATCGGTGCGGCCAGCTACCCCGACCGCCACCTGAGCATGGAGTCGATCTACGAGTACGGGTCGCGGGCCGGGGTGTGGCGCATCCTGCGGGAGTTCGAGCGTCGCGGCCTGCCGCTCACCGTGTTCGGCGTGGCCATGGCCTTGGAGCGCCACCCCGAGGTGGCCCATGCCTTCAAGGCGCTGGGCCACGAGGTCGCCTGCCACGGCTACCGCTGGATCCACTACCAGGAGGTGCCCGAGCACGTCGAGCGCGAGCACCTGCAGAAGGCGATGGCGATCTTCCAGCGCCTCTACGGGGAGAAGCCGCTGGGCTGGTACACCGGCCGCGACAGCCCCAACACCCGCCGACTGGTGCTCGACGAGGGCGGCTTCCTCTACGACAGCGACTACTACGGCGACGACCTGCCGTTCTGGACCCGCGAGAAGGATAGTCAGGGCGTCGAGCACGACCACCTGGTGGTGCCCTACACCCTGGACAGCAACGACATGCGCTTCGCCGCGCCCCAGGGCTTCAACACCGCCGACCACTTCTTTACCTACCTGCGCGACGCCTTCGACGTCCTCTACGAGGAGGGGGAGGAGTCGCCCAAGATGCTCTCGGTGGGCATGCACTGCCGCCTGCTGGGGCGCCCCGGCCGCTTCCGCGCCCTGCAGCGCTTCCTTGACCATATCGAGGCCCACGACCGGGTCTGGGTGGCGCGCCGCGTGGATATCGCCCGACACTGGGCGGAGCACCATCCGGCGCCAACGCGCTGAGTCTTCGGACTTGCCTGGATGCGTGCCATCCCGGTGAGGGTCCTTGAACTTCCGCTGCCGGAAGCGAGAGGCGCCGGGGACAGGTCTGGAGGGGGTCCTATGCCAGGGATGGCATCGGTAGCGCCCAGGGAGGGGTTCACAGCGCCCCCGATCTGGTCCGGCACCCCGGGGCCTGTCGCCGGAACAGCCTCGAGCGATGCCTGCCACGGGCATGCCTTTCGGCCCAAGCCTTTTCAGGAATCATCATGAACCAACGCACCTATTATGCCCCGCACGGCGGGCATCCGCCCCAGACCCAGCTGCTCTCCGACCGGGCGGTGTTCACCGAGGCCTACGCCGTCATCCCCAAGGGCGTGTTCGGCGACATCGTCACCAGCAACCTGCCGTTCTGGGAGAAGACCCGCCTGTGGGTGCTGGCGCGCCCGCTCTCCGGCTTCGCCGAGACCTTCTCCCAGTACATCATGGAGGTCTCCCCCGGCGGCGGCAGCGAGCGCCCCGAACTCGACCCCGAGGCCGAGGGGGTGCTGTTCGTGGTGGAGGGCGAGATGACCCTGACCCTGGCCGGCGAGCGCCACCGCCTGGTGCCCGGAGGCTACGCCTTCCTGCCGCCGGGCAGCGACTGGCAGCTGTGCAACGAGGCCGATGCCCCGGTGCGCTTCCACTGGGTGCGCAAGGCCTACGAGCGGGTCGAGGGCATCGAGGTGCCCGAGGCCTTCGTGGTCAACGAGAACGATATCGCCCCCAACGAGATGCCGGATACCCAGGGGCGTTGGGCGACCACCCGCTTCGTCGACCCCGAGGACATGCGCCACGACATGCACGTCAACATCGTCACCTTCCAGCCCGGCGCGGTGATCCCCTTCGACGAGACCCACGTCATGGAGCACGGCCTTTACGTGCTGGAGGGGAAGGCGGTCTACCACCTCAACCAGGACTGGGTGGAGGTCGAGGCCGGCGACTTCATGTGGCTGCGCGCCTTCTGCCCCCAGGCCTGCTACGCCGGAGGCCCGGGGCCCTTTCGCTACCTGCTCTACAAGGACGTCAACCGCCACGCGGCCCTGCGGCCGGCGATGCGCTGAGGCGTGACAGGAGGGGCGCCGGGGACAGGCCTGGAGGGGGTCCGAGGACCAGGGACGGCCGAGGTAGCGTACAGGGACGTATTCACAGCGCCCCCGATCAGGCCTGTCGCCGGATCAGCCCCGACCCTGCTCACTTGTTCTGGAGACTCATATGCTGCACCTGAAAGCCGAGCCGCTGACCGCCGAGGCCTTCGCCCCCTTCGGCGATGTCATCGACGCCCGCACCGCCGACTGGTTTCCCATCAATGGCGGTCGCACCCGTCGTCACCACGACCTGGCCAGGGTCGAGACCCTCGGGGAGGGCGCTCGGACGCTGATCAGTATCTTCGTCAGCCAGCCGATATCCATTCCCCTCGAGCTCGACTTCCTGGAGCGCCATCCGCTGGGCAGCCAGGCCTTCATGCCGCTGCATGAGGAGCGCTTCGTGGTGGTGGTGGCCCCCCCGGGCGACGAGATCGACCCCGGCGAGGTGCGCGCCTTCGTCACCGACGGCCGCCAGGGCGTCAACTACCGCGCCGGCACCTGGCACGCCATCCAGTCGGTGCTGGAGCGGGAAGGCGAGTTCCTGGTGGTCGATCGCGGCGGTGAGGGGAACAACTGCGACGAGTATCCATTGTCGATAAGGGTCGTGCTCTAGCACCCTCCTTCAATCGACTCCCTGGCGCCCAAGCTGTTGATGCGGCTTGGGTATTTTTTGGGCACAAGAATATTTGAAAATATTTTCCAGATAATCTTGACGCCCCGCCGCTGCCGGCCTAGCCTCTGTATACAGAAAATATTTCCACAAAAATAAATCCCCCAGGAGGAAGTCGTCATGGCCCGCATGACCGCCGCAGAAGCCGCCGTTCACGTGCTCCGCAAGGAAGGCATCGAGGTCGCCTTCGGCGTGCCCGGTGCCGCCATCAACCCCTTCTATGCCGCCCTGCGCAAGGTGGGTGGGGTCGACCATATCCTCGCCCGCCACGTCGAGGGCGCCTCGCACATGGCCGAGGGCTACACCCGCACCCGGGCCGGCAACATCGGGGTCTGCATCGGGACCTCGGGTCCCGCCGGCACCGACATGATCACCGGTCTCTACTCCGCCTCGGCGGACTCCATCCCGATCCTCTGCATCACCGGCCAGGCGCCCCGCGCCAGGTTGCACCAGGAGGACTTCCAGGCGGTGGATATCCGCGAGATCGCCGGCCCCGTCACCAAGTGGGCGGTCACCGTGCTGGAGCCGGCCCAGGTGCCGCGCGCCTTCCAGCAGGCCTTCCACCTGATGCGCTCGGCGCGCCCCGGCCCGGTGCTGATCGACCTGCCCATCGACGTGCAGATGAGCGAGATCGAGTTCGATCCCGAGACCTACGAGCCGCTGCCGGTCTACAAGCCCGCCGCCACCCGCGCCCAGGCCGAGAAGGCCATCGCCATGCTGCAGCAGGCCGAGCGGCCGCTGATCGTCGCCGGCGGCGGCATCATCAACGCCGATGCCTGCGAACGCCTGGTGGAATTCGCCGAGCTCGTCGGCGTGCCGGTGATCCCGACCCTGATGGGCTGGGGGGCCATCCCCGACGACCACCCCTTGATGGCCGGCATGGTGGGGCTGCAGACCTCCCACCGCTACGGCAACGCCACCCTGCTCGAGTCGGACTTCGTGATGGGCATCGGCAACCGCTGGGCCAACCGCCACACCGGCAACGTCGAGACCTACACCCGGGGGCGCACCTTCGTGCACGTGGATATCGAGCCGACCCAGATCGGGCGCATCTTCGGCCCCGACTACGGCATCGTCTCCGACGCCGGGGCGGCGCTCGACCGCTTCCTCGAGGTGGCCCGCGAGCTCGAGGCCGAGGGACGGCTGCGCGAGCGTGGCCGCTGGCTCGAGGCCTGCCAGGAGCGCAAGCGCACCCTGCTGCGCAAGACCCACTTCGACGAGGTGCCGGTCAAGCCGCAGCGGGTCTACGAGGAGATGAACCGGGTCTTCGGCAAGAACACCCGCTATGTCAGCACCATCGGCCTGTCGCAGATCGCCGGCGCCCAGTTCCTCCACGTCTACCGGCCGCGCCACTGGATCAACTGCGGCCAGGCCGGGCCGCTGGGCTGGACCATCCCCGCCGCCCTGGGGGTGCGCCGTGCCGACCCCGAGACCGAGGTGGTGGCGCTCTCCGGCGACTATGATTTCCAGTTCATGGTCGAGGAGCTGGCCGCCGGCGCCCAGTTCCAGCTGCCCTGGGTGCACGTGCTGGTGAACAACTCCTACCTGGGTCTGATCCGCCAGGCCCAGCGCGGCTTCGACATGGACTACTGCGTGCAGCTCGCCTTCGAGAACATCAACTGCCCCGAGATCAACGGCTACGGCGTGGACCATGTCTCGGTGGTGGAGGGGCTGGGCTGCAAGGCGCTGCGGGTCACCGAGCCCGGTGCCATCGCCCCGGCCCTGGAGGAGGCCCGTCGCCTGGCCGCCGAGCACCGCGTGCCGGTGGTGGTGGAGGTGATCCTGGAGCGGGTGACCAATATCGCCATGGGCACCGACCTGGACGGCGTCAACGAGTTCGAGGCCCTGGCCGAGAACGTCCAGGACGCGCCGACCTCCATCGCCTCCCTCGCCTGAGGCTAGCAACAAGCCCAGGGGCGCCGG
>JBKHEO010000123.1:0-5356 GCA_046540755.1 Halomonas sp. | reverse complement strand
TTCCAGCTTCCAGCTTCCAGCTTCCAGCTTTAAAGGACTTGCATGCTCAGCTATCCCGACATCGACCCCGTGGCGATCTCCCTCGGTCCCTTCCAGCTCCACTGGTATGGCCTGATGTACGTGGTGGGCTTCGTCGCCGCCTGGTGGCTGGGGCGTCGCCGCGCCGCGCGCATCGGCCTGACCCACGACGACATCGGCGACCTGCTGTTCTACGCCGCCCTGGGGGTGGTGCTGGGCGGCCGCCTGGGCTATGCGCTCTTCTACGGCCTCGACCAGTGGCTGGCCGACCCGTTGTGGATCCTCAGGGTGTGGGACGGCGGCATGAGCTTCCATGGCGGCCTGCTCGGCGTGCTGGTGGCTGCCTGGTGGTTCGCCCGTCGCAAGGGGCTGGCCTTCTTCACGCTGACCGACTTCGTCGCCCCGCTGGTGCCCATCGGCCTGGGCGCCGGGCGCATCGGCAACTTCATCAATCGCGAGCTGCCCGGACGGGTTACCGAGATGCCCTGGGGCATGCCCTTCCCGGGCCTCGGCGCCGAGCCGCGCCACCCCAGCGCCCTCTACGAGGCGCTGCTCGAGGGTGCGGTGCTGTTCGGCGTGCTGTGGTTCGTCTCCGCCACGCCGCGGCGCCGCGGCCTGGTCTCCGGGCTCTTCCTCGCCCTCTACGGCGCCTTCCGCTTCCTGGTGGAGTTCTACCGCCTGCCCGACGCCCATATCGGCTATCTCGCCTTCGGCTGGTTCACCATGGGCATGCTGCTGACGCTGCCGATGATCGCCGCCGGCCTGGCGCTGGTCGCCTGGTCGCGCCGCCAGCCGGTGGATGCGCGCCTCCCCGGTCAACAACCCGGCTGAGTTCGGGTAGAATCCGCCATCCACCCGCCAGCCCCGGTGATGCCGTGACCGACGACATGCAGCCCGCCCTCGAACAGCCCTACCTCGATCTGATGCGCCAGGTGCTCGACCATGGCGTCGAGCGCGGCGACCGCACCGGGGTGGGCACGCGCTCGATCTTCGGCCACCAGATGCGCTTCGACCTGGCCCGCGGCTTCCCGCTGCTCACCACCAAGAAGCTGCACACCCGCTCCATCTTCCACGAACTGCTGTGGTTCCTGGCCGGCGACACCAATATCGCCTACCTGAAGGAAAACGGCGTGCGCATCTGGGACGAGTGGGCCGACGAGAACGGCGACCTCGGGCCCATCTACGGCTACCAGTGGCGCAGCTGGCCCGACCCGCGCGGCGGCCACGTCGACCAGATCGCCAACCTGCTCGAGCAGATTCGCACCCACCCCCGGTCGCGGCGGCTGATCGTCTCCGCCTGGAACCCCGCCCAGGTCGACGAGATGCAGCTGCCGCCGTGCCACTGCCTCTTCCAGTTCTACGTGGCCGAGGGGCGGCTCTCCTGCCAGCTCTACCAGCGCAGCGCCGATATCTTCCTGGGCGTGCCCTTCAACATCGCCAGCTACGCGCTGCTGACGCAGATGATCGCCCAGGTGGCGGGCCTTGCGCCCGGCGAGTTCATCCACACCCTGGGCGACGCCCACCTCTACCTGAACCACTTGGAGCAGGCCGAGGAGCAGCTCGCCCGCACCCCGCGGCTCGCGCCGCGCCTGGTGCTCGACCCGAGCGTCACCGACCTCTTCGCCTTCCGTATCGAGCATATCGCCATCGAGGGCTACGACCCCCACCCCCATATCAAGGCCGAGGTAGCGGTATGAGCCCCGCCGACCCCATGACGGAGGAGACCCTGGTCCCCGTCGCCATGATCGCCGCCATGGCGCAGAACCGCGTGATCGGCGTCGACAACGCCCTGCCCTGGTACCTGCCCGAGGACCTGAAGTTCTTCAAGCGCATGACCCAGGCCAAGCCGCTGGTGATGGGGCGCAGGACCTTCCAGTCCATCGGCCGACCGCTGCCCGGGCGGCTCAATATCGTGGTCACCCGCGACCCTGACTTCCACCCTGAAGGCGTTCGCGTCTGCCACGACCTTCCCCCCGCCCTGGCCCTGGCCGACCGGCAGGCCACCATCGACGGGGTGGAGGAGATCATGGTGATGGGCGGCGCCCAGATCTACGCCCAGGCGCTGCCCCATGCCAGCCGCCTCTACCTCACCGAGGTGGCGATCGAGGTGGAGGGCGACGCCCGCTTCCCCGAGCTCGACCCCGCCGAGTGGGAGGAGGTGCAGCGCCTGCCGGGCAGCCCCGCCGAGGGCCAGCCCGCCTACGACTTCGTCGAGTACCGTCGTCGCCAAAGGCAGCGCCGAGAAGGCGTCGGCGGCTGACGACATTTGTCAGCGGCCGCTATCTGACACAGACTGAACGGCAAAGCCCCATTCAAGCGCCCGCGGAGGAGACCGGTTTGGTCGAGCAACGTCGAGACTCGCTGCTGGATGCCCTGGAGGGGCGAACCCGATCGCTGATGCAGCGCCTGGTGGATGAGCGCGAGGCGCGGCGTCACGCCGAGACCGTGCAGGGCGAGCTCTCCCGGCGCCTCGGCGAGCTGGAGCAGCGCCTGGCCGAGGCCGAGGCCTCCCGTCTCGAGCTCGCGGAAGAGAACCGTGAACTCGACGAGCAGAACCGCGAGCTGGAGGCCCACAACCGCCACCTGCTGGAACGCCTCGCCGGTCGCGAGGAGATCGAGGGTCATTTCCGCCCCGGGCGCCGCTCCCAGGGGCTCTCGGCGCTGATCGGCCGGCGCCCGCCGGTATCCGGCCCCGCACCCGCCGACCCGACGCCTCGCCACGAGCAGGGCGCTCCGCCAACCGCCGAGCCCCCCGCCCCGGCAGGCGATGCCGCTCGCGATGCGCCCGCGGCCGAGGGGCAGCAGGACGCCCTGGCCCTCGGCGAGGCGCCCTCGCCCCAGGCGCTGCTCGACGAGTGGTACGCCCGCTACCCCGCCGCCTTCTTCAAGGGCCACACCCGCCCGCTGATGGTGGGCATCCACGAGGTGCTGGCAACACGCGAGCCCTGGCCCGAGAAGCTGGTGCGTCGGGCGCTGGCCTGCTACGTCAATCTGCCGCGCTATCTCAAGGCGGTGCGCGACGGCGCCGAGCGCATCGACCTCGACGGCCGGCCCGCCGGCGTGGTGGACGCCCAGGCCGCCGACCACGCCCGGCGCAAGCTCGACCGCCTGCAGGGCGACAAGGGCCCCCGCCAGGGGCGCCGCCATGCGCCGGGGCGCGGCAAGGGAAAGCCGTCCAGAGGGCAGGGCGGAACCCCGGGCGGCGAGAGGACCGCGCGCCAGGTGCCGGGCGACGCCGGCCATCCCCCCGCCGACTCGGCTCCGGCCTCCCTTGAGGAGAAGCTCTCCGCCCTGGTGGCCAAGCACAACGGCCGCTGAAGGCGTCCCCACCCCCCACGGCGCTCGCCGGTTTTCTCCTCCCCTCGTGCCTGCCGGGCCCTTATGGCGCGTCGGCGGGCGTGGGAGGCGGCTGCCTTGCCTTCGCGATATCCGCTGGGCATCATGAACTTACCGTCGCGCGACGGGTATTTGCGTATGCAGGAGAAAGTTCCATGGGCAGGCTGCATCGCGTAGGGAAACAGTGTTTTTTCTTCTTGCGTTCCCCCGGAGTCCGGTATAAGGTTCTTCTTGCGAGCATTGGACTATAACAAGGCTTCGCCGAAGCCGGGCTCGCACCGGCACCCTCCGTGAGGAGGCCAGCCGCGACGAACCGGCGCAGACCGGCAAGCCCGCCGAACCGCCCCAGAGCGGTCGGCACCAAACGATCGAAACAGACTGCTAGTCAAAGGAACGTCATCATGAAAAAGACACTGTTAGCGACTGCTATCGCCGGCACCATGGCCGCCACCGGCGCCCAGGCCGCCACCGTCTACGACCAGGACGGCACCAAGCTGGACGTCTATGGCCGTCTGGCCTATGGCGTCGTGGCGGGCGGTGCTACTGACGAAGACCAGACCGACTTCATCGACCTGGGTTCTCGCTGGGGCTTCATCGCCAACCACGATGTCACCAGCGACCTGAGCACCTATGCCCGCATGGAGTTCCGCGGCAAGGCCGACGCGCGTAACGACGACGGCTTCGACACCATCCGCAACACCTATGTGGGCGTCAACAGCGACTCCTGGGGTGACGTGCGTATCGGTAACTTCGATTCCATCTTCTACCAGATGGTTAGCGTGGTGCACGATGTGCCCGAAAACGCCGGTGCCACCAATATCGATTTCGGTCAGGTGGGTGCCCACGGCGACCAAATCCAGTACACCACGCCGAATCTCTCCGGCTTCAAGGCGGCCGTGGCCGCCAAGCACATCAGCGGTCGTGATGCCGGTTCTAGCGGTGACTCCACCCTGAACTGGCATGCTGGTGTAAGCTACGAGATCGATGATCTCTACCTGGGCCTGGCCTATAACCAGTCCAACCAGGCGGACGACGCCAACGATGGCAATTACGACGGTCCTGGCGCCAAGTCCTACTCCGAAGACCTGTGGGGCCTGGTGGCGCGCTACAACTTCACTCCCGAGTTCAGCGGACGTTTCACCTACCAGGAAGTGGGTGACGTGACCGCGGATCAAGCGACCATCGAAAACGAAAACCCGAATTCTGTCGTCGACGGGCTCGATGGTATCGACAACCTGTGGGGGCTGGGTGGCAGCTACGACTACGGCATGGGCGAGGTCTACGGTGACTACTACCGCGCCGACATGATCGACGATCGCCTGGATGACCAGAACCGCTGGGTGCTGGGTGCCAACTACCGCTTCAGCGAGCCGATGTATGTCTTCGCCGAGCTCTATCAGGAAGACTTCGACGCCGACGACTCCATCAACGATGTCAGCGACGATATTCAGACCACCGTGGGCGTCCGTTACGACTTCTAAGTCGTGAGGATTCCCGGTCGATCCTGAATCGACGCATCGAAGCCGGCCCTTGTGGCCGGCTTTCTTGTCTCTGTTCCTTCCCTTTTTAGCATGAGGAGCCTGCCGATGACCGCCTTCAAGACTACTCTGGCACTGCTGCTGGTGGTGACGCTCTCCGCCTGCGCCTCCTGGACGGCTCGCAGCGATCGCGCCAGCGAGTTGCGCCCGGGCGAGACCCACTACGGCCAGCTGGCGTCGGGGCTGCGCCTCTACCGCCTTGAGGTGGAACGCCCTGGCACCCTGACCCTGGAAGCGGCCACCCCGGTGACCCGCACCGCCCCCGGCGGCTTCAGCGGCCGCCTGCTGGACGAGGCGGGTGCCGAGCTCGCCGCCGACCGGCGAAGCGGCCAGGGCGAGAACTTCCGCTTCGAGGAGGCCCTGGAGCCGGGCACCTACTACCTCGAGATGCGCAACGACACCAAGTGCAGCAGCAACGCCTGCACCTGGGACAACATGCACTTCAAGCTGGAGTCGCGCCTGCG
>JBKHEO010000122.1:0-5433 GCA_046540755.1 Halomonas sp. | reverse complement strand
GCACGGCGCCCCCGCCGGCTTCCCGGCGGGGGCGCGCTGTCGCATGGCGACCGGTATCGGCCGCGAGTCGGGCTTACTCGAAGGCGTCGGTCACCGCGCCGGTGGAGGCGGAGCTCACCGTGCGCGCGTACTTGGCCAGCACGCCGCGGGTGTAGCGCGGCGCCGGCTGCTGCCAGGCGGCGCGGCGACGCATCAGCTCCTCGTCGGAGAGGTCGACGTCGATGGTGTCGGCCTCGGCGTCGATGGTGATGCGGTCGCCATCCTCCACCAGCGCCAGGGGACCGCCGTCGAAGGCCTCGGGCGTCACATGGCCCACCACGAAGCCGTGGCTGCCGCCGGAGAAGCGCCCGTCGGTGATCAGCGCCACCTCGCTGCCCAGGCCCCGGCCCATGATCGCCGAGGTGGGGGTAAGCATCTCGCGCATGCCGGGTCCGCCCCGCGGCCCCTCGTAGCGGATCACGATGACGTCGCCGGCCACCACGGTGCCGTCGTTGATGCGCGCCTGGGCCTCCTCCTCGGAGCCGAACACCCGGGCGGAGCCTGCGAAGCGCGTGCCCTCCTTGCCGGTGATCTTGGCCACCGCCCCCTCGGGCGCCAGGTTGCCGTGCAGGATGCGCAGGTGGCTCTCGGCCTTGATGGGGGCATCCAGCGCCGCGATGATCTTCTGGTCGTCGGGATAGGGGGCAACGCTCGACAGGTTCTCGGCCAGGGTCTGTCCGGTCACCGTCAGGCAGTCGCCGTGCAGCATGCCGGCATCGAGCAGGGTCTTCATCAGCGGCTGGATGCCGCCGATCGCCACCAGCTCGCTCATCATGTAGTGGCCGCTGGGGCGCAGGTCGGCCACCACCGGCACGCGCCGGCCGATACGGGTGAAGTCCTCGAGGGTGAGGTCCACGCCGATGGTGCGGGCCATGCCGATCAGGTGCAGCACGGCGTTGGTGGAGCCGCCCAGGGCGATCACCACGGTGATGGCGTTCTCGAAGGCCTCCCGGGTCATGATGTCCGAGGGCTTGAGGTCGCGCTCGAGCAGGCCGAGCACCGCCGCCCCCGCCGCCTCGCAGTCCTCGCGCTTGTCCCTGGAGACAGCGTTCTGGGCGGAACTGCCCGGCAGGCTCATGCCCAGCGCTTCGATGGCCGAGGCCATGGTGTTGGCGGTGTACATGCCGCCGCAGGAGCCGGGCCCGGGAATCGCCGTCTCCTCGATCTGCTTGAGCTCGATCAGGTCGATGTCGCCGCGGCTGTGAGCGCCCATGGCCTCGAACACCGAGACGATGTCGGTATGGCCCTTGCCGGGCAGTATCGTGCCGCCATAGACGAAGACGCTGGGCCGGTTCAGCCGCGCCAGCCCCATCAGGCAGCCCGGCATGTTCTTGTCGCAGCCGCCGATCGCCACCAGGCCGTCGAAGCCCTCGCAGCCGGCCACCGTCTCGATGGAGTCGGCGATCACCTCCCGCGACACCAGCGAGTACTTCATGCCCTCGGTGCCGTTGGCGATACCGTCGGAGATGGTGATGGTGTTGAAGATCACCCCCTTGCCGCCGGCGGCGTCGGCGCCGTCGCTGGCGTGGCGGGCCAGCTCGTCGATATGGCTGTTGCAGGGGGTGAGGTTGCTCCAGGTGGAGGCGATGCCCACCTGGGGCTTCACGAAGTCCTCATCCTGGAAGCCCACCGCGCGCAGCATGGCACGGCTGGCCGCCTTGCCGGGGCCATCCACCACCGGGGCGGAGTGACGGCGGCGGGGATCCTTCGGGGTATCGCTCATGGCAGGGCTCCTGTGATGATGGCGTGACTCACAGAGGGTGGCCTCTCACCGCCCGCCTGGCAACCGGCTCAGCGCGGCAAGACCGCATCGTGGAAGGCACGTTCCCTGGCGACGGTCTCGCGGAAGCGCTCGGCCAGGCGGGCGAAGGCGGCGTCATCCAGCGTCTCGGCCTCCTCTTCCAGGCGGCGGCGCAGCCAGGCCACGAAGTCCCGGAAGGCGGGGTTGTCGTGCAGGTCGATCCACTCCCCCATCAGCGGATGCAGATCGCCTGCGCGCTTCACCCGCAGCGCCCACTCGAGATAGACCCACTCGGTGACCACCAGCACCGCCAGGATCTCGGCGTAGCCGCCGCGATCGCCGGTCTCGCGCAGCAGCGACTGGAAGGCCCGGGTCTCGGGCAGGTAGTTCGGCGACTCTCGCTGGGCCTCGGGCACGCCGAAGGCCTCGAAGGTGCGCTGGAAGGTGCTGTTCTCGTCGCTGGTCAGCATGCCCATGAACTGCCCCAGAACGACCCGGTCCGCCATGCTCGGCGCACGGCCGATGGCGTGGCCGATCAAGGCGGTGAAGGGGTCCACGAAGCCGTAGTCCTGCACCATGTAGGCGGCGAAGTCGTCACCGGCGAGCCGCCCCTCGGCCAGGGCGTAAAACAGCGGGTGGTGCACGGTGGCGGACCAGTCGGGCTCGCTGCTCTCGCGCAGCCACTCGGAGATCCGCGGCGCCTCATGCTCGGCGGCCCAGGCGTTCCAGTCGTCGCGTGTGGTCATCTTGCATCTCCTTGAACGGTCGATTGGCATCTCGCCCCCGGGCGCCGCCAGGCGATCAGCAGGCTCGCCAGCGTCGAGGCGACCAGCGCCCCCAGGAAGGGCGGCAGGGTCGGGATGCTGTCGGGGAAGGTGGCGGCCAGCACGCCCGCGGCGAGGCCGCCCTGGGCGATCCAGCCCGGCACGATGGCGCCCGCCATGCCCGCGAGTCCCCCGGCCACCGCGGCCAGGGGTGACATGCGCCGCCACAGCCCCAGCAGCACCGGCACCACGATGGCCGCGCACAGCAGGTCGGCGATCAGGAAGAGGCGCAGTACCGAGAAGCCCTGCAGGGCCACCCACGCCACCGGCACCATCAGCGCTACCGTCACCAGCCGCGCGGCGCGCACCGAGAGCCCGCGTCGACCGCTGCTCGCCACCGCCATGGAGGCGATGGCGTTCTGCAGGGTATCGACGCTGGAGGCCACCAGGGTCACCGCCAGCACGAGCGCCGGCAGGCCCAGCCAGGCCGGCGCCGCGGAGAGCAGCGCGAAGAAGGGCATCGGCGGCTCGCCCAGCGGCAGTTCCTGCATCGCCGCCAGCATGCCCAGCCCGCCGATAACCATCACCACCAGCAGGCTGCTGGCCCCGCCCAGCAGCGCCCCGCGGCCCAGGGCGCGGTCGTCCTCGGCGGCCCAGATGCGCTGCCAGTAGCCCTGGTGGAAGAGGTTCGCCGCGGTGACCGCGATCACCAGGGTCAGCGCCACGGAGAGCGCGCTGCCGGCGGGAATCGATGGCATCGTCGCCTCGGCGGGCATCGGCGGCAGCCACCACCAGGCCACGCCGCCCACCAGCACCAGCAGGGCCAGCAGCAGCCAGGCCTGCCAGCGGTCGGTGGCGAGGCTCGCCCGCAGACCGCCGACGGTGGTGTAGGCCAGGGTGGCCACCGCCACGCCGAGGACCACCAGCGCAGGCGGCACATCCGACAGGATGGCGGCGATGGCGCCGATGGCGGTGAGCTCGGCGGCCAGGAAGAGCGCCATGTAGGCCACCGAGACAAAGGCCACCCAGCGGCGCACCCCGGCGCCGTAGCACGCCTCGGCGAACTCGCCGATACTGCGCCCTTCCGGCAGGTGGCGGCGGATCGCCGGGCCGTAGAGCCCCAGCACCAGGAAGGGCAGCGAGGAGCCGATGGCATAGCCGGCCAGCCCCACCGGGCCCACGAAGGCGCCGATCTCCGGCGGCGCGAAGAGGATCCAGGCGCCCATGCTGGAGGCCAGGAAGGACAGGCCGATGGCCTGGGCGCCCTGGGAGTTGCGCGCGGTCACGTAGTCATCGAGGGGGCCGTCGGCCCGGCGGGCCCGCAGGCCCAGGAACGCAAAGCACAAGAGCGCCGCGCCGAGCACGGCAGACGTCAGGTAGGGCATGTCGCGCTTCCTCCGCCGGTGTGAACCGGATCAGGTTCCAGGGTCGGCGCTTGGCCCTCTCAGCCCCCGCAGGTGCGGCGGGACTCCCCTGGCGACAAGTGGATGAGTTGTGGGATCCCGGCTCAAGTCGCCGCGGCGGCGGTCGATAACACCGGGATCGAGGGGCATCATAGCGTCGCCCCGTCCCGCCGACCACCCCCGTGCCGGAGCACCCGATGCCCTACACCGAAGCCAAGGAACACGCCCCCGGTCGACTGCACGCCATCTTCGTCGACCCCTACAGCGCCTTCGACAACGCCGCCACCGAGCGGCTGCTTCACCTGCGGGTGGCCATCGAGGCGCTGGTGATGGCGCCGATGCGACAGGGCCGGCTGCGGCTGAGGGTCATCCACGGCTGGGAGAACGGCGGCTTCGAACCCGCGGACCTCAAGCACAGCGAGCATGCCCTCGCCTCCCCCGAGGACCTGGAGCGGGTCGCCGAGGCCTACCGAAGCGCCATCCAGGCGCATGCGCCCCTGCCCGCGGACGACACCTCCCTGATCGCCGCCCCCCTGGCCCAGGCCATCGCCGCCGCCGAGGCGGCTGGCCAGGCACTGGACGACGCGAGCCGCACCATCCCCGCCCGCTGGCCCGCCTTCCCGCGCGGCCTCGAGCTCTACACCTTCTTCAAGGTCTACCATCGCCTCGTCTACGGCGAGGACGACCCCTACCGGTCGATTCGCTGCCGCACCCCGCAGGGCGAGCGCGAGATCCACGAGTTCCACCTGGAGGAAGGCGAGTTCGCCGTCATCGCCCCCGCCGAGGGCGAGCCGGGGGACAGCACCCTGGTGCTGCACGAGAGCCAGTTGGAGCCGATGCTGAGGCTGCTCAAAAACGTTCAGGCACACCCCTGAACGCGGCGCCTACTTCTCCCGCGGGACCCGCCCCATCAGGTAGAACTCCTCGTTGGGCGGGGTGCCGGTGAGAGTGACCAGGCGGTTGGAGAGGCCGAAGAAGGCGGCGATGGCGCCGATGTCCCAGATGTCGTCGCGGGTGAAGCCGGCCTCCGCCAGGCGGGCCTCCCACTCGTCGGTGAGCTCCCCCACCTCCAGGCTGCAGTGCATGGCGAAGTCGATCATGGTGCGGTGGCGCTCGCTGATCGGCGCGGTGCGGTGGTTGATCGCCACCTGGTCGGCCAGCAGCGGGTCCTTGCTGTAGATGCGAACCAGCGCGCCGTGGGCCACCACGCAGTAGAGGCAGCGGTTGCGGGCGCTGGTGGCCACCACGATCATCTCCTTCTCCGCCTTGGTGAGGGTGTCGGACTCCCGCTCCATCAGGGCGTCGTGGTAGGCGAAGAAGGCACGGAACTCTGCCGGGCGGTGGGCCAGCATTAGGAAGACGTTGGGCACGAAGCCGGCCTTCTCCTGCACCGCCAGCATGGCGTCACGGATATCCTCGGGCAGGTCCTCGATCGACTCGGGGACGGGAAAGCGGCTGATGGGGGCGGTCATGGTGGCTCCTGGCG
>JBKHEO010000121.1:0-5464 GCA_046540755.1 Halomonas sp. | reverse complement strand
CGCACCCCCGACGCCTGGGTGGCCTGGGCGCTTGAGAACCCCGAGCTGTTGCTGATCGACCACGCCCAGTGCGAGAAGAAGGCGGCCTCCACCGCCATGAGCCTGCTCTATCGCTACGTCGACCAGCCGCTGCTGCTCACCAAGATGAGCCAGCTGGCCCGCGAGGAGCTGCTGCACTTCGAGCAGGTGGTCAAGCTGATGGAAGCGCGCGGCATCGCCTACCGCCACCTCAGCGCCTCGCGCTACGCCGAGGGGCTGCGCCGCCACGTGCGCCCCAGCGACCCGGAGCGGCTGATCGACATCCTGATCATCGGTGCCTTCATCGAGGCGCGCAGCTGCGAGCGCTTCGCCCGGCTGATCCCCCACCTCGACGCCGAGCTTGCCAAGTTCTACCGCACTCTGGTTAAGTCGGAGGGACGCCACTATGAGGACTACCTGATGCTGGCCCGGCATCTGAGCGATGCGCCCATCGAGTCCCGAATCGCCTTCTTCGCCGAGTGCGAGGCGGCGCTGATACAAGAGCCGGATACGGCCTTTCGTTTTCACAGCGGCGTGCCGGCCTGATCCCGGCCCGTCCGCAGGACGCAGGATTACCACGATGCGGGACGCCACCGATGTTACCGATACCACGACCCAGGCTCGGTTGACCCTTTTCGGCCACTTCTCGCTCGTCGTGGGCGAGGACACCCTCACCCAGTTCAGCTACGACAAGGTCAAGGCGCTGCTGGTCTACCTGCTGCTGCACCAGCAGCCAGTGAGCCGCGCTACCCTGGCCGAGCTGCTGTGGCCCGACCAGGGGCTGTCGTCGGGGCGCACCAACCTGCGCCACGCGCTGCACTGCCTGCGCCAGTCGCTGGGGCAGAGTGCCGACGAGGTGCTGGTGGTCTCGCGCCAGACCATCGCCTTCCAGCTGCCTCCGTCCTGGGCCCTCGACCTCCACGACATCCAGCGCCTGCTGGAGGGCGAGGGCGACCTGCCGACCCTGGCCGCGCTGCTCGAACACTACCACGGCGATCTGGTGGAGGAGCTGCAGATCCCCAACTGCCCCGAGTACCAGCGCTGGCTGATGCAGGTGCGCAACGACTGGCGCCAGCGGGTGATCCGCTTCGCCGAGGCGGCGCTCGAGCGCTTCGATTCGGTCCCCGATACCCTGCTGGAGAGCCTGGTCAACCGCTTCTCCGGCTATGGCCCCTTCCACGAGCGGCTGGTGCGCCAGCTGGCCGAGCAGGGCCAGCACGCCGCCGCCCACGAGCAGTACAACGCCTACCTGCAGCTGCTGGCGCTCTCCGGCCAGCAGCCCGAGCCGGGCTTCCTGCAGCTGGCGCGCTACTGGTCCGACGCCCAGGCGGATGCCGCCGGCGCCGGCAGCGTCGGCTTCTCCCGCACCCTGGCACCGGACAGCTCACCGCTGCGCGAGGAGGAGATCGAGCAGCGCCAGCTCTCGGTGATGGCCATCCGCCTGCGCCTCAAGGGCGACCTCTCCACCCGCCCCGCCAGCCGCGCCTGCCTGATGCTGCAGTGCGAGCTGGTTCGCTGGCTGGAGGAGCAATGCCACCACCTGGGCGGCTTCTGGCTGCCCGGCGCCACCGGCGGCCTGGGGCTGGCCTGCTTCGGCACCCATGGCCCGGCCCACCAGCTCGCCGAGCTGGTGGCCCTATACGAACACTGCCGGCGCATGCTGCCGGAGGAGTCGCGCCGCCACTGGGGCGGCGAGGGCGAGCCGCCGCGCATCGAGCTGGCCGCCGGCCTCAACAGCGGCCGCGTGATCTACCTGCCCGAGCGGCGCCTGGTGGACCCGCTGGGCCAGGTGACCCAGGGCGCCCTCGACCTGATGAGCGCCGCCGAGGGCAGCGAGCTGGTCATCTCCCAGGAGGCCAGCCAGCATATGCCGCCGGCGCTGGACCTGCAGCCGCGGCTCTCCTCGCGGCTGGTGGCCAGCGACGGCCGGGTGCGCCTGCGTGCCCTGGTGCTGGGCACCAACGAGGGCGGCCGCGAGGCATTGCCGCCGAGCCTGGTGGGGCGCGAGCCGCAGCTGCGCACCCTGCGCGACGCCCTGGCCCGCGCCGGCATCGGCCTGCGCCAGAGCATGCTGGTGCGCGGCCCCTCCGGCATGGGCAAGTCGGCGCTGATGGTGGGCTTCCGCCAGCTCGAGCAGAGCCGCGATGCCGCCATCTGCTGGCAGCCCACCACCCGGCTCTCGGTGCTGGAGCCCCACGGCGTGGCGCGCAAGCTGCTGCGCTGGCACCTGGGCCACGCCCTGGACGGCGAAAGCCTCGCCGAGCTCAGCCGCGAGCTGGAACTGCCCGAGCTCGACGAGGCGCACCTGCGCCTGCTCGAGGAGGCGCTGGGGGCGCGGGAGTCCCACGCCCTGGTCGAGCTCAGCCAGAGTGGCGAGGCGGTGGAGCTGGTGGTGGGCCTGGTGCAGCGCCTGATCGGCCGCATCGCCGCCGAGCGCACCCTGGTGCTGATGATCGACGACCTGCAGTGGCTCGACGAGCCCAGCGTCAAGGTGCTCGCCGGCCTCCAGGCGCGCCTGCCCATCAACTGCGGCTTCATGCTGGTGGCCAGCCACCACGGCCGCGAGGGCTTGCCCGCCAAGCTGGACTGGGACCAGCAGATCACCCTGGGCAAGCTCGACCCCATGCAGTCCTCGCGGCTGCTTTCCCAGCTGGCGCGCCGCTACCGCCTCCATATCAGCCCGCGCCTGCGCGGCCAGATCATCGAGCGCTGCGACGGCGTGCCGCTCTACCTGCAGGAGATCGTGCGCCGCGTCGACATGGACCGCCGCGAGGGGCGCAGCGTGCAGCTCGACGAGCTGCCCCACGGCCTGCTCGGCCTGCTGGCCAGCCGCATCGACCAGCTCGACGGCGACCGCGAGGTGGCCCACATGGCCGCGGTGCTGGGACGCCGCTTCCGCTACGACTTCCTCGCCGAGTGCAGCGAGCTCGAGGGGCCGCGCCTGACCCAGGCCCTGGAGCAGATGCGCCGCCTGGAGATCATCGAGCCCGTCGAGGGCGACGAGGCCGGCCGCGAGTTCCAGTTCACCCACCAGCTGCTCCAGGAGGCCGCCTACCTCTCCTGCCCGCGGGACGTGCGCACCGCCATCCACCGCCAGGTGGTCGAGCTGATCGAGGAGCGCTTCCCGATGTGGATCAGTCGCCATCCCGGCGACTTCGCCACCCACCTGCGGCGCAGCGGCCACTACGCCCGCGGCGCCCGCTACTACGAGCTCGCCGCCCGCGAGGCGCTCAAGGTCAGCGCCAACCGCACCGCGCTGAAGATGGCCGACCTGGGCCTGGCCAGCCTGCGCCAGGTGCAGGGCCAGACCGAGCGCGAGATCAGCCTGCTCACCGTGCGCGGCCAGGCCGCCTTCGCCCTGGAGGGGCACGGCTCGCCCACCGCCCACGAGAGCTTCGTGCGCGCCCGGGAACTGGTCCAGGCGCTGGCCGAGGAGGGCGAGGGCGTCGACCTGGAGCAGGCCTTCCTGGTCAAGTGGGGCCTCTGGGTGGGCTGCAGCCAGCGCCACGCCCACGCCGACGCCTTCCAGCTGGCGGCCAAGCTGGCCGAGCTGGCGCGAAAGCTCGACGACCCCCGCTACGCGCGCCTGGCGGAGTACGCCCAGGCCAGCTGCGAGTACTGGGCCGGGCGCATCCCGCTCGCCTACGACCACCTGGACGAGATCAACCCGCTCGAGTCGGAGATGATGATCGAGTGGCTGCCCTTCTCGGACCACCCCCAGGTGGCCGCCGCCTGCTTCCAGGGCTGGGCGCTCTGCCTGCGTGGTGACTACCGCCGCGCCGAGACCCAGGTGGAGTCCGCCATCCGCCTCGCCGAGCGCATCGGCCACCCCGGCAGCCTGGCCATGGCGCTGATGTATGCCGCCGCCCTCTACCGCCAGCTGGGCCACGTCCACCTCGCCGCCGCCCGCGCCGAGCGTGCCCATGAGCTCACCGGCACCCCCGACCTGCACCTCTGGCAGATGGCGGCGCGCGGTGTGCTCGGCTGGCAGCGCGCCCTGGCCGGCGACCGCGACGGCCTGGCCCAGATCGAGGCCATCCAGGAGGAGCTGACCGAGCTCACCGGCCGCGACTCCTACACCCGCCCCTCGCTGTGGCTGGTGGACGCCCGCATCGCCCTGGGCGAGCACGCCCGCGCCGAGGACTACCTCGACCAGGCGCTGGTGCTCGCTCGCGAGCGCACCACCCTGTTCGTGCCGGAGCTCGCCGTGCAGCTGGCCAAGGTGCGCCATCGCCTCGGCCACCCGCGCGAGGAGCTCGTCGCCCTGATCGAGCTGGCGCTCTCCCACGCCCGCGAGGACGGCAACCTGCACCTGCAGATCGGCGCCCTGGAGGCCTGGCTGACCCTGGTCGACCCCGCCGATGCCAGTGCCCGCCAGGAACTGCGCCGCCTGCTCGCCGAGGTCCACCACAGCGACGCCCCCATCCTCACCCGCTGGCACAGCCTGCTCGACCGCGCCCGGCCCAGGGCCATGGATACCGCCTTGTAACCCTCGATCGCCGATAAATCGGGCTCCCACAGAGTCGGGCTCCCACCATGGTGGCCTTGGGTCTGCTGGTGGCCCGCCTCGATCGCCGATAAATCGGGCTCCCACAGAATCAGACTCCCACAGAATCCTCCACGAGATCGAGCGACTACAACGGCTCCGGCCTGCCGAAGAGGTAGCCCTGGAAGCGGCGGCAGCCGCGGGCCTTCAGCCAGCGGTGCTGCTCGGCGGTCTCCACACCCTCGGCGGTAACCTCGAGCCCCAGCCGGTTGGCGAGCGTCAGGGTGGTGTCGACGATGGCCATGTCGGCGGGGTCGTCGGGGTTGCCGGCGACGAAGCTGGCGTCGATCTTGAGCTCGTTAAGGCTTAGCCGCTTCAAGTAGTTGAGCGACGAGTAGCCGGTGCCGAAGTCGTCCAGCGCCAGGCGCACACCCAGGTTGCGCAGCTCGCTGAGGCGCCGGCTGACGCTCTCCGGGTTCAGCATCAGCAGCGACTCGGTCACCTCCAGCACCAGCCGCCGCGGCGGGGCGCCGGTGGCGTCGAGAATCTCCCGGAGCCCGGCGACGAAGTCGTCCTCGCTGAACTGCACCGGGCTGACGTTGACACCGAGAGTGCCTGGTCGGCGAGTTCGGGTTCCTCGGCCCACGCGGCCAGCCGGTGGCAGGCGGTCTCCACTACCCAGCGCCCGATCGGCACGATCAGCCCGGTCTCCTCGGCCAGCGGGATGAACTCTCCCGGCGAGATCATCCCCTGCTGCGGATGCTCCCAGCGCAGCAGCGCCTCGCGGCCCGAGACCTCGCCGCGCTCGTCCATCTGCACCTGATAGAAGAGTCTCAGCTCGTCGCGCTGCAGGGCACGGCGCAGGTCCGCCTCCAGCTGTATATGACGATTGACCGCGGCCTGCAGGGCGTCGTCGAAGAAGCGCAGCCGGTTGCCCCCGGCCGCCTTGGCCTGGCCGAC
>JBKHEO010000120.1:0-5531 GCA_046540755.1 Halomonas sp. | reverse complement strand
ATCAGCTGCGGATCAGGTGATCGAAGGCGCCCAGGGCGGCCTTGGAGCCCTCGCCCATGGCGATGACGATCTGCTTGTAGGGCACGGTGGTGACGTCGCCGGCGGCGAAGATGCCGGGCACGCTGGTCATGCCGCGCGCGTCGACCACGATCTCACCGCGCTCGGAGAGCTCGATGGGCGAGTCCTGGAGCCACTCGGTGTTGGGCACCAGGCCGATCTGCACGAAGACGCCCTCCAGCTCGACCTGGCGGATCTCGCCGCTGGCGCGCTCCTCGTAGGTGAGGCCGTTGACCCGCGAACCGTCACCGTTCACCTCGGTGGTGCGGGCACCGAGGATGATCTCCACGTTGGGCAGGCTGCGCAGCTTCTTCTGCAGCACGGCGTCGGCACGCATCTCGTCCATGAACTCGATCAGGGTCACATGGCCGACGATGCCGGCCAGGTCGATGGCCGCCTCGACGCCGGAGTTGCCGCCGCCGATCACCGCCACGCGCTTGCCCTTGAACAGCGGACCGTCGCAATGGGGGCAGTAGGCCACGCCCCTGTTGCGGTACTCGGCCTCGCCGGGCACGCCCATCTCGCGCCAACGGGCGCCGGTGGCCAGCACCAGGGTCTTCGCCTTGAGGCTGGCGCCGGATTCGAACTGCACCTCGTGCACCTCGCCCGGCCGGCCGGGCAGCAGCTTGACCGCCCGCTGCAGGTTCATGATATCGACCTCGTACTCCTTGACGTGCTCCTCCAGCGCCGCGGCCAGCTTGGGGCCCTCGGTGTGGGGCACGGAGATGAGGTTCTCGATGGCCATGGTGTCGAGCACCTGGCCGCCGAAGCGCTCGGCGGCAACGCCGGTGCGGATGCCCTTGCGCGCGGCATAGATCGCCGCCGCGGCACCGGCCGGGCCGCCGCCGATCATCAGGGTATCGAAGGTCGGCTTCTCGCCGAGCCTGGCGGCCTCGCGCTCGGCGGCACCGGTGTCCACCTTGGCCAGGATCTGCTCCAGGCTCATGCGGCCCTGGTCGAAGGGCTCGCCGTTGAGGTAGATGCTGGGCACCGACATCACCTGGCGCGCCTCCACCTCGTCCTTGAACAGCGCGCCGTCGATGGCGACGTGATGCACATTCGGGTTGAGGATCGCCATCAGGTTGAGTGCCTGAACCACGTCCGGGCAGTTCTGGCAGGAGAGCGAGAAGTAGGTCTCGAAGTTGAGCTCGCCCTCGAGGCCCTGGATCTGCTCGATCACCTCATCGGAGGCCTTGGGCGGATGGCCCCCCACCTGCAGCAGCGCCAGCACCAGGGAGGTGAACTCGTGGCCCATGGGCAGGCCGGCGAAGACCACACCGGTCTCCTCGCCGGGACGGTTGATGGCGAACGACGGCCGGCGCGCGTCCTGGCCATCGAGCCTGAGGGTGATCTTGTCGGTGAGGCCGACGATATCGGTCAAAAGGCCGTGCAGCTCCTTCGACTTGGCGCCGTCATCGAGGGACGCAACGATCTCGAAGGGCTGGGTGACCTTGGCCAGGTAGGCCTTGAGCTGAGTTTTCAGGTTGTCGTCCAACATGACAGCGTGTTCCTTCATGTTCGGGATTCGGGGTCACGAGACCGCCGCACCCTGCCGATGGGGCAGCGCGGGAAGGGATCTCGTGAGAGGCAATAGGGGCCCCGGGCGGGGGAAGGTGCCCGGGGCAGGGCGGCGAGGCGCGGGGCGGGGCCTCACCACTTCTCAGGAAACCGCTTAGATCTTGCCGACCAGGTCCAGCGACGGCGACAGGGTCTCCTCGCCTTCTTCCCACTTGGCCGGGCAGACCTCGTTGGGGTTGGCGCGCACGTACTGGGCGGCCTTGACCTTGCGCAGCAGCTCCTCGGCGTTACGGCCGATGTTGCCGGCGTTCAGCTCGACGATCTGGATCTTGCCGTCGGGGTCGACCACGAAGGTGCCACGCTCGGCGATGCCGTCTTCCTCGATCAGCACCTCGAAGTTGCGCGAGATGGTGTGGGTCGGGTCGGCCAGCATCGGGTAGGTCAGCTTGCCGATGGTCTCGGAGCTGTCGTGCCACGCCTTGTGGGTGAAGTGGGTGTCGGTGGAGACGCTGTAGATCTCGACGCCCAGCTTCTTGAACTCCTCGTAGTTGTCCTGCAGGTCGCCCAGCTCGGTGGGGCAGACGAAGGTGAAGTCGGCCGGGTAGAAGAAGAAGATGCTCCACTGGCCCTTCAGCTTCTCTTCGGTCACCTCGACGAACTCGCCGTTGTAGTAGGCGGTGGCCTTGAACGGCTTGACTTCGGTATTCAGCAGGGACATTAGGGTCTGCTCCTTTCGACTTTGGTATGAAGGTATCTCGAATGCGGGAGCATGGTAGCCCGCATCCACTGATAGCGACAATTGAATGGTGGCATCAACCTGATAATTCAACCCTATGAGGATGACGCCGCCATCTCAGCCGATGCGCACCGCCTCGCCGTGGCGGTCCAGCGCCAGGAACGCCTCGACGTTGCCCATCTTGAGCGACTCCACCATGCGCTCGAGCTGCGCCTCGGCCTGCTCGGCGCTCGGCGCCTCGTCGCCGCGGCCGGAGAGGGCGCCGACGAAGACGATGTCCCACTCCACGCCGGTGTTGCGCGACTCCGCCACCAGGGCGGCCATGTCGGTGAGCGCTTCGGGAGCCTTGTCGACGCAGAGCACCGGGGTGAGCACGCCGCCCTCGCCCCGGGCGAAGCGCTCTTGCTGCTCGGCGGAGGGGTGGTCCGGCAGCTCGGCGCGAGTGAAGACGAACAGCAGGCGCTGCGCATCCGGCTGCAGGCGCGCCTCGTTGAGCAGGTCGGAGAAGTTGGTGATGGCCACGGCAAGCCTCCAGGGGCAGTCGAAAGGAAGAACGGGCGCCAGCCTGCCCCCTTTGGTGCGAGGGCTCAAGGGGCAGGCGGGCGAGATGAGCGAGTCAAGGCGGCGGGGGCAAGACTCAGCCCTGGCGGGCAGTAAGGATATGGTGCAGGCCGTCGCACGCCACCAGGGAGTCATCACAGTTGACCACCACCTCGGTGTGGCCCAGCACGTAGGCCTTGCCGGTGATGGTGTTCTCCACCACCGTGTGGGGCCCCTCCTCGCGGGTGCCGGTAAAGGTGCCGATGAAACCGGTCTCGCGCAGGGAGATGGTCTCCAGCTTGTCGCCGGGCGCGATGGTGCCCTCATGGCGCATCAGCGCCAGGCGAGCAGAGGTGCCGGTGCCGGTGGTGCTGCGGCAGATCACCCCGGGGTGCACGTAGGTGGCCGAGCGCGAGCGGTAGAAGTCGTCGGCCACCTGCTCCACCGGCCCCATGAAGTGCAGGAAGGGCAGCGGCCCCACGTCGCCCAGGGTGTAGTGAGAGAAGCCGCGCTCGGCCTGGATCGCCTCGACGATCTTGTGGGCACACTCGGCGAGCTCGCGCTCCTCGTCGCGGTTGAGGTGGAAGCCCAGTTCGGTGGCATCCACCAGGGCGTAGAAGCCGCCGCTGTAGGCCACGCTGTAGGTGACGTCGCCCAGGCCCGGCACGTGGATCGAGGCGCGATAGGTATCGATGTAGCTGGGCAGGCCCCCGCAGGTGATCGCCTCCACCACGCCGTCCTTCACCCGCGCCTCGATGTTGACCAGGCCCGCCGGGGACTCCAGATTGAAGCGCTGCACGCCCTCCTGCTTGGGCACGATGCCGGCCTCGAGCACCGCGGTGGCGGTGCAGATGGTGTTGGAGCCGGAGTAGATCGGGTAGCCCATCACCTCCATGATGATATAGCCGGCGGCCGCCTCGGGATCGGTGGCGGGCACGATCAGGTCCACCGACATCTCCGGCACGCCGTAGGGCTCGAACAGCAGCAGCTTGCGCAGGCCATCGGCGTCGTCGCGCAGGTAGTGCATCTGGTCACGCACCGTGGCGCCGGGCAGGGCGTCGATGCCACCCAGCACGATGCGGCTGACGTCGCCGCCGGCGTGGGTGTCCATCATCCGGAAGCTGAGCGGGCGGCTCATGGGCGCGACTCCTGGCTGGCGGAAGGGGCCAGCGCGAAAGGGGCGCCGTGCTCCTCCCACTGGCGGTCGGGCACGATCACGATCTTGCCCAGGAAGTCGCTGTCGCGGCTGACGAAATAGCGCTCGGCGGCGTGCAGTTCGGAGAGCCTGAAGGCGGCGTGGAGCACCGGCCTGAGCTCGCCGGCGCGGATCCAGGCGATCAGCTGCTCGGCCTCCTCCCGGGTGCCGTGGGAGACGCCGAAGATCTGCACCTGATAGAGGTAGATGCGCGTCCACAGGATCTCCGAGATATTGCCGCCGCTGGCGCCGGCGATGGAGAGCCGCGGGTAGGTGGTGCGCGCCTTCATGTCCTGGATCATGGTGTCGATGAAGCAGTCGGTCATCTCGCCGCCGACCAGGTCCATCACCGCGTCGATGGGCGCGCCGCCGGTGGCCGTGAGCACACGCTCGGCGAAGCCCTCGAGATCACCGCGGTCGATCACCGCCTCGGCGCCCAGCGCCTTCAGCGCCTCGGCCTTCTCCGGCTGGCTCACCGCATAGGGGATCGCCCCCTTGACCCGGCACAGCTGGATCAGCGCGGTGCCCACGCCGCCGCTGGCCCCGCTGACCAGCACCCGCTCGCCGGCGCTCACCCGGGCCGAGGTCATCATATGGTAGGCGGTCTGGTAGGAGCACATGCCCAGGGCGGCGAGTTCAGCGTCGGCAAGCTCCGGGTTGGGCACGTGATGGAACTGGTCCGAGGGCACGGCGACGTACTCGGCGAAGCCACCGTCGGCGCCGTGGCCGTAGTAGTCCGGGGTCAGGTTGATATCGCGACGGGCATCGGGATAGAGGTTGAAGTCGAGCAGCCCGCGCTCGCCGATGCGCGCCGGGTCGACCCCCTCGCCCACCGCCACCACGCGCCCGGCGATATCGGCGCCCTGGATGCGCGGGAAGGTCAGGGTCGGCTCGCCCCCCATGGCAAAGGAGGTCACCTCGCCCTTCTTCACCGGGTAGAGCCCCTCGCGCGCCTTGCGGTCGGTGTTGTTCTTGGCGGTGGCCGTGACCCGCACCAGCACCTCGCCGGGCCCCGGCCGCGGGGTCGGCACGTCGTCGCGATAGACCAGCCTGTCGACGTCGCCATGCCCGGTCAGCAGCATGGCCGACATGGTGGCGGGAACGGTCGCGTCAGGGGGAGTGTTCGCCATCTGCTGCCTCCTCTGTGGGGCCGCCGGCATCAGGCCGGCGGCATCGATTCCGCCCGAAACGATAGCAGAAGCCCCCCGCCGGCACCGAGCCCCTGCGGGACCGAACCGGGGTGCAATCCTTTCCGTTTTCATGGGTCGGGAGTTGGGGTTTTTCCTGCCGTCCCGCCGACGCCGCTTGCCGGCATGTTCCGGCGGTAGGCAGACTGGCCCACCGACTTTGGAACGAGAAGGTGCCATGAACCGCAGGATCCACGAGCGCCTGCTGGGCATCGCCGCCGTCCTGGTGGCCGCCAGCCTGTGGGGGACCACCGGCACCGCGGCGACCTTCGCCCCGGAGGTCGGCGCCGTGGCGATC
>JBKHEO010000119.1:0-5543 GCA_046540755.1 Halomonas sp. | reverse complement strand
GCCGGTGCGCCACTACCTGCTCTACCCCAACCCCTATCCCAAGGCGGCGCACCTCAAGCTGCGCTGGCACGGCCACCCGGTCCTCCCGTTCATCCTGGCCCTGGGCGGGCGCCTGGAGCTGCGCTCCAACTGGCGCCTGTACCTGGAGGAGTTTGCCCTGGGGGTGGCCCAGGCAACCGGCGTGGTCGGCGAGGTCGAGTCGCTGGATCCCGCGGGGGAGTACCTGACTCCCTTCGAGCAGAAGTACCACGCCAGCGGCCAGGCGCTGTGGCGGCTGGTGGTGACGCTGCCACCGAATCCCGGGCTGGTGCCCGTTGCCGAGCAAGGAGAAGCGTAATGGCGTTCGTCTATCTCGCCCTGGCCATCGTCGCCGAGGTGGTGGGCACCACCGCCCTCAAGGCGTCGGAGGGCTTCACCCGCCTGGGGCCGAGCGTGACCGTGGTGGTGGGCTATGCGCTGGCCTTCTACCTGCTGGCCCTGGTGCTGCGCACCATCCCCGTGGGCATCGCCTACGCCATCTGGGCCGGGCTCGGTATCGTGCTGGTGACCGTGGCGGGGGTGCTGCTCTACGGCGAGCGGCCGGACCTGCCGGCGGTGCTGGGAATCGCCATGATCATCGGCGGGGTGGCGGTGATCCAGCTCTTCTCGTCCGTCTCGGCCCACTGAACTCTCGCCTCCGGGGAGGCCCCATGCGCCATTGCCGTCTGCTGCTTGCCGTCCCCCTGGTGCTCTGCCTGGCGACGCCGACCCTGGCGGCGGGCTTCGAGGCCGTCGCGCGCCTGGCCGACCGTGGCTTCCTGGTCGGTGCCGAGGCCAGGCTGCTGGACGAGGGTCGCGTGCTTGGCGCCATCGCCCCGGAGCGCCAGCTGTCGCCCGCTTCGGTGAGCAAGAGCTACCTGGCGGCGGCGGCGCTCGACCGCTGGGGCCCCCAGCATCGCTTCACCACACGGCTGGTGAGCGAGGCGGCGCCGGACGCCGAGGGCGTGCTCGATGGGGACCTGATCCTCGAGGGCGGCGGCGATCCGGCGCTGACCAGCGAGGACCTGTGGCGCCTGGTGCAGCGCCTCCACCAGGCGGGCGTGCGCGAGGTGCGCGGACGGCTGCGGGTCAGCCAGTGGCGCTTCGGGCCGGTGGAGTGCCGGACCCGCGACCGTTGCCAGACCCGCGAGCGCGCCTCCAACGCCTACAGCGCGCTGCTCTCCTCGGCGGGCGTCAACTACGGCAACTGGTGCGTGACGGTGGCACCGGCCGCCGCCGCGGGCGAGCCGGCGCGGGTCACCGGCTGCGACAGCCAGGCGGCGATCCTGGCCATCGACAACCAGGTGGTGACCCGCCCCGACGACAGCGGCACCGAGCTGCGTGCCGAGCGCATCACCCGCGAGGGGCGCGATGTCATGGTGCTGGGTGGGCAGATCTCCACCAACGCCCGCCCGCGCGATCTCTACCGCGCCAGCTCCGACCCGGCCGACCAGATGGCGTTGACGCTGCGGGCGATGCTCGACCAGGCCGGCATCGCGGTGGCCGGGGGGGCGGACACCACCCGGGCGGAGCCGCCGTCGACGGCCCGCTCCCTGGCCGAGGTGGAGGGGCGACCGCTGCAGGAGCTGCTACTTCGCGCCATGCACTACTCCAACAACTACATGGCCGATATCCTGACCCTGAACCTGGTGGAGGCGCCGCGCGCCGACCTCAAGCTCGGCGGTGCCCGGCTCGAGACCTTCGTCGCGGGCATCCTGGACCACGGCCCGGTGACCCTGCTCAGCGGCAGCGGCCTGACCCCGGAGAATCGCACCTCCGCCCGCGGCGCCAACACCCTGCTGGAGAGCCTCTACCACCGCCCCTCGCTGTTCCCCAGCTTCCTGGCCACCCTGCAGTCGCCGGAAAACGGCGTGACGCGTTTCCTGAAGCGGGGCTCGGAGACCTTCCAGCGCCACGTCATGCTCAAGACCGGCACCCTCAACCAGCCGGTCACGGTGCGCGCCGCAAGCGGCTATTTCCGCACCGCCGGCGGCCGCTGGGGGGTCTTCAGCGTGCTGGTCAACGGTACCGGAGGCACGCCCTCCCTCGCCTGGTCCGAGGTACTGGATCCGCTGGCGGAGGATCTCGAGCGGATGATCGAAACCCATTGAGCGGCGCGGCCGTCGCCTAGAGGAGCCCACGATGAAACCTGGACACACCGGCTGGCAGCACCTGGTGAACTCCACCCGCTACTCCCTCAAGGGGTTTCGGGACGCCTGGCGCCACGAGTCGGCCTTCCGCCAGGAGCTCGGTCTGTGCGTGCTGCTGCTGCCCCTGGCCTGGTGGGTGGGCGACGGGCCGGTGGAGTGGATCCTGCTGATCGGCAGCTGCCTGGTGGTGCTGGCGGTGGAGCTGCTCAACAGCGCCATCGAGAGCGTGGTGGATCGCATCGGCACCGAGCGTCACGAGCTCTCCGGCCGCGCCAAGGATCTCGGCTCCGCCGCCGTGATGGTCACCCTGATCCTGGCCGGGCTTACCTGGCTGCTGCTGCTGGGGCAGAAGCTGCTCGGCTGATCCGGCGCCATGGGTGCCCCGCGGCGTCCCCCTTCGCTATGCTGGGAGTATTCGCCAATTCGGATGCGAGACGCCCATGCCCCTGCCCGATGATTTCCTGCCGCTGACCGACCTCCCCGAGCCGCTCAAGGCGCCCCTCGGGCACACCCGACAGCGCCTGGCGGAGGCGCTGGCCCAGGCCGACAACCTGGCCGAGATGAGCGGCCGGGACTCCCCCCTGGAGGACTGGCTGAGCCTCTCCGAGGCACGGCGCGAGGAGCTGGCCCGGGTGCTGGCGATCTCCGACTTCGTCGCCGAGACCCTGGTGCGCTATCCGCAGTGGCTGCTGCACCTGGACGCCAGCGGCGAGCTGGATGCCGCCCCCGACGCCGAGACCCTGCGTGACTGGCTCGACGAGCGCCTCGAGGAGGCGGAGGACGAGGCCGCCATGCAGGCGGCGATCCGCCGCTTCCGGCGCGCGCGCATTCTGGGCATCGTCTGGCGTGACCTGACCCGGCCCGAGGGCATCGACATGTGGGCCACCGCGGCGGCGGTGTCGCGGCTGGCCGAGACCTGCCTGGGGGCGGCGCTCGGCTGGCTGGAGGCCTTCCTCGAGCCGCGCTGGGGGCGTCCCGCGCCGCGCCGCGACGGCAGCGAGCAGCGCCTGGTGGTGCTGGGCATGGGCAAACTGGGAGCCGGCGAGCTCAACCTCTCCTCCGACATCGACCTGATCTTCGCCTTCCCCGAGAAGGGCGAGACCGAGGGCGGCCGCAAGTCGCTGGAGCATCAGGAGTACTTCACCAAGCTCGGGCAGCGCCTGATCGGCGCCCTGGACGCGGTGACCGCCGACGGCTTCGCCTTCCGTGTCGACATGCGCCTGCGTCCCCTGGGCGACGGCGGGCCCCTGGTGGGCAATTTCAGCTCCCTCTCCGCCTACTACCAGGACCAGGGGCGCGAGTGGGAGCGCTACGCCATGCTCAAGGCGCGGCCGGTGGCCGGCGACCTCGACGCCGGCGCCGAGCTGCTCGCCAGCCTGCGGCCCTTCGTCTATCGCAAGTACCTCGACTTCGGTGCCATCGAGTCGCTGCGCGAACTCAAGGCGATGATCAATCGCGAGGTACGCCGCAAGGGGATGGAGAGCAACATCAAGCTCGGCCCCGGCGGTATCCGCGAGGTGGAGTTCGTGGTCCAGGCCTTCCAGCTGATCCGCGGCGGACGCGATACCGAGCTGCAGGTCACCTCCCTCAGGACCGCCCTGGCGCGCCTCCCCGAGCTTGGCCTGCTCCCCGTCGAGGTGGTCGAGGAGCTCGAGCCCGACTACGTCTTCCTGCGCGACCTGGAGCATGTGCTGCAGGCGCTGGAGGATCGCCAGACCCAGACCCTGCCCGATGACGACCTCGATCGCGAGCGGGTCGCCCTGGCGCTCGACATGGAGGACTGGCCGGCGGTGCTGGCCCGGCTCGACGAGGTGCGCGATCGGGTGCGACGGCACTTCGACGCGGTGATCGCCGATCCCGGGGAGGAGGTGGACGAGGCCGCCGGCGCGGCGGTGGATGGCATTCCCCTGGAGCAGTGGCGGGCGCTGTGGCACGGCGAGTTCGACGAGGCCGAGGGCACCGCGCTGCTGGAGGAGGCCGGCTTCGCCGAGCCCGCCGAGGCGCTGCGGCGGATCGGTGCCCTCTACCACTCCCGCCAGGTGCAGGGCATGCAGCGCATCGGCTTCGACCGGCTCGAGGCGTTGATGCCGCTGCTGCTCGACGCCGTGGCGGGAAGCGAGGCCCCCGACACCGCCCTGGAGCGAGTGCTGCCGCTGGTCGAGTCAGTACTGCGACGCACCGCCTACCTGGCGCTGCTGCGCGAGAACCCCGACGCCCTGGGCCACCTGATGACGCTGTGCGCGGCGAGCCCCTGGATCGCCGAGCAGATCGCCCGCTACCCGATCCTGCTCGACGAGCTGCTCACCCCCGAGACCCTCTACACCCCCGCCGACAAGTCGCGCCTGGCCGACGAGCTGCGCCAGACCCTGGCGCGCCTGCCCGAGGAGGACGAGGAGGCCCAGCTCGAGGCGCTCAGGGTGTTCAAGCACGCCCAGACCCTCCACGTGGCCGCCTCGGACATCGCCGGCACCCGCCACCTGATGAAGGTCAGCGACTACCTCACCTATATCGCCGAGGTGATCCTGGAGGCCGTGCTGGCCATGGCCTGGCGCCACCTCACCCGCAAGCACGGCGTCCCGGCGCTGGCCGACGGCGGCCGCGCCGACGCCGAACCGGCCTTCCTGATCGTCGGCTACGGCAAGCTCGGCGGCATCGAGCTCGGCTACGGCTCCGACCTCGACCTGGTGTTCCTCCACGACGGCGCCCCCCAGGGCAGCACCGACGGCGGGCGGCCGCTGGACAACGCCGTCTTCTACACCCGCCTGGGGCAGCGCATCATCCACCTGCTCACCGCCGTGACCCCCGCCGGCACCCTCTACGAGGTCGACATGCGCCTGCGCCCCTCCGGCAACTCGGGGCTGCTGGTCACCTCGTTGTCGGCCTTTGCCGAGTACCAGCGCCGCGAGGCCTGGACCTGGGAGCACCAGGCGCTGGTTCGGGCCCGGGTGGTCGCCGGCCACCCGCGACTGGCCGAGGGCTTCGCCGCGGTGCGCCGCGAGATCCTCGGCCGCGAGCGCGACAGCGAGGCGCTGCGCGAGGAGGTGGTGAAGATGCGCCACAAGATGCGCGACCACCTCGGCGGCAAGGGCGGGGAGGGCGAGTTCGACCTCAAGCACGACCCCGGCGGCATGGTCGACCTCGAGTTCCTGTGCCAGTACGCCGTGCTGGCCATGGGCCACGAGACCCCGGCGCTGCTCGAGTGGAGCGACAACATGCGCATCCTCGAGACCCTGGAGGCCACCGAGCGCCTGCCGGCCCGGGAGTGCCAGCGCCTGCGCGATGCCTACCTGGCGCTGCGCAGCGCTGCCCACCGCGCCTCGCTGACCCGCGAGCCCGCCCGCGCCAACGACGAGGCCTTCCAGGATCACCGCCGGG
>JBKHEO010000118.1:0-5687 GCA_046540755.1 Halomonas sp. | reverse complement strand
CCGGGCCAGGGGTTGTAGACGTTGAGCGCCCAGTTGCCGCCGCTGCTCTGCTTCATGATCTCGGAGAGCACCGCCGGGTCCATGCCGTTCTTGACGCCCAGCGCCAGGGCCTCGGCGGTGCCGCTCATCAGGATGCCGAGCAGCATGTTGTTGCAGATCTTGGCCACCTGGCCGGCGCCGCTGTCGCCGGCGTGGAATATGTTCTTGCCCATCGCCTCGAGCACCGGCTTGGCTTGCTCGAAGCCGGCCGCCTCGCCGCCGACGATAAAGGTCAGGGTGCCGGCCTTGGCGCCGCCCACGCCGCCGGAGACCGGGGCATCGAGCCAGGTGAGGCCGCGCTCGGTGGCGCCGGCGGCCACCGTGCGGGCGTCCTCCGGGGAGATGGTGGAGGCGTCGATGATCAGCGGCCTGGCGTCGAGCGCCTCCAGCAGGCCGGGGGCACCGTCGCGGCCCAGGTAGAGGCCCTTGACGTGGACGCCGGCGGGCAGCATGGAGATGACCACCTCGGCACCCTGGGCCGCGCCCTCGGCGCTGTCGGCGCGCCGGGCGCCCTCTCCTTCCAGTGCCTGCATGGCGTCCTCGACCAGGTCGAAGACGGTGACGTCGTGGCCGGCCTTGACCAGGTTGCTGGCCATGGGGGCGCCCATATTGCCGAGGCCGATAAAGGCGATCTTCATGGTTGGCTCCTTGTGATTGTTCAGATTGATCGTAGTTGGTTGCTTTGCAGGGCGCCTGACGGCGCCTGTCGCGAGGCAGAGTCGGAACGCCGAACCGCACACCCTCCTACAAGTCTTGTTATCCCACCCGGTGACCCCGGCCGAGGTCGCGCAGCGGGTGGGCCTCGGCGGGCCAGGGGGATTCGAACATGGCGTCGATCAAGGTTTCCGGCACGCTGGCGACGTCGCTGTAGGTCCACTGGGGGTTCTTGTCCTTGTCGACCAGCAGCGCGCGCACGCCTTCGGTGAAGTCGCCGAGGCGGCCGCACTGCACCGAGAGCACCAGTTCGTCGCGGAAGGCCTCGGCGAGGCTCGAGTGGGCGTGGCGCTGAAGCATGCGCCACACCAGGTGGGCGCTGATCGGGCAGCCGTCGGCGAGACGCTTGCGGTTGGCGACGAGCCACTTGTCGTCGCTGTCGTCGGCCAGTATCCGCGCCACGGCGGTCTCGACGTCGACATTGCCCACCAGCGACTGGATGGCATCCAGGTGCGGCTGCACCTGCCCCGCCGGGGCCTCGCCGCGCGCCTCGAAACGGTCGAGTACCGCCTGTACCGCGGCGCGGCGGGCCTCGGGGCCGCGGTCGCCGAAGTCGGCCGCCACGAGGGCCTCGAGCAGAGCCTCGCGCCGTCCGCGGGGTACGAAGCGGTCGGCCAGTCCCAGGTCCAGGGCGTCGCGGGCGTTGAGCTGGGCGCCGGTGAGACCCAGGTAGGCGCCCACCCCTGGCGGCATGCGGTTGAGGAACCAGCTGGCGCCGATGTCCGGGTAGAGCCCGATGGTGATCTCGGGCATGGCGATCAGGGTGGTCTCGGTGACGATCCGATGGGAGGCGCCGGCGGTCAGCCCCAGGCCGCCGCCCATCACGATACCGTCGGCCCACACCATCACCGGCTTGGGATAGGTGTGGATGCGGTAGTCGAGGCGATACTCCACGGTGAAGTAGGTGCCCGGCAGCTCGCTGTCGCGGCCCGAACCGCGGTTCTCTCCCTCCTCGGTGAGGGCGCGGTAGAGCGCCACCACGTCGCCGCCGGCGCAGAACGCCTTCTCGCCGCTGCCCTCGAGCCACACGGCGACGATGTTGCGATCCACCGCCCAGGCGTCGAGCTTGGCCTCGAGCTGGCGGGCCATCTCCAGCGACAGCGAATTGAGCGAGCGCGGGGTATTCAGGGTGGCGACGCCGATGCAACCGCCGCAGGCGGTGGGCCGCTCGTCGAAGATCACGGGAAGGTCCGACATCCAGGTCTCCTTGTGTTTTATGCGAGCTACTGCAGGGATTCGATCACGCCGTCGGCGAGCAGGCGGCGGGCCACGATCAGGCGCATGATCTCGTTGGTGCCCTCGAGGATCTGGTGGACGCGGGTGTCGCGCACCAGCCGCTCCAGGGGGTACTCGCGGATATAACCATAGCCGCCGTGCAGCTGCAGGGCCTCGTTGCAAACGCTGAAGCCCATGTCGGTGGCGAAGCGCTTGGCCATGGCGCAGTGGGCGGGGGCCTCGGGATCGCCCTGGTCGAGGCGCCAGGCGGCCTGGCGCACCATCAGCCGGGCGGCGGTGAGCTCGGTGGCCATGTCGGCGAGCTTGAACTGCAGCGCCTGGAACTGGCTGAGCTCGCGGCCGAACTGCTTGCGCTCGGCCAGGTAGTCCCGCGACAGGGTCAGCGCCTGCTGGGCGGCCCCCAGCGAGCAGCTGGCGATATTGAGGCGGCCGCCGTCGAGGCCCTTCATGGCGAACCTGAAGCCCTCGCCCTCGGCGCCCAACCGGTTGGTGACGGGCACGCGCACCCCGTCGAAGCTGACCAGGCGAGTGGGCTGGCTCTTCCAGCCCATCTTCTCCTCGTTCTTGCCGTACTCGATACCGGCGGCATCGGCCGGCACCACGATGGCCGAGACGCCACCGGCGCCGCTGTCGGGGCCGCCGGTGCGCGCCATCACCACCAGCACCTCGGTGCTGCCGGCGCCGGAGATAAACATCTTGGAGCCCGAGATCACGTACTCGTCGCCCTCGCGAACGGCCTTGGTGCGCAGGCTGGCGGCGTCGGAACCCGCGCCGGGCTCGGTGAGGCAGTAGGAGCCGAGCGCCTCACCGGCTACCATGGCGGGGACCCAGCGCTCGCGCAGGGCGTCGTCGCCCCAGCTGGCGATCATCCAGCTGACCATGTTGTGGATGGTGAGATAGGCAGTAGTGGCGACGCAGCCCTGGGCGAGCTGTTCGAAGATCAGCGAGGCATCGAGCCGCGAGAGGCCCAGCCCGCCGTGCTCCTCGGGGGTGTAGATGCCCAGGAAGCCGGCCTCCCCGGCGCGGCGGATCACGTCGACCGGGAAGTGGGAGGCGGCGTCCCACTCGGCGGCATGCTCGGCCAGCTCGGCCCGGGAGAAGTCGGCGGCGGCCTGCGCCAGCGCTTTCTGATCGTCGGTCAAGGAGAAGTCCATGGGGTCCTCGTCTCGTCGTTGTGACTCTTGTTGTCGCTACCAAGGGAGGCAGCGGCGTGCGTGAGGAAAAGGTGTCAGGGCCCAACCTAGCACTTGCTCGGTTTTTACCCTATCACCCCATGGTCGAACAAGCACTTTACGTTAACGTAAACCTCGGCTAGTGTTGCCTGCAGGCGGGCGAGCCACGTGCCGCCGGCCAATAAAAACGGAAGACGCCCATGACTCAGACCCCTTCGTCTCCGGCCACCGAGGCCTCCCGGGACGGTCCCCTGCCCCGCCAGCGCCGTACCTACAGCATCGGCGAGCTGGCCAAGATGTTCGAGGTGACCAACCGCACCATCCGCTTCTACGAGCAGGAGGGCCTGCTGGCCCCGGAGCGCCGCGGCCAGACCCGCATCTACGGCGAGAAGGATCGGGTACGCCTGAAGCTGACCCTGCGCGGCAAGCGCCTCGGCTTCTCGCTGGCGGAGATCCGCGAGGTGGTGATGATGTACGACGCCATGCCCGATGGTAACCGGCGTCAGCTCAAGCGTCTTCTCGAGATCCTGGCCAACAAGCGCGCCGACCTCGAGCAGCAGCTGGAGGATATCCGGCTGATGAAGCTCGACATCGAGGACGTCGAGCGGCGCGCCCGGGACGTGCTGGCGAGCCTCGGCGACGAGGCCAGCGACTAGCCCCCGGCCCGGATCGTGATCGTGTTGTTGCTACGCCAACAAACCATGCCAACAACTTCCGCAACTGATCATGCACAACAACTGCGAGGCGCAAACATGACACGCCAACACACTCCCGCCAGCTACGTCAGCGGCATCAGCGACACTCCCCTCAAGGGGCAGACCATCGGCGACTGCTTCGACGACACCGTGGCCCGCTTCCCCGACGGCGAGGCCCTGGTCAGCCGCCACCAGAGGCTGCGCTACACTTGGACCGAGCTGCAGGCGGCGGTGGACGAGGCCGCCCGCGCGCTGCTCGCCCTGGGCGTCAGCAAGGGCGAGCGGGTCGGCATCTGGTCGCCCAACTGCGCCGAGTGGACCATCACCCAGTTCGCCACCGCGAAGATCGGCGCCATCCTGGTCAACATCAACCCCAGCTACCGCACCCACGAGCTGGAGTACGCGCTGAAGCAGTCCGGCACCTCGACGCTGATCCTGCAGGGCAAGTTCAAGGCCTCGGACTATGTGGCGACCCTGGCCGAGCTGGCCCCGGAGCTGCGCGACGGTGGCCCCGGCACCTTCAAGAGCGCCAGGCTCCCCGAGCTCAAGCGGGTGGTGTGCCTGGACCCCGACCGCGCCCTGACCGGCATGTTCAGCTGGCAGTCGATGCTGGCCCACGCCGACGAGGTCTCCGCCGAGCACCTGGCCGAGGTGCAGGCCACCCAGCAGTTCGACGACCCCATCAACATCCAGTACACCTCCGGCACCACCGGGGCCCCCAAGGGCGCCACCCTCTCCCACCACAACATCCTCAACAACGGCTTCTTCGTGGCGCGCACCATGGGGCTGACCGAGCAGGACCGCATGGTGATCCCGGTGCCGCTCTACCACTGCTTCGGCATGGTGATGGGCAACCTCGGCTGCGTGACCCACGGCGCCACCATGATCTACCCGGGCGACGGCTTCGATCCCGAGCAGACCCTCACCGCGGTCTCCGAGGAGAAGGCCACCACCCTCTACGGCGTGCCCACCATGTTCATCGCCGAGCTGGAGCATCCGGAGTTCGAGCGCTTCGACCTCTCGAACCTGCGCACCGGCATCATGGCGGGCTCCATCTGCCCCATCGAGGTAATGCGCAAGGTGATCGACCGCATGAACATGCAGGACGTCACCATCTGCTACGGCATGACCGAGACCAGCCCGGTGAGCACCCAGACCCAGACCGATGCGCCGCTGGAGAAGCGCGTGACCACCGTGGGCACCATCCACCCCCACCTGGAGGTGAAGCTGGTGAGCCCCGAGACCGGCGCCGTGGTGCCCCGCGGCGAGACCGGCGAGCTCTGCACCCGCGGCTACAGCGTGATGCTCGGCTACTGGAACAACGAGGAGGCCACCGCCAAGGCGATCGACGCTGCCGGCTGGATGCATACCGGCGACCTCGCCACCATGGACGAGGAGGGCTACATCGCCATCGTCGGCCGCATCAAGGACATGATCATCCGCGGCGGCGAGAACATCTACCCGCGCGAGATCGAGGACTTCCTCTACACCCACCCCGCCATCTCCGACGTCCAGGTGATCGGCGTGCCCGACGAGAAGTACGGCGAGGAGGTGATGGCCTGGGTCAAGCTCGCCGACGGCCAGGAGCTGACCGAGGAGGCGCTGAAGGAGTTCTGCAAGGGCAAGATCGCCCACTACAAGATCCCGCGCTACGTGAAGTTCGTCGACGAGTTCCCGATGACCGTCACCGGCAAGATCCAGAAGTTCAAGATGCGCGAGGAGGCCACCCACGAGCTGGGGCTGGCGTAAGCTGGAAGAACGCCCGCTTCGCGGGCTTAAGCTGGAAGCTGGAAGAAAACCCGCAGGCCCTCGGGGCCTGCGGTTTTTCTTG
>JBKHEO010000117.1:0-5736 GCA_046540755.1 Halomonas sp. | reverse complement strand
AGGCGGCGGCCAACCTGCTCACCAACCCGGCGCTGGACCCCGACGGCAAGATCCCGGAGTTCAAGTACGCCGCCTGTCGGCTGGGGCGCGCCGAACTGGCCTGATCGTCGCCGGCGCCAGGGGCATCGGCCTTCCCATGAGGATGTCGGAGTCGACCGATCATCACAAGATAACGTCGTGCCAAAACTGTCTGACCGGCCCGGATAGCCGCGGCTACACTCAAGAATGCACCAGTAATTTCACTCTTGAGGGGCATCGAAGATGTCAACCGCTAAATTAGTATCCGAGGAGAATTCGACTCTCGAGGTGGTTCCGGAAGTGACTCCCGAGGCGACGCTTTTCGCGTCTCATCCTGCCGCCAACGCCTTGCCGGCGGGTATCGCCGAGGCCTCGCAGCCGGTGTTCGACTGGTGGATGCATCACTGGATGGACGCTTCGCATCCGCTGACCTGGCTGCAGCGCGCCTGGATGGAGTCCATGCTCGAGGCGATGGAGGTCGAGGCCGAGTTCCTGAACGCCTGCGCGATCTCGAATGCCAAGGTATGGTCCTGTCTCGCCGATACCAATGGCCTGCCGGATATCGCGTCCCTGCACGGCTGTTACCACGAGGCGGCCAGGGACATAGCCGACGCCCACCTCACACGCCTCGGCAAGGTGGCCGAACTGCCCGAGGATTTCCGGCAACGGCTCTGGGAGGAGATCTGTTAGCCGCCGATCCGACAGCAACCCTGAACGATGCCCCCGCAGCCTGGCTGCGGGGGCATCGTTCAGGGGGCCGTGATAGCCGAAGGTAATATCCTCTGCTGGCGGCGCCAGCCGCAGGAAGACGTGGTGGTGGAGTATCGAACGCCCGCGGATCCTGAGCGGTCAGCGTGGCCGCGCCTGGACCACTAGCACCACCCCGGCGATGGCGATGGCCATGCCGAGAAGCGAGGCCGGCGGCAGCGCCTCGTCGAACAGCCACCACGCCTGCAGGGCGGTGACCGGTGGCACCAGGTAGAAGAGGCTCGCCACCCGCGAGGCCTCTCCTCGCCTGATCAGCGCCATCAGCAGCAGGATGGCGCTGATCGAGAGCACCAGCACCAGCCAGCCCAGGGTCAGGGCGAAGGTGGCGGACCACTCGACCTCGCGACTCTCGAAGAGCAGGGCGCCGAGCCCCAGTGCCGCGGCCGCCGCCAGGTACTGCACCACGGTGCCGGAGAGCAGCGGCATGCCGGTGCAGAAGCGTTTCTGGTAGAGGGTGCCGCCGGAAATCCCCAGCAGCGCCACCAGCACGGCGCCCAGCGCCCCCAGGCCGAAACCCTGGAAGAGCGACCCGCCGGGATCGAGCTTGCCGCCCAGCACCAGCGCCACACCGGCGAGCCCCAGCACCAGTCCCAGCCACTGGCGAGGAAGCAGCCGCTCGCCCAGCAGCGGTCCGGCGAGGCCGGCGGTGAGCAGCGGCTGCAGACCCACCAGCAGCGAGGCGAGCCCCGCCGGCATACCCAGGTAGATGCCGTAGAAGACCCCGCCCAGGTAGGCGCCGTGCACCAGCAGGCCGGAGACGGCGATATGCCCCCACAGTCGCACGCCCCTGGGCCACTCGCCGGAGAGCCAGTGGGCCAGCGGCACCAGCAGCGCCAGGGTCAGGGCGAAGCGGATGAACAGGAAGGTGAAGGGCTCGGCGTAGGGCAGGCCGAACTTGGCGCCGATGAAGCCGGTGCTCCACAGCGCCACGAACAGCAGTGGCATGGCGGCGAGCCACAGGCGGTGGGGAGAGAAAGCGGGCATGCTGTGCGTCCTTGCCGATCGAGAAGAGAAGCATCTTCGCCCGTCTCGCCCGGCTTGCCAACCCGCCGCCGGTGCCGACTGTTACATTCTGAAACAATATAATCTGAACTCCGGTGCGGCTCCGGCCGTCCCATAAACGCCAATGCACAACGCAATATCCTGGAGGAATCCATGAATCGCATGACCGCCCTGTTCTCCGCCGCCCTGCTCAGCGCCGGCCTGATGTCCGCCGCTGCCCATGCCCAGGAGGATCCCGCCGCCACGAGCGAGGAGCCCGAGGCCTCCGCGCCGGCCCAGGATTTCTCCGACGACCAGCTGCAGCAGTTCGCCGATGCCTCTCAGGAGATCGCGGTGATCTCCCAGGAATATACCGAGCGTCTGCAGTCCGCCGAGGGCGAGGAGGAGCAGCAGGAGGTGCGCACCGAGGCCAACGAGGAGATGGTCGAGGTGGTCGAGGACAGCGGTCTCGACGTGGATACCTTCAACGCCATCGGCCAGGCCATCCAGCAGGATCCCGAGCTGATGGAGCGTGTCCAGGAGATGGCCGAGGAGTCGTAAGCTCCCCTGCCACCTTCGCCGGCTCCCATCGGCGCTTGACGGCCACCCCTCGGGGTGGCCGTCGTCGTATGCGGCAGGTGCTTTACAGCGTCACGGCCTGCTTCCAGACTTGGCCCAAACGGCCTGACAACGGAGGGAACCCATGGAACCGGAGTGGCTGGAGATACGCCATCACATGGGGCGCTTCCCGCCCTTCGATACCCTCTCCGACGAGTGGCTCGACGAGATCGCCAGTCAGGTCGAGGTGGCCTACTACCGCGCCGAGAGCGACATCTTCGTCGCCGACCAGGAGATCGACGCCCTGGGCTATGTGCGCAGCGGTGCCGTGGAGGTGCGGCGCCGCAGCGGCGACCTCTATGATCGCCGCGGGGAGGGCCAGATCTTCGGCCATTTCAGCCTGTTGCGGAACCATCGGGTGCGCTACCCCGTCCGCGCCCTGGAAGACAGCCTGATCTACTTCATCCCCGACGCCATCTTCCAGCGCATGTGCGAGGAGGACGAGGCCTTCGCCGACTTCGTCGAGCTCGGGCGGCCACGCCTCGAGGCGGCGGTGGAGCAGCACAAGAAGCAGAACGACATGATGATCACCCGGGTGCGCAAGCTGCTCACCCGCTACCCGCTGATGCTGGAGGCGAGCACTTCGCTGCAGGAAGCGGCCGGGCTGATCACCGACTTCGGTGCCTCGGCGGTGCTGGTGCTGGACGCCCCCGGCGACAACCCGCGCTATACCTTCCGCGACAGCGAGGAGCGCGCCTGGCAGGTGCGCGGCATCCTGACCGACAGCGACTTTCGCCGCACGGTAGCGGAGGGCCGGGCCCCGGAGACGCCCATCGGCGAGGTGGTGGGCAACCGCCTGGTGGCGATCCAGTCCGACGAATCGGTACACGAGGCGATGCTCACCATGCTGCGCAGCAACATCCACCACCTGCCGGTGATGCACCGGCGTCGGCCGGTGGGCATCGTGCACCTCTCCGACATCATCCGCTACGAGACCCACTCCAGCCTCTACCTGGTCAGCAATATCTACAGCCAGTCCAACGCCGAGGGGCTCGCCAAGCTGGCGCCGGAGGTGCGCGCCGCCTTCGTGCGCATGGTCGAGGACGGCGCCGACTCGCGCATGGTCGGCAGCGCCCTCTCCACCATCGGGCGCAGCTTCACGCGCCGCCTGCTGGAGCTCGCCGAGGAGGAGCTGGGACCGCCGCCGGTGGCCTACAGCTTCATGGCCCTGGGCTCCATGGCGCGCAACGAACAGACCCTGGTCACCGACCAGGACAACGCCCTGGTGCTCTCCGACGACTTCGACCCCGAGGCCCATGACGACTACTTCCTGGCCCTGGCACGGCGGGTCAGCGACGGCCTGGATGCCTGCGGCTACCCCTACTGCAGCGGCGACATCATGGCCACCAACGCCCGCTGGCGCCAGCCGCTGTCGGTGTGGAAGGGCTACTTCCGGGACTGGATCCGTGATCCCACCCCGGAGCGGCTGCTGCACAGCTCGATCTTCTTCGACCTCGACGTCGTCTACGGCGAGAACCCCTTCGTCGAACAGCTCCAGGAGCTGGTGGCCGAGCTGGCGCCCCAGAACAAGCTGTTCCTCGCCGCCATGGCCCGCAATGCGCTGAACCGCACGCCGCCGCTGGGCTTCTTCCGCACCTTCGTGATGGAGAAGGACGGCAAGCACAACAACTCCATCAACCTCAAGCGCCGCGGCACTGCGCCGCTCACCGACCTGATCCGCGTCCATGCCCTGGCCTGCGGCTCGCAAGCTCAGAACAGCTTCGATCGTCTCAACGACATCGATCGCACCCAGCTGCTGGCGCCGGGGGTGAGCGACAAGCTGCGCCACGCCCTGGAGTTCCTGACCATGTCGCGGATCCGCCACCAGGTGATCGACATCCAGCACGAGCGGGCCCCGGACAACAACATCGAGCCGGCGAACGTCAGCGACAGCGAACGCCACACCCTCAAGGACGCCTTCCAGGTGCTGAGCAACGCCCAGAAGTTCCTCAAGTTCCGCTACCCGCTGCCGGCGGCCTCCGAACGGAGGCGGCGCTAGATGGCCAGGCGGCGGTCGCGCGCCCCGGCCCTGGGCTGGCCGGAGTACCTCGCCGACCGCGCGGGGCGGGTCACGAGCCCATTGCTCCGCGCCTACTTCACCGCCGGCTGCCCGACGGCCGGGACCCCCATCGCCGAGGCGCCGCTGGTGGCGCTGGACATCGAGACCACCGGCCTCGACCCGCGCCGCCACGCCATCGTCAGCATCGGCGCGGTGCCTTTCACCCTGGCCCGCATCCCGCTGCGCCAGGCGCGCTACTGGCTGCTCAAGCCCTATCGCGAGCTCACCGCGACCTCCGTGACCCTGCACCATATCACCCACTCCGAGATTGCCGATGCCCCTGACCTGATGGAGGTGCTGCCCGAGGTGCTGGGCCTGCTCCAGGGGCGTCTGGCGGTGGTGCACTATCGCCACATCGAGCGCGGCTTCTTCGACGCGGCAGCGCAGTATCGGCTGGGGGAGGGGCTGCGCTTCCCGGTGATCGACACCATGTCGCTGGAGGCGCGCCTCCATCGCCAGTCGCCCCTGGCTCGCCTGCGCCGCTGGATGGGCCGCCCGCCGGTGTCGATCCGCCTTCAGGCGAGCCGCGAGCGCTACGGCCTGCCGCCCTACCAGGGCCACCATGCCCTGATGGATGCCCTGGCCACTGCCGAGCTGCTGCAGGCCCAGGTGGCCAACCGCTTCACGCCGGAGACACCGGTGGGGCAGCTGTGGAGCTGAGCCGGGACAGCGGATGCCAAACGCAACGAGGCGGCCCTCTGGCCGCCTCGCTGCGTCTTGCCGGCGGTTCGTCGGACGAACCGCCGTCTGCCGTTGGCCCTACTTGGCCCTGGGCTCGCTCATCAGCCCCTTGACGATGGCGTAGCAGCCCACCAGCAGCACCAGGGTGAAGGGCAGGCCGGTGGTCAGCGCCGCCGTCTGCAGCGCGGCCAGGCCGCCACCGAGCAGCAGGGCGATGGCGATGGCCCCCTCGATCAGCGCCCAGAAGATGCGCTGGGGCTTGGGGGCGTCGACCTTGCCGCCGGCGGTGATGGAGTCGATGACCAGCGAACCGGAGTCCGACGAGGTGATGAAGAACACCATGACCAGCACGATGCCGACAAACGAGGTGATGGCCGAGAGCGGCAGCTGCTCCAGCATGGTGAAGAGCTGCAGCTCCAGGTCGGCGTCCTGTACCTCGGTGACGCCCGCGTTGATCACCTGGTCGATGGCGGTGGTGCCGAAGGCGGTCATCCACACCAACGAGGCCAGGGTCGGCACCACCAGCACGGCGATCAGGAACTCGCGTACGGTGCGGCCGCGGCTGACCCGGGCGATGAACATGCCGACGAAGGGCGACCAGGCGATCCACC
>JBKHEO010000116.1:0-5738 GCA_046540755.1 Halomonas sp. | reverse complement strand
CCGCGGCTGACCCGGGCGATGAACATGCCGACGAAGGGCGACCAGGCGATCCACCAGGCCCAGTAGAAGGCCGTCCAGCCCTGGCTGAAGTTGGCATCCTCACGCCCGAAGGGCATGGAGAGCGCCGGCAGGTGGGTCGCATAGCTGATCACGTTCTCCACCACGCCGGTGGCGATCATCAGGGTGGGGCCGACGGCGATCACGAACACTAGCAGGAGTGCCGCCAGGCCCATGTTGAGCTGTGACAGGCGCTGCACGCCCTTGTCGACGCCGAGCAGGATCGAGCCCAGCGCCACCAGGGTGATGCCCAGGATCAGCAGCACCAGGGTGGCATTGGTGTCGGGGATGCCGAACAGGTAGTTGAGGCCGGCCGACGCCTGGGTCGCCCCCAGCCCCAGCGAGGTGGCCAGGCCGAACAGGGTGGCGAACACCGCCAGGATGTCGATCAGGTGGCCGGGCCAGCCCCAGACGCGCTCCCCCAGGATGGGGTAGAAGATCGAGCGCATGGTCAGCGGCAGGCCCTTGTTGAAGGCGAAGATCGCCAGTGACAGGCCGACGATGGCGTAGGCCCCCCAAGGGTGCAGGCCCCAGTGGAAGATGGTGGCGGCCATGCCCAGGCTGGTGGCGCCGGCCTCGTCCCCTTCGGCACCGCCCAAGGGGGCCCAGTCGGTGCGGGCGCCGTCCTCGGTGGTGATGCCGTCCAGGGCGGCACCGTAGTGGGTCAGGGGCTCCGATACGCCGTAGAACATCAGGCCGATGCCCATGCCGGCGGCGAACAGCATGGCGAACCAGCCTAGGTAGCTGAAGTCCGGCGTGGCGTGGGCGCCGCCGATGCGCACCTTGGCCAGCGGGGTGAAGATCAGCACCACCGCCAGGACCACGAAGACGTTGGCACCCAGCAGGAAGACCCAGCTCAGGTTGCCGGTGAAGAAGTCGAACAGCGCGGTGAAGATCGGCTCCATCTGCTCCTGCATCGCCAGCGTGAGGATCACGAACAGCAGGATGACGATGGAGGAGAACATGAAGACCTTGCCGTGCAGGTCCAAATTGATCCCCATGGGGGAGGCGAGAATGTTGTCCTGGCCGATCACGTAGTCGGTATCGATCAGGTTCGCCGGCCCTTCCGGCGCCGGAATACCCTCGGAACCGGTGTCCGGCGCCTGGGGCTTGTCGTCTTTGGGGTCGTTAGCCACGAGACGTCTCCCTTGCGGTTATCGGTTATCGATCGACTTGCCTTTTCCGTATGTCGGGTATCAGTCGTCGGCACCCGGGCGCACCAGGAACACCGAGGCCTTGGTGTGGGTGGCCACCTTGCCGCCGTGGGACGGCATGATGACGTCGAGGTGACTGGGCGGGTGGGTCGGCATCACCACCAGGTCGGCGCCCACCTCGTCGATGGCCTTGATCAGGTCGTCGTCGAGGTCGGCGATGGGGTCGGGGCTGACGATGGTGTGGGTGCTCACCGGCTGGCCATGGACCTCGGCCCGCTTCTGGGCGAAGGCCTCCAGCTTCTGGGCGAACTCCTCCGGGGTGCGGGCCACGCTGCCCGGGGTGCTGGCGGTGATGCCCACGTAGCAGACCTCGGCATCGTAGTGGCGGGCCAGGTCGGCCACCGTCTTCAGGGCGGGTTCGATCACCGGCAGGTGCGCCAGGTCCACCGGAACCATGATCTTTCGATACATCGTGACATCTCCTTGTGGTGGCGATCGACGAGGTGGGCTGCGCCTGATGTGCGCCCGGCCGCGTCATGATCAAGAAGGGGCATGATCAAGCGTAGTCGCTGACGGGCGACGCGCCTCAACGTCTGCCAACTCTTGTACACGAAGGGTACTGCATATGAGGGATGCTGCCGAACCCGTCACGCGTGCGGGCGCAACAAGGTGCCGCCATCACGCGACGGGGGAACCACTCGGTGGCTCCCCCGTGGGGACGCGGCCGGGGCCGCGCGGCAGGCAGCGTCACTCGGCGGCGTCGAGCCACTCCTGGACGAGATCCTGGTTATCCTCGACCCACTGCTTGGCGTTCTCGTAGGGGTCGGCGTCGTCCTCCTGGTTCATGAGCATGACCTCGCCCATCTCCTCGGGGGTCCACTCGAAGGCATCCAGGATGGCGTAGGCCTCCGGCATGTCCTCCTCGAGGCCTTGGCGCACGATGGTGTGGATCTGCTCGGCCCCGCCGTAGACGTTCTCCGGATCCTCGAGGTACTTGAGGTCCCACTGGGCGAACATCCAGTGCGGAGTCCAGCCGGTGACGACGATGGGCTCCTCGTTGTCGATGGCGCTGTCCAGGGCACCGACCATGGTGGCGTCACTGCCGCTGCGCAGGTCCAGCTCGAGGTCGTAGGTGTCGATCACCTCCTCGGTGAGGCTCATCAGGCCGGCGCCGGGGTCGATGCCGATGATCTCGCCGTCGAAGTCGTCGGCGTTGTCGTTGAGCTCCTCGATGGAGTCGATCTCGACATAGTCGGGCACCACCAGGCCGAGCTTGGTGCCGTCGAGGTTGGGGCCCAGGTCGTCGACGTCCTCCTCGACCTCGGCCAGGTAGTCCTCGTGGGTGGTGGGCAGCCAGGCGGCGACGATGGCGTCGGTGTCGCCGGTGCCCACGGCCTGCCACATGGCGGCGGCGGAGAGCGAGGTCATCTCGACCTCGTAGCCGGCCTCTTCCAGCACGGCACGCACCACATTGGTGGAGGCGACCTCGGAGGCCCACTCCACGTAGCCGAGGTGCACGGTGCCCTTGTCCTGGGCCTGGGCGGCGCCGGCGGCCAGGGCGGTGCCGGCGGCCAGCGCCAGGCCGGCGAGGCGGATATGGCGGTTCAGCGGGTGCTTGTTCATCGGTTTCCCCTCTTTCTTTGAGTTCAAGGAAATACCATGGAGACAATGGCCGTCGGCTTCAAGGCCGGCGTTCAACGCTCGCGCTTCCTCTCCTTGCGCAGCGACTGGGTCAGGCGGTCGAGCAGCATGGCCAGGATCACCACGGCGATGCCCGCCTCGAAGCCGTCGCCCGGACGCAGCCGCTGGATGGCGCGCCACACCTCGCTGCCCAGGCCGTCGGCGCCGATCATGGCGGCGATCACCACCATGGAGAGGGCCAGCATGATGGTCTGGTTGATGCCGGCCATCACCGTGGGCAGGGAGAGCGGCAGCTGCACCTTGACCAGCTTCTGGCCACGGGTGGCGCCGTAGGCGTCGGCGGCCTCGATCAGTTCCGGCGGCACCTGGCGGATGCCCAGGGTGGTGAAGCGGATCGCCGGCGGCATGGAGAAGATTACCGTGGCGAAGATCGCCGACACCGAGCCGATGCCGAAGAAGGGGATCGCCGGGATCAGGTAGACGAAGGCCGGCATGGTCTGCATGAAGTCCAGCACCGGCATGATCAGCCGATAGAGCCGCTCGGAGAGCGCCGCGGCGATGCCCACCGGGATGGCGATGACCACCGCCACCAGGGTGGCGATCACCACCAGGGTGAGGGTCTCGATCATCGGCTCCCAGAGGCCCAGGTTCCAGATCAGGGCCAGGCCGATGGCCGCGCCGATCGCCAGGCGGGTGTTGGCGACCCACCAACAGAGGCCCACCAGGATCGCCATCAGGCCCCACTCGGGAAGCCCCATCAGGGCGTCGTTGAGGCCGCCGATGCCGGTCTGGGTGACCTTGGAGATGCCGCGGGTCACGATGGAGTACTCGCTGGTCAGCCAGTCGAGGCCGCCCTCGATCCACTGGCCGAGCGGAATGCTGGGAATCTCGATCGCCATCACTGTTCTCCTGCCGCAGCTATGTTCTGGGTCGGATCAATCTCGGAGGTCCTGTTGGCCTGAGCCAGCTGGTCGAGCACGGCGCCCTTGCCCACCACGCCCAGCAGACGCTCGTCGTCATCGACCACCGCGATGGGGAAGCCGTTGTCGCTGAACATCGCGAAGAGGTTGTGCAGGGGTTCCGAGGGGGGCACCTTGCGGAAGTCCTGGGTCAGGTACTCGCGGATGCTGTCGGCCCCCTGCCTGGCCGCCTGCTCGGCGGCATCCACCTCGAGCAGCCCCAGCAGGTGACGATCGCGTCCGGTGACATAGATGGAGTCGATGGCGTTCTCGCGCATCTTGCGCAAAGTGGTGCGCGGGCCGTCCTCCGGCCGGGCGGTGGCCCGCACCGGGCGCATGGCGCTCTCGGCGGAGAGGATCTTGGACTTGTCGACCCCCTCGGTGAAGCGTGCCACATAGTCGTCGGCGGGGTGGGTGAGGATCTCTTCGGGGGTGCCGATCTGCACGATCTCGCCATCCTTGAGCAGGATGATGCGGTCGGCGATGTTGAGCGCCTCGTCCAGGTCGTGGGTGATGAAGACCGTGGTCTTCTGCATGCGGTTCTGCAGCTCCAGCAGCTCCTGCTGCATATCGGCCCGGATCAGCGGGTCCAGCGCCGAGAAGGCCTCGTCCATCAGCAGCACCGTGGCGTCGTTGGCCAGCGCCCGGGCCAGGCCCACGCGCTGCTGCATGCCGCCGGAGAGCTGGTTGGGATAGGCGTCCTCCCAGCCATCCAGGCCCACCTGCTTGAGTGATTCTCGAGCCTTCCGAGTGCGCTCCGCCTTGTCGACCCCGCGGATCTCCAGGCCGAATTCGGCGTTCTGCTGGACGGTGCGATGGGGGAAGAGGGCGAAGTTCTGGAAGACCATGGAGAAGTGGCGGCGGCGGCACTCCAGCAGCGCCTTGTCGCCGAGCTGGGGGATGTCCTCGCCGTCAATGACGATCTCCCCCTCGGTGGGCTCGATCAGCCGGTTGAGGCAGCGGATCAGGGTCGACTTGCCCGAGCCGGAGAGGCCCATGATCACCAGCAGTTCGCCCTCGTGGACGTCGAAGTCGTTGTTCGACAGGGCCAGCGTCTGGCCGGTCTTGTCGAGGATTTCGGAACGCTTGAGTCCCTGTTTGCGCAGTTCCAGTGCCTTCTTCGGCTGATTGCCGAAGACCTTGCTCAGGTTGCGAACCCTTATCTTGACGTTGCGGTTCTCGTTCATTGGCTCTGCCTTGATGTCAGCCCCTGGCATGGCGCGAGGGCAGGGTGAAATGTGCCGGCGCCGCCTAGCTTGGCATGCGGGAGCGTTGACGGTTGCGAAAGGGGTCTCCTACCCTACTTTTTCTTGAACGGATGTTCAAATAAAAGTCTGGCTCGCGATGCAACATGTGCCAGCCTGACACAGCCGGATGTGTCTTCTGGCGGGTCGGGAGTGACGAAGAGAATTTCTCCTTAAGTTGATGATTAAAAAACATTTTATATTTTTTCGGGAGTTATGGCATGTCCCGTGCTTTGGGGTGGTTACCGATTCTTGTCAATGGCGATGATCGAGACGATCCGGAGACCTTCCTCGAGCAACCTGCGGCGCCAGGATTCGATGGACGAGGAGGAGGTTAGAAGGGTGGATTCTGAACCCTAGGCCGCCTAAGCAATCGGATAGACCATCGCTGATTGAAATTTGTGCGACGCATTGGATATTGGATACAGGAGAGCGCAAGATGCTGTCTCGGAAGGCCCTGAAACAACTCGGTGTGCTGGGTATCTCGGCCGGCCTGCTGGCCAGTCCGCTGGTGCTTGCCGACATGCACGAGGAGTCCGCCCAGGATCCCGCCGCCACCCAGGAGCAGGATGGGGCCGGGGGGGCTGCCGCCGATCCAGCGGCTGACCCTGCCGCGGATCCCGCCGCCGACCCTGCCGCGGATCCCGCCGCCGACCCTGCCGCGGATCCCGCCGCCGACCCTG
>JBKHEO010000115.1:0-5876 GCA_046540755.1 Halomonas sp. | reverse complement strand
CGCAAGAGCGACCACAAGTGAGGAAGACGCTGATTGACTGCTGCGCTCGACATCCTGGATAAGCACACCAGACAAATAACATATAGGTATTTAAAATACCTGGTTTATTCTTTTAGTATTGATAAGAGACAAAATAGAAGGAGCTCTCCATGCGCAAGACACTGCTCGCCACCCTGCTCGCCTCTGCCCTGCCCCTGGGCAGCGCCCTGGCCGACGACCACGCCATCAAGGTCGGCACCGTGGCCGGCCCCGAGACCGAGGTGATGGAGGTCGCCGCCGAGATCGCCGAGCGAGAATACGGCCTCGAGGTGGAGATCGTCGAGTTCACCGACTACGTCACGCCCAACGCCGCCCTGGAGGATGGCAGCCTCGACGCCAACGCCTACCAGCACGAGCCCTACATGCGTTCCATGATCGAGGATCGCGGCTACGACTTCGCCATCGCCGGCTACACCTTCGTCTACCCGATCGGCGCCTACTCCGAGAAGTACGACGACATCGAGGCGCTGCCGGACGGGGCCACCATCGCCCTGCCCAACGACCCCTCCAACGAGGGTCGCGCCCTGATCCTGATGCACAACGAAGGGCTGATCGAGCTGGAGGACCCGGAGAACCTCGAGGCGACCCCGCTGGACATCGCCGAGAACCCCCACGACTTCGAGTTCCGCGAGATCGAGGCCGCCCAGTTGCCCCGCGTGCTGCCCGACGTGGACATGGCCTTCATCAACAACACCTTCGCCCAGCCCGCCGGCCTGAGCCTGGACGATGCCCTGATCAAGGAGGGGGCGGAGTCGCCCTACGTCAACCTGATCGCGGTGCGCGCCGGCGACGAGGAGCGCGAGGCGATCCGGCAGCTGGTCAAGGCCTACCAGACCGAGGAGGTCGAGGCCAAGGCGGAGGAGCTGTTCGGGGCCCAGGCGGTACCCGGCTGGGAGTGACTGCCGGGATTTCCCACTGGGGCCGGCCACTGCGCCGGCCCCTTCCGTTTCAAGGAGCCGAGATGACGCCCGACTACTCGCTGCTTGCCCGTCAGCTGGCCGCCCTGCTCGATACCCGCGACTGGCTGACCAACAGCGCCCAGACCTGCGCCTTGATCATGCAGCAGGTCCCCGACCTCAACTGGGTCGGCTTCTACCTGCAGCGCGAGCCCGAGGTGCTCGGCCTGGGTCCCTTTCAGGGCAAGCCCGCCTGCCACCCCATTCCCTTCTCGAAGGGGGTCTGCGGCGCGGCGGCGCGCACCCGCCGCACGCAACGCATCGAGGACGTCCACGCCGTGGCGGACCATATCGCCTGCGACGCCGCCTCCCGCGCCGAGCTGGTGGTGCCCATCGTGGTCGGGCAGCGGCTGTGGGGCGTGCTTGACCTGGACAGCCCGATCCAGGGGCGCTTCCGCGCCGAGGACCAGGCCGGCGTCGAGGCGCTGGCGGCCACCTTCGTGGCGCACAGCGACCTCGCCTAGACGAGCCAGCGCCCAGAACGAGAACGCCCCCGCAGCAGGGCTGCGGGGGCGATGCGCTATCTGGTAGGACCAGGCGGATTTGAACCGCCGACCTCCACGATGTCAACGTGGCGCTCTAACCAACTGAGCTATGGTCCTGGAACCGTGGCGACGAGCGGCTGGTAGGACCAGGCGGATTTGAACCGCCGACCTCCACGATGTCAACGTGGCGCTCTAACCAACTGAGCTATGGTCCTGTCTCGACGCGATCACCGGCGACTCGGCGCCGGCAACGGATGCGTATACTACCGAATCCTCGCCGTTTTGCAAGCCCTCAGGCGCCGCTCTTGACCCGTTCCACGCCTCCAGCCAGCCCCGGTAGAGACGCTCCCGCTCGCCCTCCTCCATCCTCGGCGCGAAGTGCTGCTCACAGTGCCACAGCGAGGCGATCTCGACGAGGTCGCGGTACCAGCCCAGGCGCAGGCCGGCCAGGTAGGCCGCCCCCAGCGCCGTGGTCTCGAGCACCGTGGGCCGGTCGACCGGCTGGCCGAGCATGTGGCAGCACCCCACCGAGCCACTCGCGATAGACGAGGAAGGCCCGGGAACTGGTCGTGCCCTGGTCGATGGCTAGCAGATAGTCGGCCATGGGGTCTCAGCAGGAATGTTCGTTTACAATCATTCAGGGTACGGCAAAATGTTCGGCAATCTCTACGACCATGGTCGCAGTCTGGTCGGAGAGCTGCCGCAATCCCGCGCATCCCCCACAATGGCGCCAGCCACAGGAGCCAGCATGAATCAGCAACAGAGACAGGATGCCATCGTCGACCTGGTGCGACGTGAAGGATACGCCAGCATCGAGCAGCTGACCGAGCACTTCGCGGTCACCCCGCAGACCATCCGCCGGGACCTCAACGCTCTCGCCGGGGAGGGGATGATACGCCGCGTCCACGGCGGTGCGGGCCTGGAGTCCAGCACGGTCAATACCGCCTATGCCACCCGCAAGACCCTCAACCTCGAGGCGAAGCGCCGCATCGCCCGCCTGCTGGCCACCAAGGTGCCCGACGGCTCCTCGCTGTTCATCAATATCGGCACCAGCAACGAGGTCGTCGCCGAGGCCCTGCTGGAACACCATCGCGAGCTGGAGATCATCACCAACAACCTCAACGTGGCCGCCATCCTCCAGCACAAGGAGGACTTCAACGTGATCATCGCCGGCGGCCAGGTGCGCTCCCGGGACGGCGGCATCATCGGCGAGGCCACCATCGACTTCATCAACCAGTTCAAGGTGGACTACGGCATCATCGGCATCAGCGGCATCGACGAGGATGGCTCCCTGCTCGAGTTCGACTACCAGGAGGTGCGGGTCGCCCAGGCGATCATCCACAACTCGCGCCACGTCTACCTGGTCGCCGACCACTCCAAGTTCCATCGCAACCCCACGGTGCGCCAGGGCAACGTCACCCAGATCGACGCCCTGTTTACCGACCGCCGCCCCCCTCAGGCCATCTGCCAGCTGATGCAGCGCCACGACGTGGCGCTGCATATCGCCGACTACCTCGCCGAGCGGGCCGGCGTCAGGGCCACCTCAGTGGCGTGATGCTGGCCGGCGCCAGCGGCTCGCGCTCGCGGTGGCGGCCGAGCCCGCGTCCCTCCAGGGCGGCGAGCAGGATCTGCAGGGGGTCGCCGTGGCTCACCAGCAGCAGGGTCTCGCCAGCGTGGGCCCGCTCCAGCGCCTCGATCACCGCCGTCATCCGTGCGGCCACCTCCACCACCGACTCGACGCCGGCGTGCCGGTGGGCAGGCTCCCGGGCATCCCGCGCCCAGACCTCGGCATAGCGCGCGTCCCCCTCCCCCTCCAGGTCGCCGAAGAGGCGCTCACGCAGGCGCGGCTCGGCGCGGGCCGGCCGGCCGAAATGCTCGGCGACCGCCCTCGCCGTCTCGGTGGTGCGCCGGAAGTCCGAGTGCAGCACCCGGTCCGGCACCTCCCAGCGCCAGTTCACCAGCAGCGCGGCCAGCTGGTCACGACCCCGCGGCGAGAGACCGAAACCGGCCACGCCCAGCGCCGGCGAGCCGATGATTCGACCCTGGGCGTTGGCCTCGCTGTGGCCGTGGCGCATCAGCAGGTAGCGGTTCTTCCAGGGCTCTGGGCGAGCGGAGAAAGTGTTTGGCATGATTTAGCGGCAAACCCTGAATGGATGAGGCGACTCGGAAATCATCATCGACACCGCCGCGCGTGTCGATAACCGAATAGGGTCCCAGCACAACAACAGCAGCGAGCACTTCCCCTGGGCGAGCTCGGGCGCCTGCCCGGCGTCGGCTCCGACCACTTCCCGAGACCGGCGACCCTCTGCTTCCGGCCCTCCCGTGCCGAGGCGCACGACACGCCGGATGCGGACGCCGGGAGCATCGCGAGGCCCGCGCCACCGTGCGCAAGGACAAGGCACCCGACCAGGAGAAGCTGAGCCGGGCTATCCCGGGATCCCGCCGCGGGTCAGCGCCGCCGGGTCGAGCAGACGCGTGAGCTCCTCCCGGGAGAGGTCGGTCTCCTCCTCGGCCACGTCGATGATCGGCCGGCCGGCCCGGTAGGCCGCCTTGGCGATCGCCGCCGCGGCGTCATAGCCGATCACCGAGTTCAGCGCCGTCACCAGGATGGGGTTGCGGGCGAGCGGCTTGGCCAGGTTCTCCTCGCGCACCCGGAAGGTGGCGATGGCACGGTCCGCCAGCAGACGGGCGGTGTTGCCCATCAGGGCGATGGAGGTGAGCAGGTTGTGGGCCACCAGCGGCAACATCACGTTGAGCTGGAAGTTGCCGCTCTGCCCCGCCACCGTCACCGCCGTGTCGAGGCCGATCACCTGGGCGGCGGCCTGGGCGGCGGACTCCGGGATCACCGGGTTGACCTTGCCGGGCATGATGGAACTGCCGGGTTGCAGCGCCTCGAGCTCGATCTCGCCGAGCCCCGCCAGGGGGCCGGAGTTCATCCAGCGCAGGTCGTTGGCGATCTTCATGATCACGCAGGCCAGCCCCCTGAGCTGGCCGGAAAGCTCCACCGCCGCGTCCTGGGAAGCGAGGCTCGCGAAGAGGCTGTCATTGGGGGTGAAGGCGAGACCGGTCTGCGCCGAGAGCTCGGCGGCCATGCGCGAGGCGAACTCGGGGTGGGCGTTGATGCCGGTGCCCACCGCGGTACCCCCCTGGGCCAGGCGACAGAGGCGCACCAGGGCGCCGTCGAGGCGCTCGATGGCCTGTCCCACCTGGCTCGACCAGCCGCCCAGTTCCTGGCTCATGCGCAGCGGCATGGCATCCATCAGGTGGGTGCGCCCGGTCTTCACCACGCCGTCGAGCTCGGCGGCTCGGCGGTCGATGACCTCGCGCAGGTGAACCAGGGCCGGGCGCAGCCGCCCGGTCACCTCCAGTGCCGCGGCGACGTGGATGGCGGTGGGAATCACGTCGTTGCTGGACTGCCCCATGTTGACGTGATCGTTGGGCCCCACGGCCAGGCCGTCGCGGCTGGCCAGGTGGGCCAGCACCTCGTTGACGTTCATGTTGCTGGAGGTGCCGGAGCCGGTCTGGAAGACATCCACCGGGAACTGCTCATCGTGCTCACCGCGCAGCACCGCCTCGGCGGCGCCGGCGATGGCATCGGCGCGCTCGGCGTCGAGCAGGCCGAGCGCGGCGTTCACACGCGCCGCGGCCAGCTTGATGCGGGCGATGGCATGCAGGAAGGCCGCCGGCATCGTCTGGCCGGAGACCGGGAAGTTGTTCACGGCACGCTGAGTCTGGGCGCCGTAGAGGGCATCGGCCGGCACCTCCAACTCGCCCATGCTGTCGTGTTCGATGCGGGTTGCGTTCATCGGCTGCCTCCTCGTGTGGATGGTCCTCCCTTCACCATGGCGCCCACGCGGCCATTCGACAAGCGCACCGGCGAGACGCGTGCATTCCGGTGAAGGATGATGTTGCACTGCACAAGAAGGCCTGCTATTGTGCATTGCAACAGAGCGATGACCGCTCTCCCAGACACTCAATGAAACCCGGAGGTTTCCCCCATGATGAACGCCTTCAACTTCGACACCAAGGCCTTCGACACCCAGCAGTTCGACTCCCTGTTCTTCGGCCCGGCCCGCGCCTATGCCAACCTGGCCGTGGACTACACCGAGAAGCTGGCCAACGCCCAGCTGGACGCCACCAAGGCCTACACCGACACCGGCCTGGCCCAGCTGCGCACCCTGATGAACGTCAAGGATGCCGAGGGCCTGCGCTCCTACATGGAGGGCCAGCAGAAGGTCGCCAAGGATCTCGCCGAGCGCCTGAAGGGCGACGCCGAGAAGGTGGCCTCCCTGCAGCAGGACTTCGTCCAGCAGAGCCAGAAGCTCACCGAGGAGAACGTCAAGCAGGCCCAGGCGACCGCCACCAAGGCCGCCCAGTAAGCCTGACGCCCGGCGGC
>JBKHEO010000114.1:0-5876 GCA_046540755.1 Halomonas sp. | reverse complement strand
CCTGGCCTGTGATCCCCCGCGGGTCGAGGCCGGCGATGTCGGGCCCGAGGAGGCCGAGCGGTTTGTCTCGCTCGATACCCTCACCGAGGCCTGCGACGTGCTCTGCCTGCACACCCCGCTGGTGCGCGAGGGGCCCCATGCCACCCACCACCTGCTGGATGCCCGGCGCCTGGCCGCCCTGGCGCCGGGCACGCTGCTGCTAAACGCCGGGCGGGGCGACTGCGTGGAGGGCCAGGCACTGCGTCAGCGGCTGGCCGGGGAGGGCGACATCACCGCGGTGCTGGACGTCTGGGAGCACGAGCCCGCCATCGACGCCGCCCTGCGTGACCTCGCCGGGCTCGCCACCCCGCATGTCGCCGGCCACAGCCTGGATGGCAAGCTGCGCGGCACCCATCAGGTCACTCGGGCGCTCTGCCGGGAGTTCGGCCTGCCGTGCCGTGTCACCCTCGACGAGCTGCTGCCGGCGCCGCCCCTCGCCCGCCTCGTGCTGGGGCCGGGGCTCTCCGCCGAGGAGGCCCTGCGCCTTTGCATGCGTGCCGTCTACGACCCGCGCCGCGACCACGACGCCCTGCGTCGCGAGAGCCGGCGCCGGGGCATGGCCGCGGGCTTCGACGCCTGCCGCGCCGCCTATCCGCTGCGCCGGGAGTTCGCGACCCTGGAGGTGGTGCTGCCGAAGCCGGACGAAGCGCTTGCCGCCCTGCTGGCGGGTTCCGGGTTCCGGGTCACGACCGCCTGAGCGCCGAGGTGACGGGGAAACGCAGCGGGCCCGCCGATATCGGCGGGCCCGCTGCGTGTCGGCCATGTGGAAGCCTTGTTCGCGGTAACGGCCTCCTTGAGGGCGCGGATGCGGTCGTACAGGGAGCAGCGGGGGTGGCCCGCTGCCGGTCGCTTATTGCCGGTAAGCGGCTTCCTTGAGGGCGCGGATGCGGTCGTCCAGCGGGGGGTGGCTGGCGAACAGCTTCTCCATCAGCGAGCGGGTCTGCCCCTTGGTGATGGCCATGGCGCGCAGGGTGTCCGGCATCTGGTCGGGCAGCTCGGTCTCGGCCTTGAGCCGGGCAAGGGCGTTGATCATGGCGCCTGAGCCGGCGAGCTGCGCCCCGGCGGCGTCGGCGCGGTACTCGCGGAAGCGCGAGAACCAGGCGACGATGGCCGAGGCGATGATGCCGAAGACGATCTCGGCGACGATCACCACCGCGAAGTAGCCAATGAAGCCGAGCCCCGCGCCGTCGTCGCTGCGTGCGCGCAGGAACTGGTCCACCAGGTGCGCCACCACCCGGGCGAAGAACATCACGAAGGTGTTCACCACCCCCTGGATCAGCGCCAGGGTGACCATGTCGCCGTTGGCCACGTGGCCGATCTCGTGGGCCAGCACCGCGCGCACCTCCTCGGGGCGCATGCGGTTGAGCAGCCCGGCGGAGACCGCCACCAGGGCGTCGTCCTTGTTCCAGCCGGTGGCGAAGGCGTTGGACTGCTGGGCGGGGAAGATGCCCACCTCTGGCGTCTTGATGCCGGCATCCCGGGCCAGCTCCGCCACGGTGTCCACCAGCCACTTCTCGGTGGCATTCGACGGCGTCTCGATCACCACGGTGCCGGTGCCGCGCTTGGCCATCCACTTGGAGAGGAACAGCGAGATCATCGAACCGGCCATGCCGAAGATGAAGCAGAAGATCAGCAGGGCGTTGAAGTTCATGCCCTGGTCGCTGAGGTAGCCCTCCACGCCCAGCAGGCGCAGGGTGAGGCTCGCCACCAGCAGTACCGCCAGGTTGGTGGCCAGGAAGAGCAGGATTCGCATCATGTCGGTGGGTCTCCATCGATCATCGAAAGGGCGCCGCCCGGCGGGGCGGCATCTACAAGCTGTTGCTTAGATACGGTCGGGCGGCGTGGGTTTCAAGCACGGCTACTGGCGGTAGCGCGACAGGAAGCGGGCGAAGCGGTCCAGGGCGTCGCCGAGCTGGTCGGCCCAGGGCAGGGTGACGATGCGCACATGGTCGGGTTCCGGCCAGTTGAAGGCGGTGCCCTGGACCAGCAGGATCTTCTCCTGCAGCAGCAGGTCGAGCACCATGCGCTGGTCGTCCTGGATGTTGAACACCTTGGGATCGAGCCGGGGGAAGGCGTAGAGCGCCCCCTTCGGCTTGACGCAGCTCACCCCGGGAATGGCGTTGAGCTTCTCGAAGGTGATGTCGCGCTGGGCCAGCAGGCGCCCGCCGGGCAGGATCAGGTCGTTGATCGACTGGTAGCCGCCCAGGGCCGTCTGGATGGCGTGCTGGGCGGGCACGTTGGCGCACAGGCGCATCGAGGCGAGCATGGTCAGCCCCTGGATGAAGTCGGCGGCGCGCTGCTTGGCGATGGCCCCGGAGAGGGTCAGCCAGCCGGAGCGGAAGCCGGCACAGCGGTAGCTCTTGGAGAGCCCGTTGAGGGTCACCACCAGCTGGTCGTCGCCGGCCAGCGCCCCGGTGGCCACGTGCTCGACCTCGTCGTAGAGGATCTTGTCGTAGATCTCGTCGGAGAACACCACCAGGTCGTGCTGGCGGGCGATCTCCAGCAGCTCGCGCAGCACCGCCGGCGGGTAGACGGCGCCGGTGGGGTTGTTGGGGTTGATGATCACGAGGGCCCGGGTGTGGGCGGTGACCTTGGCGCGGATGTCGTCCAGGTCCGGTGCCCAGTCGGCCTGCTCGTCGCAGCGGTAGTGCACGGCGTGGCCGCCGGCGAGGTTGGCCGCGGCGGTCCACAGCGGGTAGTCCGGCGCCGGGATCAGCACCTCGTCGCCGTCGTTGAGCAGCGCCTGGAGGGCCATCATGATCAGCTCGGAGACGCCGTTGCCGATGTAGATGTCCTCGATCCCCACCCCGGGGATCTCCTTGCGCTGGCACTCCTGCATGATCGCCTTGCGCGCCGAGTAGAGCCCCTTGGAGTCGCAGTAGCCCTGGGCGGTGGGCAGGTTGCGCATCACGTCCTGGAGGATCTCCTCCGGCGCCTCGAAGCCGAACGGAGCGGGGTTGCCGATATTGAGCTTGAGGATGCGCTGGCCCTCTTCCTCCAGGCGCTTGGCGTGGTCGAGGACCGGGCCGCGGATGTCGTAGCAGACGTTGTGCAGCTTGTGGGACTTGCGGATCGGGGGGGTGTCCATGGCGTTTCGGTGTCCAGGTCGGCAAGGGGCGATGGATGGGGTCAGACGTCGGCGGACGAGGCGGCGCCGTCGGGCTCGGCGACCGGCGCAGGCGGGATATCCGCCGGTGTCTCCAGGGTCAGGCGGCCGAGCTTGCCGTCGCGCAGCTCGTGGAGCAGCACCTCGGCGCCGCGGTGCAGGTCCACCTCGCCGCCCGGGCGTAGCCCGCCCCGCCTGGCGGCGATCTCGGCGAGTATCGCATGGCCGTCGAAGCCCGCCACGGCCAGCAGGTCGACCCGGGCGGGGCCGTCGGCCTCGACCCGCTCCGCCTCGGGGTTGGGGGTATAGGCGGGCAGCGCCTTGAGTCGGTAGCGGGCGGTGAGCGCCTGGGGGTAGCGGCGGGCCAGTTCGGCGGCGGCCACCACCGCCACGTCGACATAGTCGATGGCGGTGTCGCGGATGGCGCCGCTGGCGGCCAGGCGGTAGGCGCTGGCCTGGTCCTCGATCTTGGGCCACAGCACCCCGGGGGTATCGATCAGCGCCACGCGGTTGCCGATGCGCACCTTCTGCTGGCGCTTGGTCACCGCGGGCTCGTTGCCGGTCCTGGTGATGCTCTTGCCGGCCAGGCCATTGATCAGGGTCGACTTGCCGACGTTGGGGATGCCCATCACCATCACCCGCACATCGCGGTCGGCGCGGACCGCCCCGGCGAGCTCGTGGCACAGTTTGGGAATACGCTTGAGTTCCCGGGCCTGGGTGGTGGTCACGGCCAGCGCGCGCGTCTCGGGCTGGGCGTCGAAGTGGGCGACCCAGTCGCGGGTGCGCTCGGGGTCGGCCAGGTCGGCCCGGGAGAGGGTCTTGAGCACCGGCTTGTGGCGGGTCAGCTCGGCGAGCATGGGGTTGGCGCTGGAGTAGGGCAGGCGGGCGTCGAGGACCTCGATCACCACGTCGATCTCCGGCAGCGCCTCGGTGATCTGGCGCCGCGCCTTGTGCATGTGTCCCGGGTACCAGCCGAGCATGGGCGGCCTCTCTTGGTCTGCCAACGAAAACGGCCGCCCATCTTAGCAGATGCGCGGCCGCGGCAGGATGGGACGGAAGGCTACTCTCCGGGGTGGAATTCCAGCGCCACGGAGTTGATGCAGTAGCGCAGGCCGGTGGTCTCGGGCGGACCGTCAGGGAAGACGTGGCCCAGGTGGGCCCGGCAGCGGGCGCAGGTCACCTCGGTGCGGTGCATGCCGTGGGAGGTGTCCGGGTGCTCCTCGATGCAGGTCGGGGTCATGGGACGGTCGAAGCTGGGCCAGCCGCAGCCGGCCTCGAACTTGTGCTCGTTCTCGAACAGCGGGGCGTGGCAGCAGACGCAGTGGTAGATGCCGTGCTCGTCGCTGACGCGCCAGTCGCCGCTGAAGGGGGGCTCGGTGCCCTGCTCGCGGGTGACCCGGTACTGCTCGGGGGTCAGCTGCTCGCGCCATTCGGCATCGGACTTCTCGATCTTCCAGGGCATGACGGCTCTCCTCGTCGTCGGGAATAGCGTCATTGTGGCATGCATAAGGCGCGGCGGGGGAGCCCCCGGCCGGGCGATGGTCACGGCGGCTCAACGCAGGCGCCCCCTAGGGTGCGGGGGCGCGAGGGGCAGGGAAGAGGGGAAGAAGGGACTCAGACGTTGAAGCGGAAGTGGATCACGTCGCCGTCCTGGACCACGTACTCCTTGCCCTCCAGGCGCCACTTGCCGGCATCCTTGGCGCCCTGCTCGCCACCCAGGGCGACGAAGTCGTCGTAGGCGATCACCTCGGCGCGGATGAAGCCCTTCTGGAAGTCGGTGTGGATCACGCCGGCGGCCTCGGGGGCGGTGGCGCCCACCTTCACCGTCCAGGCGCGCACTTCCTTGGGGCCGGCGGTGAAGTAGGTCTGCAGGCCGAGCAGGGCGTAGCCGGCGCGGATCACCCGGTCCAGCCCCGGCTCCTCCATGCCCATCTCGTCGAGGAACATGGCGCGCTCCTCCTCGTCGAGTTCGGCGATCTCGGCCTCGATCTGATTGCACACCGGCACCACTACGGCGCCCTCCTCGGCGGCGATCTCGTTGACCACCTCGAGGTAGGGGTTGTCCTGGAAGCCGTCTTCGTTGACGTTGGCGATGTACATGGTGGGCTTGAGCGTCAGGAAGCCGAAGCTCTTGAGCTGGCGCTTCTCGTCCTCGTCGAGGCCGAAGCTTCTCAGCGGCTGGCCCTCGGCGAGGTGGGGCTGGATGCGGTCGAGGATCGCCTTGGTGGCGATCGCCTCCTTGTCGCCGCCCTTGACGACGCGCACCAGGCGCTGGATGGCCCGCTCGACGGTGTCCAGATCGGCCAGCGCCAGCTCCAGGTTGATGGTCTCGATATCGGCCCGCGGGTCGATCTGGTTGGCCACGTGGATGACGTTGTCGTTGTCGAAGCAGCGCACCACGTGGGCGATCGCCTGGGTCTCGCGGATGTTGGCCAGGAACTGGTTGCCGAGCCCCTCGCCCTTGGAGGCGCCCGCCACCAGGCCGGCGATGTCGACGAACTCCATGGTGGTGGGAATCACCTTCTGCGGCTTGACGATCTCGGCGAGCCGGTCGAGGCGCGGGTCGGGCATCGGCACGATGCCGACGTTGGGCTCGATGGTGCAGAAGGGGAAGTTCTCGGCATCGATGCCGGACTTGGTCAGGGCGTTGAAGAGGGTCGACTTGCCGACGTTGGGCAGGCCGACGATACCGCAGTTGAAACCCATGGGAGTGTCCTGGAAAGCGTGTTCG
>JBKHEO010000113.1:0-6073 GCA_046540755.1 Halomonas sp. | reverse complement strand
TCGTCGAAGTCGAAGTCGTCGCTGGCGAAGGGGTCGTCGCCCGTCTCGCCGTCGCTGACCTCGAAGCGCCGCTGCTGCAGGTAGGCGTCGCGGATGAAAGTGTAGCGGTCGCCCCGGATCATCTCCTCCTGGTCGAGCAGCCCGGCGCGGGTATCGACGAGGCGCAGCGCGGTGAGGCCGAGCCGGGTCTCGTCATCCTCGATATAGGTGGTCGGGTAGCTGTACCTGTCCACCGGCAGTCCGCCGGCGTCCCGCACTGTGCTGGGCCCCAGCAGCGGCAGCACCAGGTAGCGGGAGTCCACCCAGCCCCAGACGCCCAGGGTCTGGCCGAAGTCCTCCTCGCGACCGGTGACCTCCAGATGGGTGGCGAGGTCCCACAGGCCGCCGACGCCCGCCGTGGTATTGATCACGAAGCGCGCCGTGGCGATGCCGGCGTTGCCGGGCTTGCCCTGCAGCAGGCTGTTGAGGGCGGTGCGCGGCTCGCCAAGGTTGGCGAAGAAGTTGCCCACCCCGGTCTCCACCGGGTCCGGGGTGATGAAGCGATAGCCCCGGGCCACCGGCTTCAGCGCGTAGCGGTCCACCACCTCGTTGAAGGCGAACACCTTGCGGTTGAAGCCCTCCCAGGGGTCCTCGGGGGGCGGCTCCTCCTGCGCGCCGCCGCCGCTGGCGCAGCCGGCCAGCAGTGCGGCGGCCGCGAGTGCCGACAGGGCGCGAGCGCCGCGCCGTCCCTGTGCCTTGTCGTCGCTCATCGTGGTCTCCCTGCGGTTGTTCGAATCGATCATGCCGTTAATGACGGCGGCGCACCACCACGCTGCCCGCGCTGTAGCCGGCACCGAAGGAGCAGATCACCCCGGTGTCACCGACGGCCAGGTCGTCGCGATGCAGGTGGAAGGCGATGATGGAGCCCGCCGAGCTGGTATTGGCGTAGCGGTCGAGGATGATCGGTGCCTGCTCCGGGCTCGGTTCATGGCCCAGCACGCGCCGCGCGATCATGTCGTTCATGTGGCGGTTGGCCTGGTGCAGCCAGAGCCGTGCCAGGTCGTCGCCGCCGAGGTCCAGGCTCGCCAGGTGCTCATGGATCAGCGCCGCCACCAGCGGGCAGACCTCCTTGAACACCCGCCGCCCCTCCTGGACGAAGAGCTTGTCCACGGCCAGCGGGTCGGCGTCGGTGACCCGGTTGAGGAAGCCGGCGTTGTTGCGGATGGCGTTGGAGAAGCGCGTCACCAGCCGGGTGCCGAGGATCACGAAGCGCCCGTCGGCACTCGCCAGGTCGTCGCGCTCCAGTACGATGGCGGTGCAGGCATCGCCGAAGATGAAGTGGCTGTCGCGGTCACGGAAGTTGAGGTGCGCCGAGCAGATCTCGGGGTTGACCACCAGGGCACGGGTGGCGTTGCCGGCGCGGAGGGCGTTGGCCGCGGTCTCGATGGCGAAGGTGGCCGAGCTGCAGGCCACGTTCATGTCGAAGGCGTAGCCGCCGGCGCCCAGGGCGGCCTGCAGCTCCACCGCCACCGCCGGATAGGGGCGCTCCAGGTTGGAGCAGCCGACGATCACCAGGTCGATGTCGGCGGCGGCAACTCCCGCCGCGTCGAGCGCCTGGCGGGCGGCGTCCAGGCCCATCTCGCACTGGAGCGAGGGCTCGTCGTTGCCGCGTTCGCGCAGCCGCGGACGCATGCGCTCAGGGTCGAGGATGCCCTCGGCGTCCAGCACATGGCGGCTGTGGATGCCCGACGCCTTGACGATGAACTCGCGGCTGGAGGGCACCAGGGGCTCGCGCTCCCCGGCGGCGATCGCCTCGGCATGGCGCGCGTTCTCGGCGTCCACCCAGGCGTTGTAGGACGCCACCAGGGCGTCGTTGTCGATGCTGTGCGCCGGCGTGAAGAGTCCCGTGCCGGTGATCACCACTTGCGTCATGCGTCTCTCCTTGTCGCGGCCGGAGCCTCGGCGACCGCCATGGCCGGGCGCCTTATCCGCGCCCGGTGATCTCTGCCCAGCGCTTCTCGAGGCGCTTGGCGGAGACCGGGAAGGCCGTGCCCAGTTGCTGGGCGAAGAGCGAGACCCTGAGCTCCTCGATCCACCAGCGGAACTCGTCGAGCGCCGGCGGCACCACGCCGCCGCGCCGCTCGCTCTCCAGGCGCGCCTCGAGCCGCGCCTCGAAGTCCTGGACCTCCTGCATCTGCATCTGGTCGCGGTGGCGCTCCCGCGGCGCCTTCTCCAGCCGGATCAGCGCCGCCTCCATGTAGCGAGGATACGCCTCCAGCCACTCCCCCGCCTCGGCGATGAAGCCGGGATGCACCAGCCGGGCCATCTGCGCCTTGAGGTCAGCGTATACCAGCGCCAGGGCCAGGCTGAGGTTGCCCTTCAACGCCTTGGTCACCGCCAGGTGGCCCTTGAGGGCCGCCTCGAGGGGCTCCAGCAGGCGCTCCGCCTCCGGGCGCAGCGCATTCCGGCACTCGGCCAGGCGTTCCTCGAGGGCCTCGGCGGAGCGCGGCAGCGGGTCCACCGCCACCACCCGGGCGAACACCGCGCGCACCAGGTCGTCGGCGAGCTGGCGCCGGCTGCCCACCTTGGCGAACAGCAGCGCACAGGTCTCCACCCCCTTGAGGCGCTCGATCTCGCGCACCGCCTGGGGCAGCTCCCGCATGGCCAGGGCCACCACGCCGTGGCGATGGGCCAGGCGCGCCTTGCCGGGGTGGTCGAAGAGCTCGACCCGGAAGGCGTCGCCGTGGGGCACCAGCGCCGGGAAGGCCTCGACCCGGATGCCGGCCTGGGTGGTCACTCGGGACTCCGGCAGCGCCACCTCGGGCAGGCCGGCCAGGTCGTCGGCGGCGCTGGCCTCCCGGGCCAGGGCGCGGGCGCCCTCCCCCGCGGCCTCCTCGAAGCGCCTTTCCAGCGCCCGGGGATCGCGCCCCTGGCCCAGGGGGCGCCCCTCGTGGTCGACCACGCGCAGGTTCATGATCAGGTGTGGCTCGAGCTGATCGAGGCGCCAGTCGTCGGGATGGACCCGCACCCCGGTACGGCGGCGCAGGAACTCGCCCAGCGCCTCGGTGAGCGGGATATCGTCCGGGGCCATCGCCTCCAGGGCGGCGTCGACCCAGTCGGGGATCGGCACCACCTGGCGGCGGATCGCCTTGGGCAGCGACTTCATCAGGGCGATGCACTTCTCGCGCAGCAGCCCCGGCACCAGCCACTCCAGGCGCGCCACCGGCAGCTGGGAGAGCATCGCCGCGGGCACGGTGAGGGTGACGCCGTCGTCCTCGGCACCGGGCTGGAAGTGGTAGGAGAGCGGGTAGCGCACCCCGTCGAGGAGGAGCTCGTCGGGGTAGTCCCCCCGAGTGACCTCGCTGGCCTCCCGGGCCAGCAGGGCGTCACGGTCGAACCTGAGGATCCCGGGGTCCTCGGCCTCGGCCTTCTTGCGCCACGCCTCGAAGCCCTTGCCGTTGACGATGTCCGCGGGGAGGCGCTCGTCGTAGAAGGCGAAGAGGGTCTCCTCGTCCACCAGGATGTCGCGACGACGGGCACGGTCCTCGAGATCCTCCACCTCCTCGACCAGGGCGCGGTTGTGGGCGAAGAACTCGCCACGGGTGCGGAACTCGCCCTCCACCAGGGCGCGGCGGATGAAGAGCTCGCGGGCCTCGGCCGGGGCGATGGGGCCGTAGTGGACGCGGCGGCCCGAGACGATGGGCAGGCCGAACAGGGTCACCTGCTCCCTGGCCACCACCTGGGCACGCTTCATCTCCCAGTGCGGGTCGGAGTAGCTGCGCTTGACCAGGTGTTCGGCCGCAGGCTCGATCCAGCGCGGGTCGATCCGCGCCACGGTGCGGGCGAAGAGCCGCGAGGTCTCCACCAGCTCGAAGGCCATCAGCCACTTGGGCGCCTTCTTCGCCAGGCCGGAGCCGGGATGGATCACGAACTTGCGGTTGCGCGCCCCCAGATACTCGCGGTTCTCGGTCAGCAGCCCGAGGTGGGAGAGCAACCCCGGGAGCAGCGCGCGATGCAGGGTCGCCACCCCCTGGCGACGCGCCTCGGCGCGCGCCTGGTCCTCCGCTTCGGGTTCGGCCGCACGCGGCGGCGGCACCTCGATCTCCATGTCGCGCAGCAGCTGGCGCAGCTGGCGGAAGGTGTCGTGCCACTCGCGCATGCGCAGGTAGTTGATGTAGTGCTCCTTGCACCAGCGCCGCAGCTGGTTGCCGGAGAGCGCCTCGCGGGCCGCCTCGAAGCCGTGCCAGAGGTTGAGCAGCGCCATGAAGTCGGACTCCGGGTCCTGCCAGCGGCGGTGGGCCTGGTCGGCGGCCTGGCGCTTCTCCGTCGGGCGCTCCCGGGGGTCCTGCACCGCCAGCCCGGCGACCACGATCAGCACCTCGCGCAGGCCGCCCTGCTCGGCCCCGGCCAGCACCATGCGCGCCAGGCGCGGGTCGATGGGCAGCCGCGCCAGGCGCCGCCCCAGGGGCGTGAGGCGACTCGCCTCGTCCACCGCGCCCAGCTCGAAGAGCAGCTTCAGGCCGTCGGTGACGAAACGTGCATCCGGCGGGTCGACGAAGGGGAAGTCCTCGATGTCGCCGAGCCTGAGCGAGAGCATCGAGAGGATCACCGAGGCCAGGTTGGTGCGGCGGATCTCGGGGTCGGTGAACGCGGGGCGCGAGAGGAAGTCGGCCTCGTCGTAGAGGCGGATGCAGACACCCTCGGCCACGCGGCCGCAGCGCCCCTTGCGCTGGTCGGCGCTGGCCTGGCTGATGGGCTCCACCGGAAGGCGCTGGATCTTGGAGCGGTAGCTGTAGCGGCTGATGCGCACCAGTCCCGGGTCGATCACGTAGCGGATGCCCGGCACGGTCAGCGAGGTCTCGGCGACGTTGGTGGCCAGCACGATGCGCCGCCCCTTGTGGGGGGCGAAGACGCGGTTCTGCTCGGCATTGGAGAGCCGCGCGTAGAGCGGCAGGATCTCGGTGCCCCGGAGGTCGGCGCGGCGCAGGGTGTCGGCGGTCTCGCGGATCTCGCGCTCGCCGGGCAGGAACACCAGCACGTCCCGGGGGCCGTGCAGCCAGCCCTTCTCGCGCTCGACCTGCTCGATCTCCTCCACCGCATGGAGGATCCCCTCCTGGAGGGTGCGATCCTCCTCGTCGTCGGCCTCGCGCGAGAGCGGCCGGTAGCGCACCTCCACCGGGTAGGTGCGCCCGGAGACCTCCACCACCGGCGCCGGCGTCGGCGCGCCCCCCCTTCCCGGCAGGGCGAAGTGCTCGGCGAAGCGCGTCACGTCGATGGTGGCCGAGGTGATGATCACCTTGAGGTCGGGGCGGCGCGGCAGCAGGCGCCGCAGGTAGCCGAGCAGGAAGTCGATGTTGAGGCTGCGCTCGTGGGCCTCGTCGATGATGATCGCCTCGTAACGGCTGAGGTCCGGATCGTGACGGGTCTCGGCCAGCAGGATGCCGTCGGTCATCAGCTTGACCAGGGTGTCGTCGCCGCTCTGGTCGGTGAAGCGCACCTGGTAGCCCACCTGCTCGCCCAGCGGGGTCTCGAGCTCCTCGGCCAGGCGCGTGGCCACCGAGCGCGCCGCCAGGCGGCGCGGCTGGGTGTGGCCGATCAGGCCGCGCCGGCCGAGGCCGAGCTCCAGGCAGAGCTTGGGCAGCTGGGTGGTCTTGCCCGAGCCGGTCTCGCCGGCCACCACCACCACCTGATGCTCCCTGAGCGCCGCGAGGATATCCTCGCGGCGCTCCGCCACCGGCAGCTCGGGGGGATAGTTGAGGGTCACCGGGCGCGCGGCGCGGCGCTCCACCAGGCCGGCGGAGCGCGCCACGGCCTTCTCCACCTCGCCGAGGCCACGGTCCACCGGCTTGCCCTCCTTCAGCCGCCGGGCCAGGCCCTTGAGGCGCTTCTCGAGACTCGCGCGGTCGCGCAGCAGCACGCCGGAAAGCCCCTGGCGCAGGGCGCGCAGGCGGTCGGCATCGGACAGGCGTTGGGGGGCGGCGGCGGGGGTCTCGTCGGACACGGCGACTCCGGTAGGGGCTTGCGACGGCGCCCGCGCCGGTAGTTCCGGCGCGGATGCCCCATTGTAACGCCGCGGCCATGGCGGCGGCCAATC
>JBKHEO010000112.1:0-6155 GCA_046540755.1 Halomonas sp. | reverse complement strand
CCGACGCACTCGGTGCACAGTGACGGGTCGATGACGTAGATCTCCTCCCCGGGCGAGATGGCGCCGTTGGGGCATTCGGGTTCGCAGACATCGCAGTTGATGCATTCGTCGGTGATCATCAGGGCCATGGGGATACCTCGCGGAAGGTCGCTGGCCGCGGCTCGGTGCAATCCCGAGTCCTTTGGTCAGGTATTGTAATGGCTCTTCAGCGTCGTGGCGACCCTTGGGTGGACATGCTGCGAGATGTCGCCGCCCAGCCTGGCGATCTCCCGCACCAGGGTGGAGGAGATATAGGAGTTCTCCACCGCCGGGGTGAGGAAGACGGTCTCCAGCTCCGGCATCTGGGCACGGTTCATGTTGGCCAGTTGCAGCTCGTACTCGAAGTCGGAGACCGCGCGCAGGCCACGCAGCAGCACCCGCGCCTGCTGCTGCTTCATGAACTCGGTCATCAGTCCCGAGAAGCCGACCACCTCGATGTTGTCGAGCCCGGCGGTGACCTCCCGGGCCAGGGCGATCCGCGTGTCGATAGCCAGGGTGGGGCCCTTGCCGGGACTCGTGGCGATGGCCACCACCACCTTGTCGAACAGCCGGGCGGCGCGCTCGATCAGATCGAAGTGGCCATTGGTGATGGGGTCGAAGGTGCCGGGGTATATCGCGATGTTCATCGCCGTCACTCCTCGAGTCTGCCGAAGGGGTTGTGCACCGCCAGCGAGACCGGTCGGGCGTAGCCGGGGATCTGGATCTCGGTGTCGCTGACCGCGAGCTCAGGCCCTTCCAGCACGCCCTCGCCGAAGCGGTAGCGGGGGGCGAAGTGCCCCTGGTCGGCCTGGCGGCGATAGGCGTCGGCGGCCTCGCGGGTCGCCTCGCGGCGCTCCTGCCAGGCGGCCACGGCGGCCTCGCCGTGGCGCTTTACCAGCAGCCGTTCGGTCACCGCGGGCGACAGCACCACGCCGGTGGCGTTGTTGCCGCCGAAGCCCTTGGCGTTGATGAAGGCGGCATCCGCCTCGAACCGCTGCGCCTCCCGAGAGAGCCGCAGGCGCTCGGCGTGGACATCGTTGGCCACCGCATCGAGGTTGGCGATGCCCGGCAGCAGGCCGTGGGCGAAGCTGCCCAGGGCGCTGGCCAGTTGGTCGCCGGCGGCGCTGCCCTGGGAGTGGCCGACGTAGGCCTTCACCGCCACCACCGGCCATGTCTCGATGCCGTAGGCTTGGGCCACCAGGTCGAAGACATGGGACTCGGTCACCCGGTTCTTGGGGGTGCTGGTGCCGTGGGCGTGCAGGAAGGTGCGCTCGCGCAGCGCCCGCTCGCCGAGCAGCTCGCGCACCAGGGAAGCGGCCTTGCCCAGGGTGATGTAGTTGCCGATGCCCGGCGCGGAGATGGAGCGCTTCCAGCCGTCGGCGTTGACGAACACATCCGGCACGCTGCCGAGGATCTCGGCGCCCACCTCGAGGGCCAGGGCGTCGTCCATCAGCATCACGAACTGGCTGGACTCGGCGATGGTGAAGCCGCAGTTGCGGGCGAAGGGGCGACAGGCGCGCTGGTAGTCGGCGTCGGTGAGCAGCTCCAGGGCGTCGAGCGCCCGCAGGCTGTCGTCGTCGGCCAGGGCGCCCATGGCGCGGAAGCCCTCGATGATCTCGGGGGTCACCGGCGCATCCGCGGTGCCCACCATCGCCACCCGGCGGCGTCCGGCGCGGATATCGTCCACCCCCAGGCGCAGGTTGTAGAGGAAGCTGGCGCAGGCGCCCAGGGCCGCGCCGGTGCCGCCCACGCTGCCCAGCACATAGGCGTTGAGGAAGTCGGCGGGCATCTGGCCGTAGCCCAGCGGCATCTGCTTGGAGGTGGCGCGGTTGCCGGAGACGAAGCTCTTGAGCAGGCCGCCCCAGCCCTCGTCGTCGAGCTGGCCGATGGAGTTGCCGGCGTAGACGGCGACCTCGTCGGGGTCGAGCCGGTCGCGCAGGTCGTCCCAGGCCAGGCCGCTGTCGCCCAGGCAGTCGCTGGCGGCGAAGATCGCCATGGAGAGGCCGCGCGGGTGGTGCACGCTGCGGTAGAGGCGGTCGGGCTCGAAGCCGCTGGGCAGCTGGCCGGCGGCGCGCACCTGGGCGGGACGATGCTCGGGCAGCATCACGTCCATCTCGCCGGGGGGCACGGTAACCTCGAGCAGCCGGCGGTCGAGCTCGCGCACCTGCCAGGTGGGCGGCAGGTCCTGGGGCAGCTGGCGGCGGCGGATGCGGAAGGTGATCGGCGCCTCCAGCGCCAGGCTGGCGCGGCGGTTGGCGGGCAGCCCCGCGTCGTTGAAGCGCGGGTCATCGATGCGGCGAATCAGGGTGTGGTCGAGCACCTGCTGGCGGGTCTGCTCGATGATGGCGGCGGGATCGAGGGGCTGTCCGTCGGCGCTGTGCCAACTGCCGTCCTCCTGGCCACTGGCCAGGCGCATCATGGCGGCCAGGCCCAGCAGGGTGCGGGCCTGGTCCTCCGCGGGCAGGGCGTCGAGCACGGTGCGGCGAAACGCCTGATGGCCCGAGGTTCTGCCGGCAGGGTTCACGCCGCCCATGCCGACGATCACCGGTAAGTGTGACAAGCCGGATTCCTCGTTGTGCTGTTGGTGTCTACGCGTCGTTATTTCTGGCCATGGATCATAGCACCCGGCCCGCTGCGGCGTCATGCGGCGGCCCGGGCTCGGCCGCGGAGACCCTGAAACGAGTGTTTGAAATTCGCCGTTGCCTCGGCTATGATGAAACGGCTGTTTGAGTCATACGAGTGGTCATGTGGGCGCGTCTCTTCGGGGGTGCGCCCTTTTTTTTCGCTTGCACGACGGTCACCCGTCATCACGCAGCGTTACGCGATGCGGTGGAAGGGGGTCGCCGATGCCGTTAGCGTGATAAGGTGGCGATACGCCACCCGACCCTTTCAATTCTCAGGAGGAGAAGCGCATGCAACGCACGCTGTCACGGAGAGTCGCCCTGGCCCTGCTGGCCGGACTGCTGACCCTGGGCCTGGCGGCCTGCGAGGATGAGCAGGGGCCTGCCGAGGAGGCCGGCGAGGAGGTCGACGAGGCGGTCGAGGAGGCCGGTGACGAGGTCGAGGAGGCCACCGACAACTGAGTCGCCGCTCGCCGGCGAGACACGACAGGCCGGGCATGCCGCCCGGCCTGTCGCGTCTGCGGCGTTCTCAGGCGAACTCCTCGGTGTCCACCTCCGCCTGCAGCGCCTCGGCATAGCGCCCCCCGACGATGCGCCCCGGGGCGAACAGCGCGTCCAAGTGCGCCACGACCCCAGGCGTCAGGGTAAGCGGCTCGGCGGCCAGGTTCTCGCGCATGTGGGCCACGCTGCGGGTGCCGGGGATCGGCAGGATGTCATCCCCCTTGGCACGCAGCCAGGCCAGCGCCAGCTGCCCGCCGGTGACCCCGAGCTCGTCCGCCACGGCGTCCAGTTCGGCCAGCAGTGGCAGGTTCTGCGCCAGGTTCTCGGCCTTGAAGCGCGGCATGTTGCGGCGCACGTCGCCCTCGGCCAGGGGCGTGTCGGCCTGGATGGCCCCGGCGAGGAAGCCGCGCCCCAGCGGGCTGAAGGCCACGAACAGCGTCTCCTCCTCGCGGCACGCCTCGATCACCGCGATCTCCGGGTTGCGGGTCCACAGCGAGTACTCCGTCTGGACCGCGGCGATGGGATGCTCGGCGCGGGCCCGGCGCAGGGTGGCAGCCGAGACCTCGGAGAGGCCAATGGCGCCGATCTTGCCCTCCGCCACCAGCCGCGCCAGCTCGCCCACGCTCTCCTCGATGGGCACCGTCTTGTCCCAGCGGTGCAGGTAGTAGAGGTCGATATGCTCGGTCTGCAGGCGCGCGAGGCTCGCCTCGCACTGGCGGCGCAGGGTCTCGGGGCGGCCGTCGATCACCTTGCGGCCGAGCTCGGGGTCCATGGCCATGCCACACTTGCTGGCCAGCAGGATCTCGTCGCGCCGGCCGGCGAGCGCCTTGCCCACCACGCGCTCGTTGGCGGTGGCGCCATACAGGGTGGCGGTGTCGAAGTGGCGATAGCCCATCTCGAAGGCCTCGGCCAGGGCGCGCAGCGCCTCGGCCTCGGGGACCGGCTGGCCATAGCCGTGGGAGAGGTTCATGCAGCCCAGGCCGATGGCGGGGGAAGCGATGGCCCTGAGGCGGTCTGTCACGGGGTTCATGGGGTCTCCTTGTTGTCGGGGGTCAGCGCTTGCGGGCGATAAACTGGACCACGCAGCCGGGCCCGGTGTGGCCGCGCCCCTCCACCACCCTGCGTTCGCACTCCCGGCTGAGTTCGATCGAGAGCTCGGCGTAGGCCGCGTCGAGCTCGGCGGCGGTGGGGGTACGGTCGGGGGTGTCCGGCCCGCCGGTGTCGCGGGGGACCTGGTCCGGGGTGTAGGCCTCCAGGATCAGCACGCCGCCTGGCCTCAGCGCCCGCACCACCTGGCGGTGCAGGTGCGGGCGCCCCGCCGCCGGGACATGGCAGAAGATCGACACCACGGCGTCGACGCTCCCGGGGGCGAACTCGTGCTCGGTGAGGTCGGCGTGCAGGGTGGTCAGCGCCACACCCTTCTCCTCGGCCAGCCGCAGCGCCTTCTCGATGCCCACCGCGGAGGCATCCACCGAGGTGACCCGGTGGCCGAGGCTGGCCAGGTAGACGCCATTGCGCCCCTCGCCGTCGGCCAGGCAGAGCACGTCCCGGGGCGGCTCGCCGATCAGCGCTGCGTGCTCGCGCAGGAAGTCGTTGGGCTCGGTGCCGTAGAGGTAGTCGTCGGTGCTGTAGCGCTCATCCCACATGGGGCGTCCTCGCATTGCCGTGGATCCGACCCGAGAGAGTACCAAGTTCCGCGGCGGGCGTTGCCATTTGGTCGCACATCCCCATGCCGGTTGCCGCCTTAGGCTAAGGTAGCGCCTGTCAGGGTACCGCCGGGTGCCCGCTTCCCGGGAACATGGAGGCCAGGCATGGCCAAGCCCTCTCTTCTTTCACCGCGTTACCGCGTATTGCTGGCGGGGCTCTTCAGCCAGCTGCTGTGCGTCGGCGTGGCCCGCTTCGCCTACACCCCGCTGCTGCCGGTGATGCAGCAGCAGACCTGGCTCTCCGACGCCGATGGTGGCTGGCTGGCCGCCCTCAACTATGCCGGCTACATGCTCGGGGCGCTTACCGCCGCCTCCATCGGCAGCATCCGCCTCAAGGACAGCCTCTACCGGCTCACCCTGGTGCTGGCGCTCGCCTCCACCGCTGGCATGGCGCTGACCGAGAACTTCTGGGCCTGGGCGGCGCTGCGCTTCGTGGCGGGCTTCTCCAGCAGCGGTGCCATGCTGCTCGCCTCGGGGCTGATCCTGCACTGGCTGATCCAGCACGGCCATCGCGGCGAGCTGGGCATCCACTTCGCAGGGCTGGGCCTGGGCATGCTGCTGGCGGCCCTGGCGGTGGAGCTGATGCTGCGCCTGTCCCTCGACTGGCAGGCGCAGTGGTGGGGCTTCGCGGTCCTGGCCGGAGCGCTGCTGGTTCCCGCCTGGCGCTGGTTGCCGCGGCCCGCCAGGCCGGTGGAAGGGGCCGGCGGCAAACCGCGACAGGCCCGGCCGCCCAGCCGCACCTTCATGCGGTTGATGCTGGCCGCCTACTTCTGCGCCGGTTACGGCTACGTGATCAGCGCCACCTTCATCGTCGCCATCGTCGAACGCGAACCGCTGCTGGCCGGCGCCGGCAACTGGACCTTCGCCCTGGTGGGGCTGGCCGCGGCGCCGGCGGTGATGCTGTGGGACCTGGTGGCGCGCTGGATCGGCTATCTCGGCGCGCTGATCGCGGCCATGGCGCTGCAGGTGGTGGGGATCGTGCTGCCGGCGCTCACCGACAGCCTGGCCGGGGTGCTGGCCAGCGCCGTGCTCTACGGGGGCACCTTCCTGGGCTGCGTGAGCCTGGTGCTGACCATGGCCGGCCGGCTCTACCCGCAGAGCCCGGCGCGGCTGATGGGGCGCATGACGCTGGCCTACGGCGCCGCCCAGATCCTCGCCCCGGCGCTCACCGGCATGCTCGCCGAGGCCAGCGGCCACTACGACACCGGCCTGTGGCTGGCCGGCGGCTTCGTCGCCCTGGGGGCGGTGCTGCTCGCCTGGCTGCGCGGCGTGGACCAGACCGCCCAGCGGCTGGACGCCGAGGCCAGGG